>NZ_QETK01000002.1 GCF_003105155.1 Pseudomonas sp. SDI | reverse complement strand
CCCGCTCCCACAGGACCTAGGTCATCCCTGTGGGAGCGGGCTTGTCCCGCGATGCTTTTGACCTTTCAGCCGACGCGTGCCTCGCTGCGGGCATTCGACACCTTGCGGCAGTGCACCAGCGCATCGCGAATCATGAAGTTGACCAGGGTTGGTGACACGCCGAGTTCCTTGGCGATGTCCTTTTGCGGCACACCGTGCAAACGGTACATCTCGAACGCGTAACGGGTGCGTAGCGGCAACTCGCTCAGCGCGTCGGCAATATGCTCCAGCGTGGCGAAGTTGATGTGCGTGTTCTCGGGGGAGGCGCCGTGAACCACCACATGCAGCCCTTCCTCCTCGGTGCCGGAATACTTCAGCTCCATCGCCTGCTTGCGATAGTGGTCGATGGCCAGGTTGCGCACGATCTGGAACAGGTAGCTCAGTTGCGCCTTGAACGACGAAGTGATCTGCGGGGCCGAACCGAGCCGGAAGAATGCGTCCTGCACCACGTCCTCGGCGCGCGACCGACACCCGGTGATACGGGCGGCAATTTTCACGAGGATGCTGCGATTGTCGACGAACGCTTGGAGTAACGGTGAATCGCACTTACTTGTGGATAGTTGTTCCGCCATGGAAATCACCTTGTCTCGAAGAGGGAAGCGAAGCACTCCGCTTGAGGGGGGAGGCTTCCTGCGACGGACGACAAGCTATTCTTAATGATAATTATTGTCAAATGAGAAAAGAAGCGAACTCACGCGTTTTTCGGTTCTAAGCAACGCGCTGTGATCGGCTTCAAAAAACACCGGCCCAGGCGCTGTCGCAGCCGCTAATTATTTGCCCCGGTCATCCGTTCCCCTGTGTACATCCTCGATCCCGGTGCGCCGAGAGACGGTGCCTGCTGCCCGTCGTCCGCCGCCCCACGAGCCCCGATTTCACGTATAGACACTGGCAGGAACTCCCATGAAGGACGCCTTCGAACTCCCGGTTACGCTGGTCCAGGCACTGACTCAACGTGCGGCGCAGACCCCCGAGCGGGTAGCCCTGCGCTTTCTCGCCGAAGCGCCTGGCGACGAAGCCGTCCTCAGCTATCACGATCTCGATCGGCGTGCGCGCAGCATTGCCGCAGCCCTGCAGGCCAGCACCCAGGTCGGCGACCGGGCGATCCTGCTGTTCCCCAGTGGTCCGGATTACGTGGCGGCGTTCTTCGGTTGCCTGTACGCCGGGGTGATTGCCGTGCCGGCGTACCCGCCAGAGTCTTCGCGTACCCATCATCAGGAGCGCTTGCTGTCGATCATCGACGACGCCGAACCGCGTCTGCTGCTGACCCACAGCGCGCTGTGCGCAAGCCTGCGCAGCCTCGATGCGCTGGCCGCAGACAATGCCCCGCAATTGCTGGCGGTGGACAGCCTGGCGTCGACGCTGGCCGCCAGCTGGGTTGAGCCGCCGCTGCAGGCCGACGACATTGCCTTCCTGCAATACACCTCCGGCTCCACCGCACTGCCCAAAGGCGTGCAGGTCAGCCACGGCAACCTGGTGGCCAACGAAGTGCTGATTCGCCATGGTTTTGGCATCGACCTGAACCCCGACGACGTCATCGTCAGCTGGCTGCCGCTGTACCACGACATGGGCCTGATCGGCGGCCTGCTGCAACCGATCTTCAGCGGTGTGCCGTGCGTGCTGATGGCCCCGAGTTACTTCCTGGCCCGGCCGCAGCGCTGGCTGCAGGCGATCAGCGACCATGGCGGCACCATCAGCGGTGGCCCGGACTTCGCCTACCGGTTGTGCAGCGAGCGCGTCAGCGCCGCGGCACTGGCCAAGCTCGACCTGAGCAAGTGGCGTGTGGCCTTCTCCGGCTCCGAGCCGATCCGCCAGGACAGCCTCGACCTGTTTGCCGCGCGCTTCGCCGCCTGCGGCTTTGAATCCGGCAGCTTCTTCGCCAGCTACGGCCTGGCCGAAGCCACCCTGTTCGTCAGCGGTGGCGTGCGCGGCCAGGGTATTCCGCCGTTGTCGCTGGACGCCGCCGCGCTGGCACAGAACCGCGCCGAGCCGGGCGAGGGCAGCGTGCAGATGAGCTGCGGGCGCAGCCAGCCGCTGCATGCGGTGCAGGTGGTCGATGCGCAATCTCTTGAAGTGCTGCCGGACAACCGTATCGGTGAAATCTGGGCGGCCGGCCCGAGCATCGCCCACGGCTACTGGCGCAACCCCGAAGCCAGCGCGCGGACCTTCGTCGAGCAGGGCGGTCGCACCTGGTTGCGCACCGGCGACCTGGGCTTCCTGCGCGCGGGCGAGCTGTTCGTCACTGGTCGCCTGAAAGACATGCTGATCGTGCGTGGGCACAACCTTTACCCGCAGGACCTGGAACAGACCCTCGAACGTGAAGTCGACGTGTTGCGCAAAGGTCGGGTCGCGGTGTTCGCCGTCGACAACCAGGGCGAGGAAGGCATCGGCGTTGCCGTGGAAATCAGCCGCAACGTACAGAAGATCATCCCGCCAACGTCGTTGATCAAGACCCTGCGCCAGGTGATCGCCGATGCCTGCCAGCAGGCGCCGGCGGTGGTCTTGCTGCTCAACCCGGGCGCCTTGCCGAAGACCTCCAGCGGCAAGCTGCAACGCTCGGCCTGCCGCCTGCGAATGGACGATGGCAGCCTGGATTGCTATGCGCGGTTCCCGGATGCCCAGCAGGGCAGCGACACGGCTCGGGCCGCTCCGGAAAACGACCTGCAAGCGCTGATCGCCGGCCTTTGGTGCGAGCAGCTGAACGTTGCTGCCATCGCTGCCGACGATCACTTCTTCCTGCTTGGCGGCAACTCCATCGCTGCCACGCAGGTGGTTGCTCGCCTGCGTGACGTGCTCGGACTGGAGCTGGGCGTACGCGCGCTGTTCGATGCGCCGACCCTGGCCGGTTTTGCCGCAGAGGTCGCCCGCGTGCAGGCCGACGGCGGGGTGGTGCAGGGGGCGATCAGTGCCTTGTCGCGCACGCAGGCGTTGCCGCAATCGCTGGCGCAGAATCGCCTCTGGCTGACCTGGCAACTGGAGCCGCACAGCGCTGCCTACAACATCCCCGGCGCCCTGCGCCTGCGCGGCGAGCTGGATGCGGCGGCGCTGCGTAGCAGCTTCCAGACGTTGCTGGCGCGGCATGAATCGTTGCGCACATTGTTCGCCGAGGTCGATGGCCAGGCCGTGCAGCGCATTCAGCCCACCCTCGACTGGGACGTGCAGCATCTCGACCTCAATGGCGCTAGCGCCGCGCAAGTGCAGCAACGTCGCGAACTCGAAGCGCGGCAGCCGTTCGACCTAGAGAAGGGGCCGCTGCTGCGTGTGACCCTGGTGCAGCTGGGCAGCGAAGAGCACCAGCTCTGGGTGACGCTGCACCACATCATCGCCGACGGCTGGTCGATGAATATCCTCATCGACGAATTTTCCCGCCTGTACGCTGCGGCCGCTCAGGGGCAGCGTGCGGAACTGGCGGCCTTGCCCCTGCACTACGCCGACTACGGCAGTTGGCAGCGCCAGTGGCTGGCGCAGGGCGAGGCGCAGCGTCAGCTCGACTACTGGCAGCAGCAACTCGGCGGCGACCTGCCGGTGCTCGACCTGGCCAGCGATTTCCCGCGTTCGGCACGCACCCGCAAGAGCGCCACGCGCCTGAGCTTCACGCTCGACGCGGGGTTGGGTAACGCCCTGCGGCAAACCGCGCACGCCCATGACGCGACCCTGTTCATGTTGCTGCTGGCGGGCTTCCAGGCCCTGCTGCACCGCTACAGCGGCCAGGGCGAGATCCGTGTCGGCGTGCCGAATGCCAACCGTCCGCGCCTGGAAACCCAGGGCCTGGTCGGCTTCTTCATTAACACCCAGGTGCTGCGTGCACAGCTGCATAGCCGCCAGCCGTTCGCCGAGCTGCTGCGCCAGGTACGGCAGACCACCCTTGACGCCCAGGCCCACCAGGACCTGCCGTTCGAGCAGTTGCTCGAAGCGTTTCCGGCGGCTCGCGAGCAAGGTCTGTTCCAGGTCATGTTCAACCACCAGCAGCGTGACCTGAGCGCCTTGCGTCGGTTGCCGGGGCTGCTCGCCGACGAGCTGCCGTGGCACAGTCGCGAAGCCAAGTTCGACCTGCAATTGCACAGCGAAGAAGACCACCAGGGGCGGATTTCCCTGTCGTTCGACTACGCCGACGAATTGTTCCAGGCAGCCACCATCGAGCGCCTCGCCGGGCAACTGGTCGAACTGCTGCAACAGGTCAGTGCCACGCCACAGCTGGCGCTGGGCGACGTGCAACTGCTCGACGCGCAATCGCGCAGCCTGCTGCACAACTGGAGCGTGGCGCCGAATGCCGCCGCCAGCCAGTGGGTAGTGGAGCAACTCAACCGCCAGGCCAGCCTGCACCCGCAGCGCAGTGCACTGATCTGGGAGGGCGGCAGCCTCGATTACGCCCACCTGCATGCCCAGGCCAACCGTCTGGCGCATTACCTGCGCGACAAGGGCGTTGGCCCGGACGTATGCGTGGCGATTGCTGCCGAGCGTTCGCCGCAGTTGCTGATCGGTTTGCTGGCGATTCTCAAGGCTGGCGGTGCCTACGTGCCGCTGGATGTCGACTACCCGGCCGAGCGCCTGGCCTACATGCTCGCCGACTGCGGCGCGAGCCTGCTGCTCAGCCACACCGATGTGCTGGAGCGGCTGCCGCAGGTCGATGGCGTCAGTACCATCGCCATGGACCAACTCAAGCTCGACAGCTGGCCGTGCCAGGCGCCGGGCCTGCACCTGCAGGGCGACAACCTTGCCTATGTGATCTACACCTCCGGTTCCACCGGCCAGCCCAAGGGCGTCGGCAATACCCACGCGGCGCTGGCCGAGCGCCTGCAATGGATGCAGGACAGCTATGCGCTGGACGCGCAGGACGTGCTGCTGCAAAAGGCCCCGATCAGCTTCGACGTGTCGGTGTGGGAATGCTTCTGGCCGTTGAGCCAGGGCTGCCCGCTGGTGCTCGCCGGGCCCGGCGAACACCGAGACCCGCAGCGCATCGCCGAACTGGTGCAAACCCATGGCGTGACCACGCTGCACTTCGTTCCGGCGCTGTTGCAGGTGTTCGTTCAGGAGCCGCAGGCCGCCCGGTGCAGCAGCCTGCGCCGGGTGTTCTGCGGTGGCGAAGCGTTGCCGGCGGCGCTGCGTGAGCGGTTGTTGCAGGTATTGCCGCAGGTCGCCTTGCACAACCGCTATGGCCCGACCGAGACCGCGATCAACGTCACTCACTGGCACTGCCGCAGCGAAGACGGCCTGCGTTCGCCGATTGGCCGGCCGCTGGCCAATGTGCGCTGCCTGGTGCTTGACGGCGAACTCGAACAAACCCCGATAGGTGTACCCGGCGAACTGTGCCTGGGCGGGGCGGGGCTGGCGCGTGGCTACCTCGGGCGACCGGGGCTGACCGCTGAGCGCTTCATCCCCACAGCCAACGGCGAGCGGCTCTACCGCAGTGGTGACCGCGCGCGCTGGCTGGGCGATCTGCAGGCGCTGGAATACCTCGGCCGCCTCGATCATCAGGTCAAGCTGCGCGGCTTCCGCGTCGAGCCCGAAGAAGTGCAGGCCAGCCTGCTGGCCCAGGCCGGTGTCGAGCAGGCGCTGGTGCTGGTGCGCGACAGCGTCGCCGGCCCGCAACTGGTCGGCTACTACACGGGCGCGGTGGAACAGAACGAGGCGCTGCTGAGCCGCCTTGGCGCGCAACTGCCGGCGTACATGGTGCCGGCACAGCTGGTGCACCTGGCCCAGATGCCGCTCGGCCCGAGCGGCAAGGTCGACCGCAAGGCACTGCCCGAGCCGGTCTGGCAAACCCGCGTGCACGTCGAACCGAGCACGCCGTTGCAACAGCAGATCGCCGCGATCTGGCGCGACGTGCTCGGCCTGCCACGGGTCGGTCTGCAGGACGATTTCTTCGCCCTTGGCGGCCACTCGCTGCTGGCCACCCAGATCATTTCCCGCACCCGCCAGGCCTGCGACGTCGAGCTGCCGCTGCGGGTGCTGTTCGACGCCAGCGAGCTGGGCGCGTTCGCCGCGCAGATCGAACGTATCCAGCTGGCCGGCCAGCACAACCGGCAAGGCCCGATCGCGCGCGTCGACCGCAGCCAGCCGGTGCCGCTGTCTTACTCGCAGCAACGCATGTGGTTCCTCTGGCAGATGGAGCCGGACAGCCCGGCGTACAACGTCGGCGGCATGGTACGGCTGCGCGGGATGCTCGATGTCAGCCGTTTCGAGCAGGCCCTGCAAGCGCTGATCGTGCGTCACGAAACCCTGCGCACCACCTTCCCCAGCCGCGCTGGCGTGCCGTACCAGCAAGTCGCCAGCGACAGCACTCTGGCGATGAACTGGCTGGACTTCTCCGGCGACGCAGCCGAGTTGCGTCAGCAACGCCTGCAGGCCCTGGCCGACCAACAGGCGCACCAGCCGTTCGACCTGGAGTGCGGCCCACTGTTGCGCGCCTGCCTGGTCAAGGCCGGCGAGCGCGAACACTACTTCGTGCTGACCCTGCACCACATCGTCACCGAAGGCTGGGCGATGGACATCTTTGCCCGGGAACTCGGCGAGCTGTACGAAGCCTTCCTCGACGAGCGCGAATCGCCGCTGGAACCGCTGCCGGTGCACTACCTGGATTACTCGGTGTGGCAGCGCCAGTGGCTGGAAGCCGGCGAGCGCCAGCGTCAGCTCGACTACTGGACCGCCAAGCTCGGCGACCAGCACCCGCTGCTGGAGCTGCCGAGCGACCGCCCACGCCCGGCGGTGCAGAGCCACCGTGGCGAGCTGTACCGCTTCGACCTGAGCGACGAACTGGCCACGCGGGTGCAGGCGTTCAACGCTGCCCATGGCCTGACCTTGTTCATGACCATGACCGCCACCCTGGCGGTCTTGCTCTACCGCTACAGCGGCCAGCACGACCTGCGCATCGGCGCGCCGGTGGCCAACCGCATTCGCCCGGAAAGCGAAGGGCTGATCGGCGCCTTCCTCAACACCCAGGTGCTGCGCTGCCAGCTTGACGGGCAGATGCGCGTCAGCGAACTGATCGAACAGGTCCGGCAGACCGTGATCGACGGTCAGTCGCATCAGGACCTGCCGTTCGACCATCTGGTCGAAGCCCTGCAACCGCCGCGCAGCGCCGCCTACAACCCGCTGTTCCAGGTAATGTGCAACGTGCAGCGCTGGGCGTTCCAGCAACGCCGCGAGCTGGCCGGGATGCAGGTGGATTACCTGGTCAACGACGCCCGCGCGACCAAGTTCGACCTCAACCTGGAAGTCACCGACCTCGACCGCCGCCTGAGCTGCTGCCTGACCTACAGCTGCGACCTGTTCGACGAGCCGCGCATTGCCCGCATGGCCGCGCACTGGCAGCGCCTGCTGGCGGCGCTGGTCGCCGACCCGCAGCAACGCCTGTGCGAGCTGCCGTTGCTGGCAGCGGACGAGCAGCGTGCGCTGTTCGACAACCTGCGCGGCCAGCAGGACGCGCCGGGGCTGGAGCGTTGCATCCATGAACTGTTCGCCGAACAGGCCCGGCGCAGCCCCGCGGCCCGCGCGCTGACCTTTGCCGGCGCGCACCTGAGCTACGCCGAACTGGATGCTCAGGCCAACCGCCTGGCGCAGGTGCTGTGCGAGCGCGGCGTCGGCCCGCAAGTGCGTGTCGGCCTGGCGCTGGAGCGCTCGCCGATGCTGGTGGTCGGCTTGCTGGCGATTCTCAAGGCCGGCGGCGCCTACGTGCCGCTGGACCCGGAATACCCGCTGGAACGCCTGCAATACATGATCGAGGACAGCGGCATCGGCCTGTTGCTTGGCCAGCGCGCGCTGTTCGAGGCGCTGGCCGAGTTGCCGGACGGGGTGGCCCGCTGGTGCCTGGAAGACGACCAGGCGGCACTCGCCGGCTATAGCGCCGAGGCCCCGCTCTCACGCAGCCTGCCGGCGCATCAGGCGTACCTGATCTACACCTCCGGTTCCACCGGCAAGCCGAAAGGTGTGGTGGTCAGCCATGCTGAAATCGCCATGCACTGCCAGGCAGTGATCGAAGCCTTCGGCATGCGCAGCGACGACTGTGAGCTGCATTTCTATTCGATCAACTTCGACGCCGCCAGCGAGCGCCTGCTGGTGCCATTGCTGTGCGGCGCGCGGGTAGTCCTGCGGGCCCAGGGCCAGTGGGGCGCGGAAGAAATCTGCGCGCTGATTCGCCAGCAGAACGTCAGCGTGCTCGGCTTCACCCCAAGCTACGGCAGCCAGCTGGCGCAGTGGCTGGCCAGCCGCGAGGAAACCCTGCCGGTGCGCCTGTGCATCACCGGTGGCGAAGCGCTGACCGGCGAGCACCTGCAACGCATCCGCGGCGCCTTTACCCCGGCGCAGTTCTTCAACGCCTACGGCCCCACCGAGACCGTGGTCATGCCGCTGGCCTGCCTGGCCCCCGAGACGCTGGAAGCGGGCGCAGCCAGCGTGCCGATCGGCCAGGTAATCGGCGCGCGGCTGGCCTATGTGCTCGACGCCGACCTGGCGCTGCTGCCGCAAGGCGCGGTCGGCGAACTGTTCGTCGGTGGCGCCGGGCTGGCCCAGGGTTATCACGAACGGCCGGGGCTCAGCGCCGAACGCTTCGTCGCCGACCCGTTCAGCGAGACCGGCGGGCGCCTGTACCGCACCGGCGATCTGGTCCGTCAGCGCCAGGACGGGCTGATCGAGTACGTCGGGCGGATCGACCATCAGGTAAAGGTCCGCGGCTTCCGTATCGAACTGGGCGAAATCGAAAGTCGCCTGCTGGAGCACCCGGCCGTTCGCGAAGCGGTGGTGCTGGCGCTGGACATGGCTGGCGGCAAGCAACTGGCGGCGTACCTGGTCTGCGCTCAGGCGGCGGCCACGCCGGAAGAACAGGCCGCGCTACGCGACAGCCTCAAGGCGCAGCTGCGCATCAACCTGCCGGACTACATGGTCCCGGTGCACCTGGTGCTGCTGGCGCAGATGCCGTTGATGGGCAACGGCAAACTCGATCGCCGCGCCTTGCCGCTGCCGGACCTGGAACACGGCCGCCAGCACTATGAGGCGCCGCGCAGCGAACTGGAGCAGCAACTGGCCGGGATCTGGCGCGACGTGCTCAACGTCGAGCGGGTCGGCCTGCAGGACAACTTCTTCGAACTGGGCGGCGACTCGATCCTGTCGATCCAGGTGGTGAGCCGGGCGCGGCAGGTCGGCTTGCACTTCACTGCCCGTGACCTGTTCCAGCAGCAGACCGTGCAAACCCTGGCCACGGTGGTCAGCCGCAGTGAGCGGAGCACGGTGGAGCAGGGCCCGTTGAGCGGTGCGGCGGCGCTGACGCCGATCCAGCACTGGTTCTTCGACAGCGACATCCCGCACCGCCAGCACTGGAACCAGGCGGTGCTCCTGCAACCGCTGGAACAACTTGTCGGCACGACGCTGGAGCAGGCCTTGCAGGCGCTGGTGCAGCACCACGACAGCCTGCGCCTGCGCTTTACCGAGGCCGGCAGCCAGTGGCATGCCGAGTACGCCCAGGCCGACCAGCGCGAGCTGCTCTGGCAGGTCACGGTCGGCGATCTCGACGATTGCCAGGCGCTGTACTGCGATGTGCAGCGCAGCCTCGACCTGGGCAACGGCCCGTTGCTGCGTGCCTTGCTGGTCGACGATGCCCAGGGCCAGCAGCGCCTGTTGCTGACGGTGCATCACCTGGTGATCGACGGTGTGTCGTGGCGCGTGCTGCTGGAAGACTTGCAGGCGCTGTACCGCGGCCAGGCGCTGGCGGCCAAGACCAGTGCGATGGGCGACTGGGCGGCGCGCTTGCTGGCCTATGCCGGCAGCGATTCGCTGCGCGACGAACAAGCGTGGTGGCAGGCCCAGTTGAGTGCCACCAGTCGCGAGCTGCCGTGCGACCACCCGCGAGGGGCCAATCTGCACCGCCAGGCGCAGACCCTCAGCGTGCAGTTGAGCCAGGAGCAGACCCGGCAGCTGCTGCAGGACGCCCCGGCGGCCTACCGCACCCAGGTCAACGACCTGCTGCTGACCGCGCTGGCCCGCGTGCTGTGCCGCTGGAGCGGTGACAGCTCGGTGTTGGTGCAGTTGGAAGGCCATGGCCGCGAAACCTTGTTCGATGAAATCGACCTGACCCGCAGCCTCGGCTGGTTCACCAGTGCCTATCCGCTGCGTTTGAGCCCGGTGAATGTCGAGGAAGCCGCCGGCCAGGCTGCGTCGATCAAGACCATCAAGGAACAATTGCGCGCGGTGCCGCACAAGGGCCTTGGTTACGGCGTGCTGCGCTACCTGGCCGGTACACCGACCCGCGAGGCCATGGCCGCGCTGCCGCAAGCGCGGATCACCTTCAACTACCTCGGGCAGTTCGACCAGCAGTTCAGCAGCGATGCACTGTTCCAGCCGCTGGATGCCCCGGCCGGGGTCGCGCATGATCTGGATGCGCCGCTGCCGAACTGGCTGAGCGTCGACGGCCAGGTGTATGGCGGGCACCTGCAACTGCGCTGGACCTTCAGTACCGAACGCTATGCCGTGCAGACCATCGACGAGCTGTCGCGGGCCTATATCGGCGAGCTGGCCAGCCTGATCGAGCACTGCCGGCAGCCCGGCAACGGCAGCTTCACGCCAGCGGACTTCCCATTGGCGCAGCTGAGCCAGGAGCAGGTTGACGCCTTGCCGGTGCCGGCCGCGCAGATCGAGGATGTCTACCCGCTGACACCGATGCAGGAAGGTCTGCTGCTGCACACCCTGCTGGAGCCGGGCACCGGCATCTATTACATGCAGGACCGCTACCGGATCAACAGCGAGATCGACCCGCAGCGCTTCGCCCAGGCCTGGCAGGCAGTGGTTGCCCGGCATGAGGCGCTGCGTGCGTCGTTCTGCTGGAACGCCGGCGAAGCCATGTTGCAGATCATCCACAAACCGGGCAGCACCCCGGTCGACGTCCTCGACTGGAGCGCTGACCCGCAGGATCAGCACGAAGCGCGGCTACAGGCGCTGCACAAGGCTGAGCGCGAAGCCGGCTTCGATTTGTTGCAGCAGGCACCGTTTCACCTGCGCCTGATCCGCGTGGGGCAGGCGCAGTACTGGTTCATGATGAGCAACCACCACATCCTGATCGATGCCTGGTGCCGCTCGCTGCTGATGAACGATTTCTTCGAGATCTACATGGCCTTGGGCGAAGGCCGCGAGGCACAGTTGGCGCCGCCGCCGCGCTACCGCGACTACATTGGCTGGCTGCAGCAGCAGAACCTCGACGAGGCGCGCCAGTGGTGGCGCAGCAACCTCGAAGGCTTCGAGCGCACCACGGCGATCCCGAGCGACCGGCCGTTGCTGCGCGAGCATGCCGGCGATCACGGCGGCATGCGGGTGGGCGACTGCTACACCCGCCTCGACCGCCAGGACGGTGCGCGCCTGCGGGAACTGGCTCAGGCCCATCAGTTGACCGTCAACACCTTCGCCCAGGCGGCCTGGGCACTGCTGCTCAGCCGCTACAGCGGCGAGCGCGATGTGGTCTTTGGCGTCACCGTCGCCGGGCGGCCGGTGAGCCTGCCGCAGATGCAGCGCACGGTTGGCCTGTTCATTAACAGCATTGCTCTGCGCGTCACCCTGCCGGCGCCGGGCGCGCGTTGCTCGGTGCGCCAGTGGCTGCACGCTCTGCTGGAGCGCAACATGGATGTGCGCGAGTACGAATACCTGCCGCTGGTGAGCATCCAGGCATGCAGCGAGCTGCCCAAGGGCCAACCGTTGTTCGACAGCCTGTTCGTGTTCGAGAACGCGCCGGTGGAAGTGGCAGTGCTCGATGCCGCGCACAGCCTGAAGGCCACCTCGGACTCCGGGCGCACCCACACCAACTTCCCGCTGACGGCGGTGTGCTACCCGGGCGACGATCTGGGCCTGCACCTGTCGTTCGACCAGCGCTATTTCGACACGCCGACCGTCGAGCGGCTGCTGGCCGAGTTCAAGCGCCTGCTGCTGGCGCTGGCGGACAACTTCCATGGCGAGGTCGCCGACCTGCCGCTACTGGGCGAGCAGGAGCGCCGCTTCCTGCTCGACGAATGCAACCGCAGCGAGCGCAGCTACTGTCTGCAGCAAAGCTATGCCGAACTGTTCGAGGCACGTGTTGCCGCGCACCCGGCACGCACTGTGGCGCGCTGCCTGGAACAACAGTGGAGCTATGCCGAACTGAACCGCCACGCCAACCGTCTGGGCCATGCGCTGCTGGCCGCCGGGGTGGCCGTCGATCAGCCGGTGGCCGTGCTGGCCGAGCGCGACCTGCCGCTGCTTGGCATGATCGTCGGTTGCTTCAAGGCCGGCGCCGGCTACCTGCCACTGGATCCGGGCCTGCCGGCCTCGCGTCTGCAACGCATCGTCGAGCTGAGCCGCACGCCGTTGCTGGTGTGCAGCCAGGCGTGTGCGGCGCAGGCGGCGAGCCTGCTCGATGCCGTCGAGGCGGCGCGCCGACCGGCCCTGCTGATCTGGGAAACGGTGCAGGCAGGCGGCTTTGCCGAGGGCAATCCGGGGATCTACAGCGCCCCGGACAACCTGGCCTACGTGATCTACACCTCCGGTTCCACCGGCTTGCCGAAGGGGGTAATGGTCGAGCAACGCGGCATGCTCAACAACCAGTTGAGCAAGGTCCCGTACCTGGCGCTGGACGAGCACGACGTGATCGCCCAGACCGCTTCGCAGAGTTTCGACATTTCCGTCTGGCAGTTCCTGGCCGCGCCGTTGTTCGGCGCGCAGGTGGCAATTGTGCCGAACGCCATCGCCCACGATCCGCAAGGTTTGCTGGAGCATGTGCAGGCCAGCGGGATCACTGTGCTGGAAAGTGTCCCGTCGTTGATTCAAGGCATGCTGGCCAACGAGCGGCAGCACCTGAGCGGGCTGCGCTGGATGCTGCCGACCGGCGAGGCGATGCCGCCGGAGCTGGCCTGGCAGTGGCTGGAGCGCTACCCGCAGGTCGGTCTGGTGAACGCTTACGGCCCGGCCGAGTGTTCCGACGACGTGGCGTTCTTCCGTGTCGATGCGGCGTCGACCCGTGGCAGTTACCTGCCCATCGGCACGCCGACCGACAACAACCGCCTGTACCTGTTCGGCGACGACCAGGGACTTGTACCGCTGGGCGCGGTGGGCGAGCTGTGCGTGGCCGGTACTGGGGTGGGGCGCGGCTATGTCGGCGATCCGCTGCGTACTGCGCAGGTGTTTATCCCGCATCCGTTCGGCGCACCGGGCGAACGCTTGTACCGCACGGGCGATCTGGCGCGGCGGCGGCCGGATGGTGTGCTGGAGTACGTCGGGCGCATCGACCATCAGGTGAAGATCCGCGGTTACCGCATCGAACTGGGCGAGATCGAGGCGCGGCTGCACGAGCAGGTCGAGGTCAGGGATGCGGCGGTGGGCGTGCAGGAAGGCGTCAACGGCAAGCATCTGGTCGGCTACCTGGTGGCCGCCGATGGGCGTGCGGACACGGCGGCGCTGCTGGAACGGGTCAAGCAACGGTTGCGTGCGGAGTTGCCGGAATACATGGTGCCGTTGCACTGGGCCTGGCTGGCGGAACTGCCGCATAACGCCAACGGCAAGCTGGATCGCAAGGCCTTGCCGGCGATCGTGATCGGTCAGCAGCACCGTCAGGCGTACCTGGCGCCGCGTAGCGAGCTTGAGGCAACCCTGGCGGCGATCTGGGCCGATGTGCTCAAGGCGCAGCGGGTGGGGGTGCGCGACAACTTCTTCGAGCTGGGCGGTCATTCGTTGCTGGCCACGCAGATCGCGTCGCGGGTGCAGAAGGCGTTGCAGTTGAATATGCCGCTGCGGGCGATGTTCGAGTGCAGCACGGTGGAGGCGTTGGCGCAGTATGTGGAGGGGCTCAAGGCCAATGAATTGAGCGAGGACAAGGTTGATCGGCTCAGTGACTTGATGGCGGAGCTGGAGGCGCTCTGACGGGTCTCATCGCGGGACGAGCCCGCTCCCACAAAGATCACCTCGGATCCAGTGGGAGCGGTCTTGTCCCGCGATGCTTTTAGCGCTTACCGAAAATCTCCCCAAGCATCTCCGGCCGCGGCGCCCCTTGCAGGGTCTGCAACTGCTTCTGCTCATCCAGGTAGAAAAGTGCCGGCGTCGCCGACAAGCCCAGTTCCTCCATCAACGCCTGGTTCCCTTCCAGCTTGGCCTGTACCTCGGGTGGGATCTTCTCCAGCGGCTTCAGGGTACTCGCCTTGCCGGCTTTCTCATGCTGCGCCAGGGCCTGTTGCGGGTTCTTGCTGGCCAGCAATGCCGCCGACTTCGCCGGGCTGTCCTCGCGGATGATCCCGACCATGATGTGCCGCAACTGCACCTTGCCCGACTCCACCCACGGCCGCGCTTGCTGCCAGACCATGTTGCAATACGGGCAGTTCGGGTCGCTGAACATGTACACCACGCGCGGCGCATCGGCCTTGCCGTCGGCGATCCAGGCGGTGTTCTCGATCTTCGACCAGAGCGCCTTGCCCATCGGCGCATACACCAGTTTTTCCAGCGGCGCGGCACTCAGGTCGGTGCCCTGTTCGTCGAACAGACTGCCGACCAGCACGTGCTTGCCGTCCGGGGTCAGGTACAGGGCCATGCCACGGTTCTGGTACTGCGCCGCATACCCGCGCAAGCCGTTCGGCGCGTCGAAACTGCCAAGGATCTTCGCCCCCTTGGCCTCGATCTGTTGCACGGCCTTGGGCAACTCTTCAGCCATTGCCCAGGGGCTGGCGAACAGCCCCAGCGCCACGCTCAGGGACACTACTTTCATTGCGGATTCCTTTCAGGTTCGGCAGCGCCGGGTGCAGCGCTGCGGTCAATGGCGCCGAGGGCATGGCGCAGGCTGGCACGGGACAATTCGCCCAGGTGACTGCCAACCAGCCGGCCTTCGGCGTCGTAGAACAGGGTCGTCGGTAATGCCATCGAACCGACCTGCTGGGCCAGTTGCCCACCGGCATCGAACAGCACATGCGACAGATTCAGCCCGGTGGTGGCGAGGAAGGTGGTGACGATCTGCGGTGTCTCGCCCTGGTTGACGAAGACGAAGTGCATGTCCGGGTATTCATGCTGCGCCTGCTGCAACACCGGCATTTCGCGCCGGCACGGCGGGCACCAGGTGGCCCACAGGTTGATCACCAGCGGCTTGCCGCGGTAGCGCTCCAGTGCCACCGCCTGGCCCTGGGCGTCGAGCAGGCTCAGCTTCGGCAAACGGGTGTTCTGCTCATAGAGATTGCTCGCCCAACTGGCCAGCAACCAGAACAGCGCGCCGCTGAACAGCCCCCAGCCCAGCGGTCGGCGCAGCGCCGGGCGCCGCCAGCCGAACCACAGCGCGCCGAGCACCACCGCCAGCAGGCCGGCCCAACCGAGGAAGCCGCCGTCGCGGATGTCGACGATCTGCAGCGGGTCTTCGCGGTACATCGGCCAGTAGCTCAGGACAAAGCCCAGCCGCGCCGCCAGCAGGCCGAGCAGGAACAGGCTGAACAGGCTCGATTCGGGGTTGTCGCCGCCACGCTTGGCCACCCGCCAGCCGACCAGCGTCGCCAGGCCCAGGGCACACAGCAGCAACAGGTGGTCGAGGGCCATGGTCAGGGGGCCGAGGTTTACGGTCAGCATCAGCCTTGGCTCCTGGTGGCGGCCCACTGTTGCAGGAAGGTGGCGGCATCGACTTCGCCGGTAATCCGTTTGGCCCGGCGCTCAGTGCCCTCCGGGCCGATCCAGAGCATGCTGGGCGGGCCGGGCACCTGATAGCGTTGCAGCAGGTCCTTGCTGGCCGGGGTGTCGGCGGTCACGTCCAGGCGGATCAGGCGCACGCCTTGCAGCGCGGCGAGCACATCGGTACGGGCGAACACTTGTTTTTCCATGACCTTGCACGACACACACCAGTCGGCATAGTAGTCGAGAAATACCCATTGGCCCTGGGCCTTGGCCTCATCGAGCTGAGCGTGTAGCGCCGCCGGGGTGTTGACGGTGGTGAATGCATCGGCACTTGCCTGGCTCGCCGCGTTGCCCTGGCGCGAGCCGGCGAACGGCTGCAACGGCTGCCAGGGATCGTCGCCACCGGCGGCCGCACCGACAATGTTCAAGGCACCCCACAGGCCGATCAGCACCAGGGCCGGTTGCAGCGCGCGGAGCGCCTTGAGCGCCGGCCAGGCGCTCCAGGCCAAGGCCAGCAGCCAGGCGCCGGCCAGGCCCAGCCACAGGCTTGGGGCCAGCACGGCGCGCAGGGTGTACAGGGCCATGGCGAGGAAGACGAAGCCGAACAGGCCCTTGACCAGGTTCATCCAGGCGCCGGGGCGCGGCAGGAAGCGGTTGCCTAGCGTCACCAGCAACAGCAGCGGCAGGCCCATGCCCAGGCCGAGGGCGAACAGCACCAGCGCGCCGTGCACGGCGTTGCCACTTTGCGCGATGTAGAGCAGGGCGCTGGCCAGCGGGGCGGTCATGCACGGGCCCATCAGCAGCCCGGACAAGGCGCCGAGCAGCGCCGCACCATACAGGCTGCCGCCACGGGTATTGCGCCCGGCCCGTTCCAGGCCATCGCGCAGGAAACCCGGCAGTTGCAGTTCGAAGGCGCCGAACATCGGCAGCGCCAGCAGCACGAACAGGCCGGCGAGGGTGCCAAGCAGCCAGGGTTGTTGCAACCAGGCCTGCAGGCTGGCGCCGAGCAGGGCGGCCACCACCCCGAGGGCGGCATACACCAGCGCCATGCTCAGTACATAGCTGGCGGCCAGCGCCCAGCCACGGCGGGCGCTGGCGCCATTGCCCATGACCAGCCCGGCGAGAATCGGCAGCATCGGCAGCGAGCACGGGGTGAAGGCTAGCAATAGGCCGAGGCCAAAGAACGCCAGCAGGCCCCAGGCCAGGCCGTGCTCGCCGAGGGTGCCGGCCAGCGCCTGGTCGCTGGCCTGTGCCGGGGCGGCGCGCGCCGCGCCACCCAGGTCGACCAACGAGGTTTGCGGTGGGTAACACAGGCCGGCATCGGCGCAGCCTTGCCAGCCGAGCCGCAACTGACCGCTGGCCGAAGCGGGCAGGCGCAGTTCCAGCTCGCCGCGATAGACCTGGGTATCGCCGAAATACGGGTCGCTGTGGTTCAGTCCCGGCGGCAGCGCCGGCACCGCACTCGGCTCGATGCCGTCGAACTTCAGGCGTTTCTGGTACAGGTAATAGCCGTCGGTAATGTTCCAGTGCAGGCGCATGTCGCCGTTGGCCAGACGCTCGGTGCTGAACACGAAGGCCTTGTCCACCGCGAGGAATTCGCCCTGGGCAAACGGATGGGAAAACGGCTGGGCCTGGCTCAGTGAGCTGAACAGCGCCAGCAGGGCTAGCAGGAAAACACGCATGGGAAGGCCTTGGCAGTGCAATTAATGGCACAGCCTGCCCGGTGTCGATTAAGTCAGGGTTAACGTACGGCGATGGTCGGCCGGCAGGCGACGCTGGCCGGGATGCGCGGCATAATCCTGAGTTAATCTGCCGCTGCTGTACTGGCGGCCTTCGAACCGAGACCGAGCCCGATTCATGCACGTACTGCTTTGTGAGGATGATGAGCTGATCGCCAGCGGCATCGTTGCCGGCCTGAGCGCCCAGGGCCTGACCGTCGACCGCGTGGCCAGCGCCAGCGCCGCGCGGGCGATGCTGCAGGCGGCGCATTTCGATGTGATGGTGCTCGACCTCGGCCTGCCCGACGAAGACGGCCTGAAACTGCTGCAGCGCTTGCGCCAGCAGGGGCAGAGCCTGCCGGTGCTGATCCTGACGGCCCGCGATGCGGTCACCGACCGGGTCGATGGCCTGCAAGCCGGCGCCGACGACTATTTGCTCAAGCCGTTCGACCTGCGTGAGCTTGCCGCGCGCCTGCATACCCTGCTGCGGCGGGCCGCCGGGCGCTGCGTCAATGTGATCGAGCACGGCCCGTTGAGCTTCGACCCGAGCAACTGCGCAGTCAGCCTGGGGGGCCAGCCCGTGGACCTGTCGCGGCGCGAGCAGGCCCTGCTCCAGGCGCTGCTGCAGAATCGTGGCCGGGTGCTCTCCAGCGAGCAGCTCAAGGACAGCGTCTATGGTTTTGGCGACGAAGTCGAAAGCAACGCACTGAACGTGCACATCCACCACCTGCGGCGCAAACTCGGCAACGGCATCGTCGAAACCGTACGCGGCCTCGGTTACCGCCTGGGCCCGGCGCAATTGCCGGAGCAAGCCTCGTGATCAGCCTGCGCCTGCGCCTGACCCTGATCCTCGGCACCGCCTTCGTGGTGATCTGGGCCCTGGCGGCCGCCTGGATGCTGCGCGACCTGCGTCAGCAAATGATGTTCTCCCTCGACCAGCGCCTGGTGGCCTCGGCGCGGATGGTCGCCGGGCTGATCGATCAGTTGCCGCAACCGCTGACCAGCAAGGGCGAGGGCACCCGGCTCAGTGCCGACCAGCTCAGCGTGCCGGATGGCATGGCCTGCCAGGTCAGCTCGTTGCGCGGCGAGATCCTCGCGCGCAGCCACAACCACGCCGAGCAGACCCTCGACGACCAGCGCAGCGGCTTTCACGACCAGCTGATCGATGGTGCGTTGTGGCGCAGCTTCACCTACGCCAGGGGCGATGTGCGCATCACCACGGCCGACCGCCATCAGGAGCGCGAAGCGCTGAACCGCTCGATCCTGCTGGCCGCCTCGGCGCCGGTGCTGGTGGCCTTGCTCGGCAGCTTGGGGCTGCTCTGGCTTGGCGTCGGCAAGGGCCTGGCGCCGCTCAACCGGATGCGCGATGCCTTGCGCCGGCGCAGCCCGGATTCGCTCGAACCGTTGCAGGTGCGCGCCTTGCCGAGCGAGCTGCAACCGTTGCTGGAAACCCAGAACCAGCTGTTTCAGCGCATCGGCCAGACCATCGAGCGCGAGCGGCGCATGACCGGCGACGCGGCCCACGAACTGCGCAGCCCGCTGACCGCGATCAAGACCCACCTGCAGGTGGCGCGGATGACCGATGGCAGCGTGCGCGAGCAGGCCCTGGAACATGCCGAGCAGGGCGCCGACCGCCTGCACCGGACCCTGGAGCAGTTGCTGTTGCTGGCGCGGGTCGAGGGCAGCCTGTCGTTCGACGACGGTGTGGCCTGCAGCGCCGAGCAGGTCGCTCGCCAGGCCATTCAGGACGCCGGCCTGGGCGACAACCGGCGGATCACCTTGCGTGCGCCGAGCCAGGCGGCGCAGGTGATCCTCGACATGCCCAACGCGCTGGCCGTGGCGGCCCTGCGCAACCTGCTGGACAACGCCTTGCGCCACAGCGCCGCCGAGATGCCGGTGGAACTGCTGTTGCAGCTGGAAGCCGAGCGCGTGGTGTATTGCGTGCGCGACTACGGGCCAGGGATTGCCGAGCACGACCTGCAACACCTCACCCAGCGCTTCTGGCGCGACGCGCAAAGCAGCGGCTGCGGCTTGGGCCTGGCCATCGTCCAGGCGATTGTCCAGCGCTGTGGCTGTGCCTTGCACTTCGATAGCCAGGCGGATGGGTTGCGGGTCAGCCTGCACATGCCGATCCGCGGGTAAATCCTGTTACAGCGCCGCGGGCTTCTTCCGGCGGCTGGGTTACCGGGCCAGCGGCACGCCGCTGCGGTTTTGCGGGCTGCGCCTGCAAGCGATGCAGAAAACCTTCTGATGGCCGGCGCAGAACGCTAAATCCGCAGCCTGCTGGTGCGTTTTCCAAGCGAGAACATTTCCCGACACAGTTCTGGCAACAGGCGCGTGGAGGGCACATCCGCTTGCTTGCGAGGTTACTTCAGATGTCAGTCGCTACCCGCCTTGCCGAGCCGCTGCCGGCGGCCGTTGCCGCCGAGCCCGGCGAAACGCTGTACCAGTTCGCCGAATCGCCGCTGCTGGCCCGACAGAAACAGCAGGAATCCAACGCTCGCAGCTACCCGCGGCGTATCCCGCTGGCGCTCAAGCGTGCCCGTGGCATCTACGTCGAAGACGTCGAAGGTCGCCAGTTCATCGACTGCCTGGCCGGCGCCGGCACCCTGGCGCTGGGCCACAACCACCCGGTGGTGGTCGAGGCGATCCAGCAGGTGCTGGCCGACGAGCTGCCGCTGCACACCCTGGACCTGACCACCCCGGTCAAGGACCAGTTCGTCCAGGACCTGTTCGGCCTGCTGCCGGCCGAGTTCAGCGCGCAGGCGAAGATCCAGTTCTGCGGCCCGACCGGCACCGACGCGGTCGAAGCGGCGCTGAAGCTGGTGCGTACCGCCACCGGGCGCAGCACCGTGCTGTCGTTCCAGGGCGGCTACCACGGCATGAGTCAGGGCGCGCTGAGCCTGATGGGCAGCCTGGGGCCGAAAAAGCCGCTGGCTGGCCTGCTCAGCAATGGCGTGCAGTTTTTGCCGTACCCGTACGACTACCGTTGCCCGTTCGGCCTGGGCGGTGAGCAGGGCGTGCAGGTCAACCTGCATTACCTGGAAAACCTGCTCAGTGACCCGGAGGCCGGGGTGCAGTTGCCGGCGGCGGTGATCGTCGAAGTGGTGCAGGGCGAGGGCGGTGTGATTCCGGCCGATCTCGACTGGCTGCGCGGCCTGCGGCGGATCACCGAGAAGGCCGGGGTGGCGCTGATCGTCGACGAGATCCAGAGCGGCTTTGGCCGCACCGGCAAGATGTTCGCTTTTGAGCACGCCGGTATCGTCCCCGACGTGGTGGTGCTGTCCAAGGCGATTGGCGGCAGCCTGCCGCTGGCGGTGCTGGTGTACCGCGAAGCGCTCGACGTATGGCAACCCGGCGCGCATGCCGGGACCTTCCGCGGCAACCAGATGGCCATGGCCGCCGGTTCCGCAGTGATGCGCTACCTGAAGCACCACGACCTGGCTGGGCACGCCGAGGCCATGGGCCTGCGCCTGCGCGAACAGCTGTCGCTGCTGCAGCGCGATTTCCCGCAGCTGGGCGATATCCGCGGGCGCGGCCTGATGCTCGGGGTCGAACTGGTCGACCCGCAAGGCCCACTCGACGCGCAGGGTCACCCACCGACCTTCGGCAAGCTGGCTTCGCTGCTGCAGAACGAGTGCCTCAAGCGCGGGCTGATCCTCGAACTGGGGGGGCGTAACGGCAGTGTGGTGCGCTTCCTGCCGCCGCTGATCATCACCGCCGAGCAGATCGACGAGGTGATGCGGCGCTTCGGCCGCGCGCTCGGCGCGGCTCTGCAACGCCTGTAAGGCGTTCTTTACAGGCGGGCATCCAGGCCATGCCCGCCTGCTTCTGCCTGCCGCTGGAAACCTGCCGCGCCCTGCGGCATTCCGCCCCTAAATTTCCCCCGCCAGCCAACGTCCTAGCTTGGACAAAGGCTGTTTCATGGCTGACACGGGTAGGGCAATGACGATATCGCGACGTGGGTTCATAGCAGGTCTGGCGTTGACCGGTGCGGCAGTACCGGCGGTGTATTACGGTCACCGGCAGCTGACCCACGACCCCGAGGACGACATCGTCACGCCCGGCGAGGCCAGCGTCGAACTGGCCGACATTGCCGCTCAGCAACTGGCCAATCAACTACGCGGGATCTGGGATGTACGCTTCGAGGGCGCCGATGGCGGGGTGCTCGGTTTGCCGCGCGACGGCGTGACGCTGTACCTCGACATTGCCGCCAAGGGCCGCGGCCTGCGCGGCGTGCTCGATACCCGGCAGGCGCTGGAGGCCGAGGGGCCGGCGGCCTATCGGGTGCTTGGCGATCTGGTCGGCGCCTCCAGCGCAGAGGTGCGCTGGCGCCTGCTGAGCAACCCGGCCGGGCCAGGCTATGCATGCACGGCGACCCTCGACGAAGTCTGGGGCACCTTCGGCAATGCCGGCAGTGGCACCCTGAGCGGACGCGTGCAACGGCTCGACCGTTCGCTGGTACTGCCACTGGCCGACAGTCGTTTCGTTGCAGTGAAACGCAGCTTCCCCGAAGCCCGCGAGCGGATTGCCTATACCCCGGAACTCCGAGCCTGGCTGATTGGCGCCGAGCACCGGCTGTTCCATCAGCTGTGGCACGCCACACGGGACAAATGGCACCGCCTGTCCAAGGAGAAGCACGGCGCCCTGCGCGGGCTGGGCTGGCAGCCCGGACCGCGGGATCGGGAGCGCGACGCCCGTGGGCCACGCAAGCATCGCAACGGCTCGGGGGTGGATTTCCTGTTCATGCACCGGCACATGCTCGGCACGGCGCGTTCGTTCCAGGACTTGCCGTCGTGGCAGCACTTCCCGTTGCCGCAGCCGAACGTGGAGTTCGACCGGCATGGCTTTGCCCGCTATTTCGATAACCATGACGGCTACAGCGTGCCGCCGACCTGGCTGGCGCCGAGCGACGCCGACTACACCCAGTGGGTGGCGGCGATCAAGGCGCCGGAAACCTTCTGCGGCAACTTCCAGGTGTGGGAGTCGCAGTATCAGGACCCGTTGTACCTGTCGAAGCTGACCCTCGGTGCGTTCGGTTCGGAGCTGGAGATGAACCTGCACGATTGGTTGCACATGTGCTGGGCGTCGGTGCCGCGCGACCCGTCGAACGGCGTGCCGGTGCCGATGGCGCGGGATCCGGCGGACTTTGCCGCACGCTGGTACGGGGCGGAGAACGACTTTCTCGGCGATCCCTTCTCGTCGCATGTGAGCCCGGTGTTCTGGGGGTTCCATGGCTGGATCGACGATCGCATCGAGGATTGGTACCGCGCGCATGAGCGGCACAATCCGGGGCAGGTGCGCCGGCTTGAGGTGAATGGCGTGCAATGGTTTGCCCCGGGGCGCTGGGTCGAGGTCGAAGACCCGTGGCTGGGGCCGACGACCCATGGCTGCAGCACGCTGCCGGGGATGTTTCCGGGCAAGTCGGTGGAGATGGATGTGGAGACCATGAAGCTGGCGTTGCGCATTGTGTTCGGCGAGGACCACAGCATGGCTCCGTTGTTCAAGCGGGTGCCGCAGCGGCCGTGGTATGCGCGGCATCTGTCGATGCGCGGGATTACGTCCTAGGTCGCTACAAGCATCGCCGGACGAGCCCGCTCCTACACGCAACCCGTGGGCTCGTCCCGCGATGAGGCCAGCCGTTTCAACGCACTGTCCAGCCCCCACCTAACGCCTTGTACAGCGCCACGCTGCCCTGCAGCCGGGCCAGGCGCAATTGCACCTGCTGGTCCTGCGCCTGATACAGAGTGCGCTGCGTCTCCAGTACGGTGAGCAGCGTTTCCGCCCCCGCCTGGTAGCGGCTTTCGGCGATTTCGAAGGCGATCCGCGCCTGGCGCAGTCCCTCGTCCTGCCAGGCGCGCTGCCGCTCGACCCCGTCGATGCCGTTGAGCGCCTGCTCGACATCGGCAAACCCAGACACGATCACCCGGTGATAGGCCTGCAGCAATTCCTCCTGCATCGCCTGCGCCCGATCGCGCTCGGCGGCCAGCCGGCCATTGTTGAAGACCGGCGCCACCAGCCCTGCGGTCAGGCTGTAGTAGGGGCTGCGCACGATATCGGCAAAGTGCTGCGCCCCCGAGCCGAGGTTCGCCCCCAGCGTCAGGCTCGGCAGCATGGCTGCCCGTGCGACCCGCACGTTGGCCTGCGCGGCGGCCAGCCTGGCCTCGGCATTGGCGATATCCGGCCGGCGCGTCAGCAGGTCGCTGGGCACCCCGGCACCGATGGCCGGGCTGGCGAGCTGGTGGAAATCCGTGCCGCCCAGTTGCAGTTGCTGCACCGGATCGCCCAGCAGCGTCGCCAGGGTGATGCGGCTGTCCTGTAATTGTTGCTCCAGCAACGGCAGCTGGCGCTGTTGATTGGCCACCAGGCTGCGCTGCTGGGCTAGTTCCAGGGTCGTGGCAGAACCGGCGTCGTGGCGGGTCTCGACCACTTCCAGTACGTTACGCGCGTTGGCCAGGTTGAGCCGGGCGATACGCACCTGTTCGCTCAGTGCCAGGCTTTGCAGGTAGCTGTTGGCAACCCCGCTGAGCACAGTCAGCTCGACGGTGTCGCGCTCGTAACGGCTGGCCTCCAGCGCGGCCAGGGCACTGTCGCGCGCTGCCGCCTTGCCGCCCCAGAAGTCGATCTCATAGGTCGCGCTCAGGGTGCTGTCGAACGCGGTGTAGGTACGCTGCTTGTCGCTGGCGTCGATGCCGCCGAAACCGTCGCCGCGCATCAGTCGCTGACGGCTAGCGTTAAGCCCGAATTTCACTTCCGGCAACAACGGCGCGCCGGCAATGACAGCACTGGCCTGGGCCTGACGGACCCGCGCGATGGCGGCCGCCAGGTCGAAACTGTTGGCGCGCGCGCGCGCGATCAGGCGGTCCAGCTCAGGGCTGGCAAACGCCCGCCACCAGCCGCCATCGAGGCGCGCAAGGTCGCGGTGCGCACCTTGCCAACTGGCCGGTGCCGGCAGTGCCGGGGTGGTCGGCGGCGTGCTGCTGCAGGCGCCAAGGAACAGGCAGAGGGTGACAAGGTTGAGACGGCTGGGCAGGGTCATCGATTATTCGCTGGTAAGGGCTTTGACCGGGTCGAGGCGGGCGGCTTTGCGCGCCGGCATGAACCCGAAAACCACGCCGGTGATAACGGCGCAGGCGAAGGCGCCAAGCACGGCACCCAGGGAGAACGCCACGGCGATCTCGGCAAGCAGCAGCACGCCGCCGATCAGCAGCGCCAGAGCAATCCCGGTGAGCCCGCCGACCATCGACAGCAGCACCGCTTCGGTGAGGAACTGCCGCAGGATGTCGCGCTGGCGGGCGCCGGTGGCCATGCGGATGCCGATCTCGCGGGTACGTTCGCGCACGGTCATCAGCATGATGTTCATCACGCCGATGCCGCCAACCAGCAAGGAGATCGCGGCAATCGAGCCGAGCATCAGCGACAGGGTGTTCTGCGTGCGGGCCTCGGCCTGGATCAGCGCGGCGTCGTTGGTCAGTTCGTAGTCCTGCTTGCCGTGGTGCAGCTTGCGCATCAGGTGGTCGATGGCCTGCTCGGTTTCCTTGACCCGCCGCGAATCGACGGCGGCGATGGTCACGTATTCCGGGTCGCGGCTGCCGAACAGGCGGATCGCGGCGGCGGAGTAGGGCACCACGATGCGCTCGTCGCTGTCTTCGCTACCAGAGCTGGCGCCCTTGCCGGCGAGTACGCCGAGCACCTGGAACGGCACGTTCTCGATCAGGATGTACTGGCCCAAGGGGTTGGCCTGCGGGCCGAACAGCTTGCTGCGGACCTTTTGCCCGATCACCGCCACCGCAGCGGCGCTGTGCGCGTCGGCGTCGCTGAAGAAACTGCCCTCGACCACCGGCCAGTTGAAGATCTCCGGGAAGTAGGTGTTGTTGCCGCCAACGTAGAACTGGCCGTTGTTGTTGCCCTGGCGGACCATCATCTTGTTGCCGATCACCGGCATGATCTTCTGCACCTGGGGCAGGCCCGACAGTGCGGCGACATCGTCGAGGCTGATGACCCCGGCGGGGTCGCGCAGGGTCGCCGACTTGCCGCTCAGGTAGAGGATGTTCGAGCCGAAGGCGGCCATCTGCGCCATCACCTGGCGCTTGCTGCCTTCGCCGACGGCCAGCATCACCACCACCGAGGCCACGCCGATGACGATGCCGAGGAGGGTCAGGGCGGTGCGGAAGCGGTTGATCCACATCACCCGCCAGGCCGCTTGCAGGGCTTCGAGCAGTTCGCCTTTCCAGGCGCCGCTCTGGGTGGCGCCACGGTCCAGGCGCTGGCGCAGGTCCTCGGCTTGCAGGCCAGGCGCGGCCGTGGCGACGGGCGCCTGTTCGGTGGCCGAGTCGCTGAGCAGCAGGCCGTCGCGGATCTCGATCATGCGCTGGGCCCGTGCGGCCACTTCACGGTCGTGGGTAATCAGGATGATCACGTGGCCCTGGCTGGCCAGTTCGTCGAGCAGGGTCATCACCTCGGCGCCGCTCTGGCTGTCGAGGGCGCCGGTCGGCTCGTCGGCGAGGATGATATGCCCGCCGTTCATCAGCGCGCGGGCAATCGACACCCGCTGCTGCTGGCCGCCGGACAGCTGATGTGGACGGTTGACGGTGCGGCTGGCCAGGCCCAGGCGGTCGAGCAGGGCGGCGGCGCGGGCATGCCGCTCGGCCGCCGGGGTGCCGGCATAGATAGCCGGCATCTCGACGTTCTCCTGGGCCGAGCCCGAGGCGATCAGGTGGTAGCCCTGGAAGACGAACCCGAACGCCTCGCGGCGCAGCCAGGCCAGCTCGTCGCTGTCGAGGCTGGCGACGTCCTTGCCGGCGAACAGGTATTCACCGGAGGTCGGCCGGTCGAGGCAGCCGAGGATGTTCATCAGGGTCGACTTGCCGGAGCCCGAGGCGCCGACGATGGCCACGAACTCACCCGGGTGGATGGCCAGGCTGATGCCACGCACCACCTCGACCTTGGGCGTATCGAGGCCGCCATAGGATTTGCGGATGTCGCGCAGTTCGATCAGCGGCGTGGACATTCAACCCCCGCTGGCGACAGGTGCGCCGATCAACAGCTGCTCGCCTTCGGCCAGGCCGTCGAGGATCTGGATCCGCAGGCGGTCGCTGAGGCCGGTGCGCACCTGGCGCTGCTCGATCTGGCCATTGGCGGCGATCACCTGAGCGATGCGTTGGTCGGCACCGCCGCGGCTCTCTTCGAGAGCGGCCAGGGGGGCGGTCAGCACGTCGCTGGCCTGGCCGGCAACGAAGAACACTTGGGCGGTCATCTCCGCCATCAGCGCGTTGTCGGCGTTTTCCACGTCGAGCAGCACGGTGTACAGCACCACTTTGCCGCTGGCCGCACCGCTGCTGCTGGTGCCGCTGTTGCCGGTGCCGCTCTGGCTGGCCTGGTCGAGGGGCTTGGGCGGGATCGGCAGGATCTGCCGCACCGTGCTGCTCCAGCGCCGCTTGCCGCCGCTGAGGGTGGTGAAGTAGGCGCTCATGCCGGGTTTGACGTGGCCGATGTCGGCTTCCGACACCTGCGCCCAGACGGTCATCGGCGAGAGCTTGGCGATGCGCAGAATCAGCGGTGTCTGCTGCTGGGCATTGAGGGTCTGGCCTTCGCGGGCGTCCACCGCGACCACGGTGCCAGTCATCGGTGCGTAGATGCGCGTGTAGCCCAGTTCAGCTTCGTCGCTGCGCAGGCTGGCCTGGGCCTGAAGGATCTGCGCCCGGTACATGGCAATGCGCGCTTTGGTTACCTTCAGTTGCGCCTGGGCGCTCTGCACATCTTCCTCGCGGGTAGCGCCGCCACTGGCCAGGTGCTGCTGACGCTTGAGCTGTTGCTCGGCCAGCTGGTATTGCGCCTGCTGTTCGGCGAGCTGGGCCTTGAGGTTCTCGATGGAATAGCGGCCGGCATCGAGCTTGGCCTGCTGGGTGGACGGGTCGATTTCCACCAGCAATTGGCCTTCCTCGACGCGGTCGCCGGCTTCGACATGCAGTTTGCGGATCTGCCCGGACGCCTGGGCACCGACATCCACGTAACGGCGCGGCTGCAGGGTGCCCAGGGCGGTGACGCTGCTTTCGATGGTGCCGCGGGTGACGGCCACGGTGTTCAGCGGATCAGCCCTGCCAGGCAGGGTTTTCCAGGCAACCAGGGCACCCAGGCTGATCAGGCCGAGGCCACAGAGCAGCAGGCGGCGTTTGACAGTTTGACGGCTCATGCGGGGTTCCGGCCAGAAGGGTTCGGCCCGTGACAGGGTCCTGGCGAGCAGGCTCGACCGGCACGGGAAACTCCCAGGTAAACGAGAAAACCACGCGGGAATTTACCCGCGCAGGTGACAGCACTGCCGGCGCCGGGTGAGCAGCCTATGGCGTGACCGGTGATGCAATGGGCAAATCTTGCTGAGAATTATTCCAATTTATGGTATCTCATATGGCCACTATCCATGTCATCCGTTTCAGGCCAGGGGATTTACCTGCAGATGTCGCAGCCAGGCGCCGTACTGGAAAACTACTATCGCGAATTGGTGAGTTTCCTCTATACCCGCCTGGGTAATCGCCAGGTGGCCGAGGATGTCGCTCATGACGCTTACGTGCGCGTACTGGAGCGCTGCGGGGAAACCGAGATCGAGCATCCGCGGGCGTTTCTCTACCGCACGGCGCTGAACCTGGTGATCGATGGCCATCGGCGTGGCCAGTTGCGTCAAGTGGAGCCGCTGGAGGTGCTGGACACCGACGAGCGCTTCTTCTCGCCGGCACCGCAGCAGAGCATGGACCTCAACCAGCGCCTGGAACTGATGCAGCGGGCCCTGGCCGAGTTGAGCCCGAGCTGCCGCGACAGCTTCCTGCTGCGCAAACTCGACGGCCTCTCGCACCCGGAAATTGCCGAACGCTTGAATATTTCGCGCAGCCTGGTGGAGAAGCACATTGTCAACGCGATGAAACACTGCCGTCAGCGTATGCGCCAGTGGGAATAAGCGCCGCGCAGGGTTAGCCCGAAACAACCAATAACAATTGCACGGGCGTGACTTGATTTCCTCCTGGTTCACGACAACTATCAGTAAAGACCCTTCATTCGGCGAAGTGCCCGCCACAGCCTGCATTAAAGACTGGCGCAGTATTGGTCAAGGAACGTTACCCACGCTCAACTACCTTGGTCATTGACGATGCCGAACAAGTCGCTGCGTATCCTGATTGCCGATGAACACCCCATGCAACTGATGCAGATGGAGAAAATGCTCAATGGCATGGGCTATTACCGGGTGGCCCCGGTGCAGTCCTTCGAAGACTTGCAGCACCTGGTACACAACGCCTTGCTGCCCTTCGACCTGCTGATCGGCAATATCGACCTGGCCAGCCATGCCGGGGTCGATCTGGAGCGCTTTTGTCGGGTCAACAGTCAGGTTCGGCATGCCTTGTTGTATGAGTCGCAACACCTCAAAGTCCCCAGTGTGCCCGCCGCACAACGCCAGGCCGTGAGTATCAGCTTGCCGAGAGTGCCGGACGACGAGGCACTGCATGCCTTCATGGCGATCATCGATGCGCCGCGCCTGGTGGGCCAGATGCCGAGCCCGGCCGGCCCATCCAGCGTGCCCGGGCATCCGCGGCACTGGTTGAACCAGGGGCACACGGTGTTCTCCCGGCAATCCTGAGCGGCACGGCCCTTTTTGGTATCCTCTTGCGCTTGTTCAGGCGCGCCCGGATGCGCGCAGTCTGTTTACCGACGCGGATGCCTTTATGACTGCCACCGACCCTGCGCGCCCCTTGCGCCTCTCGCGCAGCGACCACAAGACCCTCGGCCTGGCGGCCCTGGGCGGCGCGCTGGAGATCTACGATTTCATCATCTTCGTGTTCTTCGCGCTGACCCTGAGCCAGCTGTTCTTCCCGCCGGAAATGCCTGAGTGGCTGCGCCTGCTGCAAAGTTTCGGGATCTTCGTTACCGGCTACCTGGCGCGGCCGCTGGGTGGCATCCTGATGGCGCACTTTGCCGATCACCTGGGGCGCAAGAAGGTCTTCAGCCTGAGCATCCTGATGATGGCGCTGCCGTGCCTGCTGATCGGGGTGATGCCGACCTACGCCGACATCGGCTACGCCGCGCCGCTGATCCTGCTGGCCCTGCGCATTCTGCAAGGCGCTGCGGTGGGCGGCGAAGTACCCAGTGCCTGGACCTTCGTCGCCGAGCATGCGCCGCTGAATCGCCGCGGCTATGCCCTGGGCTTCCTGCAGGCCGGGCTGACCTTCGGCTACCTGCTCGGGGCGTTGACTGCCACGGCGTTGGCGCAGGTCTTCAGCGCGCAGGAAATTCTCGATTACGCGTGGCGCTATCCGTTTCTGCTTGGCGGCGTGTTCGGTGTCATTGGGGTATGGCTGCGTCGCTGGTTGAGCGAGACGCCGGTGTTCCTTGCCCTGCGCGAGCGCCGCGAACAGCCGGTGGCATTCCCGCTGCGCGCGGTCTTGCGCGAGCATCGACGGGCGCTGTTGCCGGCAGCTGTGCTGACCTGCGTGCTGACCTCGGCGGTGGTGGTGCTGGTGGTGATCACGCCGACGGTGATGCAGCAGCGCTTTGGCATGAGCGCCGGGCACACCTTCGCCTTGAGTAGCCTGGGTATCGTCTTCCTGAATATTGGCTGCGTGCTGGCCGGCTTGCTGGTGGACCGCATTGGCGCCTGGCGCGCCTTGATGGTTTACAGCCTGTTGCTGCCGCTGGGTATCGCCGGGCTGTATGGCAACCTGATCGGCGACTGGGGCTGGACCGGGCCGGCCTATGCGCTGGCCGGGCTGGCCTGCGGGGTGGTGGGGGTGGTGCCGTCGGTGATGGTCGGGCTGTTCCCGGCACAGATCCGCGTGTCGGGCATCTCCTTTACCTACAACGTTGCCTATGCACTGTGGGCGAGCACCACACCGTTGCTGCTGATCGCGCTGATGCCGTGGAGCCCGTGGGTGTGCGTGGGCTTCTGCTTGCTGATGGGCGCTGTTGGCGCCTGCAGTGCAGTGTATTTCGGTATGCGAGAACAGCTGCACGGCGCAGACGATCTGGCGCTGATCGAAGGCTGACGCCAGCGCTTCAAATGCTTTGTGACAAAGGCGCAGGTTACTTGCTGGTGGGGCTGCGGCAGACTTTGGGGGTATTACCCTATTAACCAAGTTGCCAAATTTAGCCACGCCGATCATCGAGTCTGGCAAGACGTCTACCGAGTGAGCTCCGGTGCGGGCGCGGTCTACCTGAAACCGACCGTGGTCGACGACGTACTGCTCGTCTCGTTCAAGGAGTTGTAGGCATGAAATGTCCTGTGTGTGGAGGCGCCGAGCTGGACGCCGGCACCTTCGACTTGCCGTACGTGTACAAGGGCGAAACATTGGTCATCCCGGCCGTTACTGGCGAGCTCTGCCGCGGCTGCGACGAGCGTGTGCTCGATACTGCCGAGTCGGCGCGGGTGAGTGCGGCGATGCTGGTGTTCAGTCATCAGGTCAACGGCAGCTTGGTCGATCCGGCATTCATCAGCCGCGTGCGCAAGAAGCTGGCGCTGGACCCGCGCGAAGCGGCGGAGATTTTCGGTGGCGGGGTGAATGCCTTCTCGCGTTACGAAACCGGCAAAACCAAGCCGCCGTTGGCCCTGGTCAAACTGCTCAAGCTGTTGGATCGGCATCCCGAGCTACTCCACGAAGTCCGTACTGCCTGAATCGGCAGGCATGAAAAAGCCCCCTCCACCGTGCGGTGAGAGGGGGCTTTTTACTGGCGCGGCTTACATGTTCGGGTAAGTCGGGCCGCCGGCACCTTCCGGGGTTACCCAGGTGATGTTCTGCGAAGGATCCTTGATGTCACAGGTCTTGCAGTGCACGCAGTTCTGGGCGTTGATCTGGAAGCGCTTGGCGCCGTCTTCCTGTGTCACCACCTCGTATACGCCGGCCGGGCAGTAGCGCTGCGCCGGTTCGTCGTACAGCGGCAGGTTGGTGCCGATCGGAATGCCGGCATCGGCCAGTTTCAGGTGGCACGGCTGCTCTTCTTCATGGTTGGTGCTGGAGAGGAACACCGAGCTCAGTTTGTCGAAGCTCAGCTTGCCGTCCGGTTTCGGGTAGTCGATCTTTTTCGACTCGGCGGCCAACTTCAGGCAGGCGTAGTCCGGCTTCTTGTCGTGCAGGGTGAACGGCAGTTTGCCACCGAACCAGTTCTGATCGACATAGTTGAACGCAGCACCGAGCATCGGGCCGAACTTGTGCATGGCCGGGCCGAAGTTACGGCTGGCGAACAGCTCTTCATACAGCCAGCTGGCTTTGAACGCATCGACGTAGCTGTTGAGCTGATCGCCACCTTCGCCGCCGGCGAGCAGGGCGTCGGCTACAGCCTCCGCTGCGAGCATGCCGGACTTCATGGCGGTGTGGCTGCCTTTGATCTTGGCCACGTTCATGGTACCCAGGTCGCAACCGATCAGCGCGCCACCGGCGAAGACCATTTTCGGCAGCGAGTTCAGGCCGCCCTTGGCCAGTGCGCGAGCGCCGTAGCTGATGCGCTTGCCGCCATCGAGGTACTGGCTGATGACCGGGTGGTGCTTGAGGCGCTGGAACTCGTCGAACGGCGACAGGAACGGGTTGCTGTACGACAGGTCGACGATCAGACCAACCACGACCTGGTTGTTTTCCAGGTGGTAGAGGAACGAACCACCGGTGTTTTCCTTGGCCATGACGTCCAGCGGCCAGCCAGCGGTGTGCACCACCAGGCCTTGCTGATGTTTGGCCGGGTCGATTTCCCAGATTTCCTTCAGGCCGATGCCGTAGTGCTGCACGTCGGATGCGTTGTCCAGGTCGAAGCGCTTGATCAGCTGCTTGCCGATGTGACCACGGCAGCCTTCGGCGAACAGGGTGTACTTGCCGCGCAGCTCCATGCCCGGGGTGTACAGACCGTCTTTCGGGTTGCCTTCACGGTCGACGCCGAGGTCGCCGGTGATGATCCCGCGGACGACGCCGTTTTCGTCGAACAGGGCTTCCTGGGCGGCGAAACCTGGGTAGATTTCCACGCCGAGGTTCTCGGCCTGCTGGGCCAGCCAGCGGCACAGGTTGCCGAGGGAGATGATGTAGTTGCCCTGGTTGTGCATGGTCTTGGGCACGAACAGGTCAGGCACCTTGATCGAGCGCTGGCCATCCTTGAGCACGTAGATATCGTCGCGTTTGACTGCGGTGTTCAGTGGCGCGCCGAGCTCTTTCCAGTCGGGGAACAGTTCGTTGAGCGCGCGAGGCTCGAAGACCGCGCCGGAGAGAATGTGTGCGCCGACCTCGGAGCCTTTCTCAACCACGCAGACGCTGATTTCGTTACCGGCTTCGGCGGCCTTCTGCTTCAAGCGGCAGGCGGCGGACAGGCCCGCCGGACCTGCGCCGACGATGACCACGTCGAATTCCATGTATTCGCGTTCCACAGGTTCTCTCCTACTCAAGGCTCATCGGTTTTTCTTTATTGGCGGGTGTCAGGCGGTCATTTTCGAGCTGCCCGGGCCTGTAGCTCGGACGATGACGGACTACACCGCTTTCTCTTGGCCGCGCATTATATCTACACCACTTGCGAGGTCCAATACAAACGTTTGTTTGAATTTGCCGCAGGCCAGTAAAATCAAAGATGCGCGGCTTGAAGCTGACCGGTTTGGCGTATTGACCGGATTGGGCGTTACGGTCAAGATACGAGCGGTTTTACGCTCGCCGTAGGCTGATCGTAGGATGCAGGTGCACCCCTAAAAACCTGGCAGAAAGCATGGCAGTTACGCCAGAACCCGCTTTGTAGTGGAGTTTACACACCACGACAAAAAATGACTCACGGGTTTTGCGATGAAGGGTCGGATAGAGACTGCTGAGTCAGGATAAATTCCGCTGCCTGCAATCGTTTTTAGAGGTGCCCTTGTACCCACGCGCAATCGCCGGGTTTGCCCCAGGCGACATTCTTTTCACCGGAGAGTAACGAGGAATCCATGAAGGTTCTTGTAGCTGTCAAACGAGTGGTCGACTATAACGTCAAGGTTCGCGTCAAGGCGGACAACTCCGGCGTCGACCTTGCTAACGTCAAGATGTCCATGAACCCCTTCTGCGAAATCGCCGTAGAAGAAGCCGTACGCCTGAAAGAAAAAGGCGTAGCGACCGAGATCGTCGTCGTTACCATCGGCCCGGCCACTGCCCAGGAGCAACTGCGTACTGCGCTGGCGCTGGGTGCTGACCGTGCGGTACTGGTCGAGTCTGCCGACGAACTGAATTCCCTGGCGGTTGCCAAGCTGCTCAAGGCGGTTGTCGACAAGGAGCAGCCACAGCTGGTGATCCTCGGCAAACAAGCCATCGACAGCGATAACAACCAGACTGGTCAGATGCTGGCCGCGCTGACCGGCTTCGCCCAGGGCACCTTCGCCTCCAAGGTTGAAGTGGCAGGCGACAAGGTCAACGTTACCCGTGAAATCGATGGCGGCCTGCAGACCGTGGCGCTGAACCTGCCAGCCATCGTCACCACCGACCTGCGTCTGAACGAGCCGCGCTACGCTTCGCTGCCGAACATCATGAAGGCCAAGAAGAAGCCGCTGGAAACCGTTACCCCGGACGCCCTGGGCGTTTCCACCGGCTCTACCAACAAGACCCTGAAAGTCGAAGCACCGGCTGCTCGCAGCGCCGGTATCAAGGTTAAGTCGGTGGCTGAACTGGTCGAGAAACTGAAGAACGAGGCGAAGGTAATCTAAATGACTATCCTGGTTATCGCTGAACACGAAAACGGTGCCGTTGCACCGGCTACCCTGAACACCGTTGCGGCCGCTGCCAAGATCGGTGGCGACATCCACGTACTGGTCGCAGGCCAGGGCGTGGGTGGTGTTGCTGAAGCCGCCGCGAAGATCGCTGGCGTTGCCAAGGTGCTGGTTGCCGACAACGCGGCCTACGCTCACCAACTGCCAGAAAACGTTGCACCGCTGGTCGCCGAACTGGGCAAGGGCTATAGCCACGTGCTGGCACCTGCTACCTCCAACGGCAAGAACATCCTGCCGCGCGTTGCTGCGCTGCTCGACGTCGACCAGATCTCCGAGATCATCTCGGTTGAATCGGCTGACACCTTCAAGCGTCCGATCTACGCCGGTAACGCCATTGCCACCGTGCAATCGAGCGCTGCCGTCAAAGTCATCACCGTGCGTTCCACCGGCTTCGACGCCGTTGCCGCCGAAGGTGGTTCGGCTGCAGTTGAAGCAGTGGCTGCCGCACACGACGCGGGCAAATCGGCTTTTGTTGGCGAAGAGCTGGCCAAGTCCGACCGCCCAGAGCTGACCGCTGCCAAGATCGTCGTTTCTGGCGGCCGCGGCATGCAGAACGGCGACAACTTCAAACACCTGTACGCCCTGGCCGACAAGCTGGGTGCTGCTGTCGGTGCTTCGCGCGCCGCAGTCGACGCAGGTTTTGTGCCGAACGACATGCAGGTCGGTCAGACCGGCAAGATCGTTGCACCTCAGCTGTACATCGCTGTCGGTATCTCCGGCGCGATCCAGCACCTGGCCGGCATGAAAGATTCCAAAGTGATCGTTGCGATCAACAAGGACGAAGAAGCGCCGATCTTCCAGGTGGCCGACTACGGTCTGGTTGCAGACCTGTTCGAAGCCGTACCTGAGCTGGAGAAGCTGGTTTAATCCAGCGGCTTCACTTATAAAGAGCCCGGTCTGTTGACCGGGCTTTTTTATTTCGGCCGAAAAAGGCTAGGGAGGCGTTGCATGGGTTGGCTGGGGCGGATTACCGCGATAGGGCTGTTGAGCCTTGCAAGTTTGCCGCCGCAGGCGCTGGCGCTGGGCAAGTGCGAGCGGCTGGTGGCCACTGGCAGTCCCGACGCCCCGCCATATGCCTGGCGCGATCCGCAGGACCCCAAGCACCTGATCGGTGCCAGTGTCGATCTGCTGCAACAGGTGGCTGGCGAGCTCGGCCTGAAGGTCGAGGTGTTGTATGCCGGCAAGCGTGCCGAAGCCCAGGAAGAGGTGCGCAGTGGGCGCATGGACGTGCTGGTGGATGCGCCGCTGGCCGTCACCGATCTCACCGCGCTGGACTACATCCACCCGGCACTGTTGCAGAACGAATACGTGGTCTGGACCCGCCGCGACTCGGCGCTGGTCTATGAGGCGCTGACCGACCTGCACCAGCATCAGGGTGCAGTGTCCGAAAAGGCCCGGTTGACGCCCGAATTTGCTGCCTTTGCCAAGGGTCAGCTGAAGCTCGGTACCGCGCAGAACCTGACCCAGGCCTTCCAGAAACTGCTGCTGGGCCAGGTCGACTATGTGCTGGCCGGGCGCTACGCCGGTATGGCCATGGCGCAGAGCCTGGGCATGGCCAATGACATCATTGCCCGCGGGGTAGCGCTCGATCGTCCTGGTCTGTACCTGGCGCTGTCGCACAATTCCGCCTGCAATGACGCGTGGTTGCGCGGACAGCTGGCAAAAAAACTGACAGAATTGCCTCCCTCTGGCGTGTCCCAGGCAGTACTGCAACGCAATGTTGAGCGTTGGAAAGCGCAATTGCAGCAACCGCTCGACGCCCTCAAACCGTAGGAAGATTGTGTGAGAACTCAACCGCTATTCGTTGCCTTGGCGCTATTGGCCCTGGCCGGTTGCGCTACCGACCCGGCGCCGCATGAACAGATGCGCCTGTCCGAACAAGCGCTGGAGCAGGCCAAGGCCGTAGGCGCGACCGAAGAGCTCGCCGAGCTCAAGCTGGCCGAAGAGAAACTGGCACGGGCTCAGGCCAACATGCTCAGCGAGTCGTATCGCGATGCGCGCATGCGTGCCGAACAGGCCGAGCTGGATGCGCGCCTGGCCGAGGCCCGCGTGCTGACCCAGAAGAGCCAGGAGCAACTCGACCTGCTGCAATCGCGGGTCAATCGTCTTCGCAAGCAGTTGGGGGAACAGCGGTGAGTTCGAACAAACCATTGGCCGCGCTACTGATGCTCGGCGCTCTCGGCTTGCAGGGCTGTGCCAGCGAGCGTAGCGAAAGCGCACTCGATCAGGCCAGTGCGACCTTCCAGTCGGTAAAGGATGATTCCAACGTATTGCGCAGTGCGCCACGGGACGTGATCCGTGCCGGCGAATCGCTGGGACGTGCCGAGCGTCTGGCTACTTATATGGGAACGGGTGCCGATGTGCGGCATTATGCCTACCTCAGCCAGCGCTATAGCGAGATCGCCCGCGAGCACACCAACCTGGTGCTCAATCAGGAGCGTCAGGCCAAACTTGAGCTGGAGCGCCAGCGCCTGCAACTGGCCCTGCGCGAAGCCAAGCTGACCAGCGTTCAACAGCAGGGCAAGTGGCTCGAAGAGCAGATCGTCAGCCTGGCGACCATGCAGAGCGACCGCGGCCTGGTGATGACCCTGGGCGACGTGCTGTTCGACACCGGTCAGGCCGAGCTGAAGAACTCGGCCAGCCGCACCGTGCTCAAGCTGGTGCAGTTCCTCCAGCTCAACCCCAAGCGGGTCGTGCGCATCGAGGGTTACACCGACAGCACGGGTGCTGCCGAGGAAAACCTGAAACTGTCGAAAGACCGCGCGCAATCGGTCGCCGACATGCTGGTCGACCTGGGTGTCGACGAGAAGCGCATTCAGGTGGAAGGCTACGGTGACCAATACCCGGTCGAGGCCAACGCCTCGGAGCGGGGCAGGGCGCAGAACCGGCGCGTCGAGATCGTCTTCTCCGACGCGAAAGGTCGGCTCGGCGCCGCGCGTTAACGGCGGTTGCAGTCAGCAGAACCCGGTAGACCGACGTCGCCGGGTTTTTTTATGTCTGAACGCCTGCTTATGCCCAAACGTTCAAAAAAGCGCCTATCACGCAACTGTAATGTCGACTATTCTGCGATCTGTCCCAGTACACTTGGGAACTGTTCCGGTATTCTCCAACGGTCTGTACAAGAATAACTAGATTGCCTGCGTGTCGAGAGTTAGATCATGACCAACCTGTTGCTCTATCAGCGCATCGCCCAGCAACTGGCCGAGGACATCCGTCGTGGTGTCTACCAGCCCGGCGAACGTGTTCCGTCGGTGCGCAAGATGAGCGCCCAGCTCAATGTCAGTCATGCCACGGTATTGCAGGCGTACGCCAATCTCGAAGATCAGGGGCTGATCCGCGCTCGGCCGCAGTCCGGCTACTATGTGCACCAAACCCCGGCGCTGACCGCGCCGACACCGGATATCGCCCGGGTCGAGCGGCCGGGGCTGGTCACGCGCAGCAGCATCATTCAGCAGGTGTTGATCGAAGCGCGCCGCGATGGAGTGTTCCCGTTCGGTGCGGCGACCCCGCATGTCGACTACCTGCCGGTGCGGGCGCTGCATCAGCAGTTGTCCAAGGTCACCCGCTTCCAGAGCCCACGGGCCTTCAGCTATATGTTCAGCCCGGGTTTTGAGCCGCTGCGCCGGCAGATTGCCATTCGTATGCGCGACGCCGGGGTGGTGGTCGATCCGTCCGAGGTGGTCGTGACCCATGGCTGTGTCGACGCCTTGCAGATGTCGCTGCGGGTACTCACCCGGCCGGGCGACCTGATCGCAGCAGAGTCGCCGACGTACTATGGTTTGTTGCAACTGGCCGACCTGCTCGGCTTGAAAGTCATCGAGATTCCCAGCGATCCGACCACCGGCATCAGTGTCGAGGCCCTGCAACTGGCAGCCAACCAGTGGTCGATCAAGGCCCTGGTGTTGACGGCGCGGTTGAGCAATCCACTGGGCGGCACCATTCCCGAAGATCGGCAGAAGCAGTTGCTGCGTCTGGCTTCGGACTTTGATATCCAGATCGTCGAAGACGATGTGTACGGCGAGCTCATGTTCGAGCAGGGCCGTACCAAGTCGTTGAAGGCGTACGACCGGCTTGATCGGGTGATCTACTGCTCGAGTTTCTCCAAGACCCTGTCACCTGGTGTGCGCATCGGCTGGATCATTGCCGGCAAGTACCAGGCCGACATCCAGCGTCTGCAGACCTTCACCACGCACTCGGCCTGCAGCGTGACCCAGATGGGGGTGGCGGCCTACCTGGAAAACGGCGGCTACGACCGCCATCTCAGGTACATCCGCCAGGAGTACCGGCGAACCCTCAACGCCTATCAGCTGGCGGTGCAACAGCACTTCCCAGAGGGTACCCAGATGACCCGGCCTACCGGCGGGTTCATTCTCTGGATCAGCCTGCCGGGGCGGGTCAATACCCAGGAGCTGCATGTACGCGCCTTGCAGCAGGGCATCAGTATTGCGCCGGGGCTTATCTTCAGTAATACCGAGCAGTTCAACCATTGCATCCGGCTGAACTGCGCCATCCCATGGAATCGCGAAGCTGAGCGCGCGGTGCTGACGCTGGGAATGCTGGCCAATCAGTTGTGTCAGGAGACGGCGGCGGGTGTATTCCTTTAACGAGCAGGCTTGCCAGTTGTGCGGCGAACGGGGAGCATACGCATTTTCCCCCGGTGTCCGTTTCTGCCTATGAAAGTGTTGCGTTGTACTGGCGTGCTGTTGCTGTGCCTGGCGGCTGGGTCCGTGTTGGCGCCGTTGGCGCCGGCGGCCGAGTCGCCGACGTCTGCGAGCAAGACCCAGCCTGCGCCGGCTGCTGTGAAAAAGCCGGTTCGCGCGGCAGCCAAGCCTGCTGCCAAACCGGCGCCGCGGAACAAGGCTGCTGCTAGCAGCAAGGGGCCGAGCAAGTCACAAAAGCGCAAAACGGCGGACGTGATTGCCGCGCCTATGCCCAAGGTCAAGCTCGACCTGAGCTTGCCGCCCGACATGGTCAAGGAGCTGCAGCCGTCCAGCCAGATCGAAGCGCAGGTGCGCAAGCCATTGCTGCCGGCCCTGTTCGGTGAGAAGCCGGCGACACAAAGCCCGTTCCAGCTCAACGGCCGCCTGCTCAGCAATGAAATGCAGCTGCAGCTGCGCAACGAGGCGCGCCAGCAGGATATCGAAGGCGCGGCCATCGAGTTCGAGTTCAAACAGTAGCCCTGTTCTGCGACCGGGCAGTCATTTGTACCGGTGGGAACTTTCCTCCTGCCGGCAATTTCAAACGACTGTTTTAGCGGTTACTATCCTTGTTCATGCATCACTTGTTATCTGAGGTTTCCGACGTCATGAACTGCCGTGAAGGCTGTGGCGCCTGCTGCATTGCTCCCTCCATCAGCTCACCAATACCGGGTATGCCCAATGGCAAGCCGGCCGGGGAGCGCTGCCTGCACCTTTCCGTGGTCAATCTTTGCGGTTTGTTTGGCAGGCCCGAGCGGCCGGCCGTTTGCGGTGGCTTCAAGGCGGATGTGGAGGTGTGCGGTACGGATCGCGACGAGGCGATCAGGATCATCGGTTGGCTGGAGCAAGTGACTGCGGCTTGATTGGATAGATCTTCGACAACAAGGAAAAAAACACGATGGGATCGTTTAAGCATGTTGCACTGATGGTGGGTTTTTCGGTGGCACTGGTCTCGGTGGCACAGGCTGAAGAATGGGTCGAGAAGAAGAACCAGGACGGTATCAAGGTGTCGTTGGCCGAGCAGTCGGGCTCCGATTACAAGGCCTATCGCGGGGTGACGTTCATCAAGGCGCCGTTGGCCAAGGTGCGTGCCTTGCAGGAAGACGTGGTCGGTGCCTGTGCCTGGATTCACGAGTGCAAAGCGCAAAAACTGCTGAAGACCGAAGGCAACCAAAGCTGGACTTACACCCAGTTCAATACGCCGTGGCCGGTGAAACCGCGAGATTCGATCATTCATGTCACCACCTCGCAAGGCGCTGACGGCAGCCTTACCCGCGAGCTGAAGGGGGAGCCAACGTACCTCCCTGAAGAAAATGGCTTTGTGCGGGTTGCCAGTGTCAACGGCTTCTGGAAGCTGGTGCCCAAGGATGGCGGCACCGAGGTGACGTATCAGGTGCACACCGAGCCAGGCGGCAGCGTGCCGTCCATGATTGCAAACAAATTTGTGGTCGATGCACCGTTCAACACACTGAAAGCGCTGCGTGAGAAGGCTGAGAAGCCATAACAGTTGGCTTTTGCTCCAGTAGATTCTCTGCTGTACCCCTGTAGGGCGTGGTCTTGCTGGTGATAGGGTGATGGCGCCATTGCCGGCGAGGCCGGCGCCCACAGGGTTGGCGTAAAAGCTGGTTTGACACGCCAACAAAAAAGGCTGCCCGAAGGCAGCCTTTTTTCGTTTTCAGCGGAGCGGGGCAGTGCTTACTTGCGGTCTTCCAGTTTGACGATGTCGCGCGACTCGTAACCGGTGTACAGCTGGCGTGGACGGCCAATCTTGTACGGGCTGGAGAGCATTTCTTTCCAGTGCGAGATCCAGCCGACAGTCCGCGCCAGGGCGAAGATCACGGTGAACATGCTGGTTGGAATGCCGATCGCCTTGAGGATGATCCCCGAGTAGAAGTCGACGTTCGGGTACAGCGAGCGCTCGATGAAGTACGGATCGGTCAGGGCGATCTCTTCCAGGCGCATGGCCAGTTCCAGCTGCGGGTCGTTGGTGATGCCCAGCTCGCGCAGGACTTCGTCGCAGGTCTGCTTCATCACGGTGGCGCGCGGGTCGCGGTTTTTGTAAACGCGGTGACCGAAGCCCATCAGCTTGAACGGGTCGTTCTTGTCCTTGGCCTTGGCGATGAACGTGTCGATGTTCGAAACATCGCCGATTTCATCGAGCATGGTCAGCACGGCTTCGTTGGCGCCGCCGTGAGCCGGGCCCCAGAGTGCAGCGATGCCGGCAGCGATACAGGCGAACGGGTTGGCACCCGAAGAGCCTGCCAGGCGCACGGTGGACGTCGAGGCGTTCTGTTCGTGGTCGGCGTGGAGGATGAAGATCCGGTCCATGGCCTTGGCCAATACCGGGCTGATCGGTTTGATCTCGCACGGGGTGTTGAACATCATGTGCAGGAAGTTCTCCGCGTACGACAGGTCGTTGCGCGGATACATCATCGGCTGGCCCATGGAGTACTTGTACACCATCGCTGCCAGGGTCGGCATCTTGGCGACCAGGCGCACCGCGGAGATTTCGCGGTGTTGCGGGTTATTGATGTCCAGCGAGTCATGGTAGAACGCCGACAGGGCGCCCACCACGCCGCACATCACGGCCATCGGGTGAGCGTCGCGGCGGAAGCCGTTGAAGAACGACTTCAACTGCTCGTGCACCATGGTGTGGTTCTTCACGGTGCTGACGAACTGGGCCTTCTGCTCGGCATTCGGCAGTTCGCCGTTGAGCAGCAGGTAGCAGGTCTCGAGGTAGTCGGATTGCTCGGCGAGTTGCTCGATAGGGTAGCCGCGATGCAGCAGGATGCCCTTGTCGCCGTCAATGTAGGTGATCTTCGACTCGCACGATGCGGTCGCCATGAAACCGGGGTCGAAAGTGAAGTGACCCGTGGCCCCCAACCCTCTAACGTCGATAACATCGGGACCAACGGTGCCGGTTAAAATGGGCAGCTCGACGGGGGCTGCGCCCTCGATGACCAACTGCGCTTTTTTGTCAGCCATGTGGCCTCCTATTAATGCTTGAAATCATCAGACAGACCCCCCACGCAGGGCCCGCACCACTATAGTGAGATAAATTCGAATGTCAATTTGCCTAAAGCACGGTTGTAAAGGGCTTGAAGGCTGGTTTTTCCTCGAAATTGTCGCCCGTTTACGCCTTTTATCCGGTAAAGGCAATGCGCTATTTGGGCTAGGCCTTCACGTTGTCATTAGTAGCCTAACTGTCTATACTCGGCACCCGACCGCCAGGGGCTTTAAGGCCCGTTTTGCTGGGGGTCGCCGCTCCCTGGGTGGTGGGTACCTGACCAGTACACTTACCAACAACTTTGCCCTGCTTGCTAGGGGCTCTTCAGTGTGAAAAAAGCCGTGAAAAGCCAACGACCTGTAAACCTAGACCTAAGGACCATCAAACTCCCGATCACCGCTTACACGTCCATTCTCCACCGCATCTCCGGCGTTATTCTGTTTCTGGGCCTGGCCATCATGCTTTATGCATTGGGCAAATCCCTGGGTTCGGAAGAAGGCTTTGGAGAGGTGAAGGCGTGTCTGACCAGTCCGCTGGCCAAGCTTGTGATTTGGGGCCTGCTGTCCGCCTTGCTGTATCACCTGGTGGCCGGTGTGCGCCATCTGATCATGGACATGGGCATCGGTGAGACGCTGGAAGGCGGCAAACTGGGCTCGAAAATTGTCATCGTCATCTCCGTGGTGGTGATCGTTCTGGCAGGAGTTTGGATATGGTAACCAATGTCACGAACCTCTCGCGTTCGGGCCTCTATGACTGGATGGCGCAGCGCGTTTCTGCGGTCGTTCTCGCGGCTTACTTCATTTTCCTGATCGGCTACCTGGTGGCGCACCCTGGCATCGAGTATGCCCAGTGGCACGCCCTGTTCTCCAATAACGCGATGCGTATCTTCAGTCTGCTGGCACTCGTTGCCCTGGGCGCTCACGCCTGGGTCGGCATGTGGACCATCGCCACCGACTACCTGACGCCAATGGCGTTCGGCAAGTCGGCGACTGCAATTCGCTTCCTGTTCCAGGCGGTATGTGGTGTCGCGATGTTCGCGTACTTCGTCTGGGGTGTGCAGATTCTCTGGGGTATCTGATTCATGGCTATCATTCCAACGATTTCTTTCGACGCCATCATTGTTGGCGGCGGCGGTGCCGGCATGCGCGCTGCGCTGCAACTGGCCCAGGGCGGTCACAAGACTGCGGTGATCACCAAAGTCTTCCCGACTCGCTCGCACACTGTATCGGCCCAGGGTGGCATCACCTGCGCCATCGCTTCGGCCGACCCGAACGATGACTGGCGCTGGCACATGTACGATACCGTCAAGGGTTCCGACTACATCGGTGACCAGGACGCTATCGAATACATGTGTCAGGAAGGCCCGGCGGCGGTCTTCGAGCTGGACCACATGGGTCTGCCGTTCTCGCGTACCGAGACTGGCCGTATCTATCAGCGTCCGTTCGGTGGTCAGTCCAAGGACTTCGGTAAAGGCGGTCAGGCTGCCCGTACCTGCGCAGCGTCCGACCGTACCGGTCACGCGCTGCTGCACACCCTGTACCAGGGCAACCTGAAAGCAGGCACCACCTTCCTGAACGAGTACTACGCTGTTGACCTGGTGAAGAACCAGGACGGCGCGTTTGTCGGCGTGATCGCAATCTGCATCGAAACCGGCGAAACCCAGTACATCCGTTCCAAGGCTACCGTTCTGGCCACTGGCGGTGCAGGTCGTATCTACGCCTCCACCACCAACGCCCTGATCAACACCGGTGACGGCGTCGGTATGGCCCTGCGTGCAGGCGTACCGGTACAGGACATCGAAATGTGGCAGTTCCATCCGACCGGTATTGCCGGCGCTGGTGTACTGGTCACCGAAGGTTGCCGCGGTGAAGGCGGCTACCTGATCAACAAGCACGGCGAGCGTTTCATGGAACGTTACGCGCCTAACGCCAAAGACCTTGCCGGTCGTGACGTTGTGGCCCGTTCCATGGTTAAAGAGATCATCGCCGGCAACGGCTGTGGCCCGAATGGCGACCACGTGATGCTCAAGCTCGACCACCTCGGCGAGGAAGTGCTGCACAGCCGCCTGCCAGGTATCTGTGAGCTGTCCAAGACCTTCGCCCACGTCGACCCAGTGGTCGCGCCGGTGCCGGTCGTTCCAACCTGCCACTACATGATGGGCGGCGTTGCCACCAACATTCATGGCCAGGCCATCACCCAGGACGCCGAAGGCGTCGACCACGTCATCCCGGGTCTGTTCGCGGTAGGTGAAGTGGCGTGCGTATCGGTTCACGGTGCCAACCGTCTGGGCGGCAACTCGCTGCTCGACCTGGTGGTGTTCGGCCGTGCTGCCGGCCTGCACCTGGAAAAAGCGCTGACCGACGGTATCGAATACCGCGACGCCAGCGACACCGATATCGAAGTTGCCCTGAACCGCCTGAACAAGCTCAACGAGCGTACCGAAGGCGAAGACGTGGCCACTCTGCGTCGCGAGCTGCAAAGCTGCATGCAGAACTACTTCGGTGTATTCCGTACCGGCGAATACATGCAGAAAGGTATCGCGCAACTGGCTGAACTGCGCGAGCGGATTGCCAACGTCAAGATCAACGACAAGTCCCAGGCCTTCAACACCGCGCGTATCGAAGCGCTGGAGCTGCAGAACCTGCTGGAAGTTGCTGAAGCGACCGCAATCGCTGCCGAAGTTCGTAAAGAGTCCCGCGGTGCTCACGCCCGTGAAGACTTCGAAGACCGCGACGACGAAAACTGGCTGTGCCACACCCTGTACTTCCCAGGTGAGAAGCGGGTTGCCAAGCGCGCAGTCAACTTCGCGCCGAAGACCGTACCAGCGTTCGAACCAAAAGTCCGGACTTACTAAGGGTGGCCGCTATGTTGCAAGTCGAAGTTTATCGTTACAACCCGGATACCGACTCGGCGCCTAAAACCCAGGTGTTCCAGGTCGATACCGGTGGCAAAGACCTGATGGTCCTGGATGTTCTGGCACTGATCAAGGAGCAGGACGAAGGTTTCTCCTATCGTCGCTCCTGCCGTGAAGGCGTTTGCGGTTCCGACGGCATGAATATCAACGGCAAGAACGGTCTGGCGTGCATCACGCCGCTGTCCTCCGTCGTAAAAGGTAACAAACTGGTTGTGCGTCCGCTGCCGGGCCTGCCAGTTATCCGTGACCTGGTTGTCGATATGAGCATCTTCTACAAGCAGTACGAGAAGGTGAAACCATTCCTGCAGAACGACACGCCGGCTCCGGCCATCGAGCGTCTGCAGTCGCCGGAAGAGCGTGAGAAGCTGGACGGTCTGTACGAGTGCATCCTGTGCGCTTGCTGCTCGACGTCCTGCCCTTCGTTCTGGTGGAACCCGGACAAGTTCCTGGGCCCAGCTGCACTGCTGCAAGCGTACCGCTTCCTGGCAGACAGCCGCGACACCAAAACTCAGGAGCGCCTGGCGTCCCTGGATGACCCGTTCAGCGTATTCCGCTGCCGCGGGATCATGAACTGCGTAAACGTTTGCCCGAAAGGTCTGAACCCGACCAAGGCAATCGGTCACGTACGTAACATGCTGCTGCAAAGCGGCACCTGATTCAAACGTGTTGTAACTGCAGTACACCAAGGTGCGGGCCCTTGCCCGCACCGAGGTGAAACCCGAGCGAGGGCCAAAAGCCCGAGCTTTTACCTATGAAGATATGAGACCAGCAGGGGCATCCGGGCTGGTACCCGGTACATCAGCGGGAAACTAGGTGGCTTTGGTTCAGTCGCTGCATACGGACTCAACCCAGGCTTGCTGTGGTTCTTGCCGATCGAGGCCCCGAACCGAGGGTGACCAAGCATGCAAGAAAGCGTGATGCAGCGCATGTGGAACAGCGCCCACCTTTCAGGTGGTAACGCTGCCTATGTGGAAGAGCTCTACGAGCTCTACCTGCACGACCCTAACGCTGTGCCAGAAGAGTGGCGCACTTACTTCCAGAAGTTGCCCGCCGAAGGCAGCACTGCTACCGATGTATCGCACTCTACAATCCGCGACCATTTCGTACTGCTGGCGAAGAACCAGCGCCGCGCCCAACCGGTTTCCGCCGGGAGCGTGAGCAGTGAACACGAGAAGAAGCAGGTTGAAGTGCTGCGACTGATCCAGGCCTACCGTATGCGCGGCCACCAAGCCGCGAAGCTCGACCCCTTGGGGTTGTGGCAGCGCCCTGCGCCAGTAGACCTGTCGATCAATCATTACGGCTTGACCAATGCCGATCTTGATACGACCTTCCGTGCCGGCGACCTGTTCATCGGCAAAGAGGAAGCGAGCCTACGCGAAATCTTCGACGCTTTGCAGCAGACATATTGCCGCACCATTGGCGCCGAGTTCACCCACATCGTCGACTCCGAGCAGCGCAGCTGGTTCCAGCAGCGTCTGGAGAGCGTTCGTGGGCGCCCAGCTTTCTCTGCGGATATCCAGAGCCACCTGCTTGAGCGCGTAACCGCTGCAGAAGGCCTGGAAAAGTACCTGGGGACCAAATACCCGGGCACCAAGCGTTTCGGCCTGGAAGGCGGCGAGAGCCTGATTCCGATGCTGGACGAGCTGATTCAGCGTTCCGGTTCCTACGGTACCAAGGAAGTTGTCATCGGCATGGCCCACCGTGGCCGTCTGAACGTTCTGGTCAACACCTTCGGCAAGAACCCGCGCGACCTGTTCGACGAGTTCGAAGGCAAGAAGAAGGTCGAGCTGGGCTCCGGTGACGTTAAATATCACCAGGGCTTCTCGTCCAACGTGATGACTGCCGGTGGCGAAGTTCACCTGGCCATGGCGTTCAACCCTTCGCACCTGGAAATTGTCTCGCCAGTGGTAGAAGGTTCGGTGCGTGCCCGTCAGGATCGTCGCAACGATAGCGTTGGCGACAAGGTGCTGCCGATCTCCATCCACGGTGACGCTGCCTTCGCAGGTCAGGGTGTGGTCATGGAAACCTTCCAGATGTCGCAGACCCGCGGTTTCAAAACCGGCGGTACTGTGCACATCGTGATCAACAACCAGGTTGGTTTCACCATCAGCAACCCGCTGGACTCGCGTTCCACCGAGTACTGCACCGATGTCGCCAAGATGATCCAGGCGCCGATCCTGCACGTTAACGGTGACGATCCGGAAGCCGTGTTGTTCGTGACCCAGCTGGCCGTCGACTACCGCATGCAGTTCAAGCGTGACGTGGTTATCGACCTGGTCTGCTACCGTCGTCGCGGCCACAACGAGGCTGATGAGCCGAACGGCACCCAGCCGCTGATGTACCAGCAGATCAGCAAGCAGCGCACCACCCGCGAGCTGTACGCCGAAGCCCTGACCCAGGCGGGTCGTCTTGACGCCGAACGCGTCCAGGCCAAGGTCGACGAGTACCGCAACGCGCTGGACAACGGCCTGCATGTTGTCAAGAGCCTGGTCAAAGAGCCGAACAAAGAGCTGTTCGTCGACTGGCGTCCATACCTGGGTCACGCCTGGACCGCGCGTCACGACACTCGTTTCGATCTGAAGACCCTGCAGGAACTGTCGGCCAAGCTGCTGGAACTGCCGGAAGGCTTCGTCGTGCAGCGTCAGGTCTCGAAGATCTACGAAGACCGCCAGAAGATGCAGGCCGGTGGCTTGCCGATCAACTGGGGCTATGCCGAAACCATGGCCTACGCGACCCTGGCGTTCGAAGGTCACCCGATCCGCATGACCGGCCAGGACATCGGTCGTGGCACCTTCTCGCACCGCCATGCGGTACTGCACAACCAGAAGGACGCCAGCACTTACATTCCGTTGCAGAACCTCTTCAAGGGCCAGCCACGTTTCGACCTGTACGATTCGTTCCTGTCCGAAGAAGCGGTACTGGCGTTCGAATACGGTTACTCGACCACCCAGCCAAATGCGCTGGTGATCTGGGAAGCCCAGTTCGGCGACTTCGCCAACGGTGCACAAGTGGTTGTCGACCAGTTCATCACCAGCGGTGAGCACAAGTGGGGCCGTCTGTGCGGTCTGACCATGCTGCTGCCACACGGTTATGAAGGGCAGGGGCCTGAGCACTCTTCGGCACGTCTGGAGCGTTACCTGCAGCTGTGCGCCGAGCACAACGTCCAGGTTTGCGTACCGACCACGCCGGCTCAGATCTACCACCTGCTGCGTCGTCAGGTCATCCGTCCGCTGCGTAAGCCGCTGATCGTACTGACGCCTAAGTCGCTGCTGCGCCACAAGCTGGCCATCTCGACCCTGGAAGATCTGGCCGAAGGCTCGTTCCAGACGGTGATCCCGGAAATCGACAGCCTCGATCCGGCCAAGGTCACTCGCCTGGTACTGTGCAGCGGCAAGGTCTACTACGATCTGCTGGAAAAACGCCGTGCCGAAGGTCGTGAAGACATCGCTATCGTGCGTATCGAGCAACTGTATCCGTTCCCTGAGGACGATCTGGTCGAAATCCTCGCGCCATACACCCAGCTCAAAGATGTGGTGTGGTGCCAGGAAGAGCCGATGAACCAGGGCGCCTGGTACAGCAGTCAGCACCACATGCGTCGCATCCTGAGCCGTCACAACAAGGACCTGGTCCTCGAGTACGCCGGTCGTGACGCGTCGGCTGCACCAGCCTGTGGTTACGCTTCGATGCACGCCGAGCAGCAGGAAAAACTGCTGCAAGATGCTTTCACTGTTTAATGCCATCGCGCACCAGAAACCGAATTTAAGGAACCACTGATAATGGCTATCGAGATCAAAGCCCCTACTTTCCCGGAATCGGTTGCCGATGGCACCGTTGCCACCTGGCACAAGAAACCGGGCGAAGCCGTCAAGCGTGACGACCTGATCGTCGACATCGAAACCGATAAGGTTGTCCTCGAAGTACTGGCCACCGCCGACGGCGTGCTGGGCGCAATCGTCAAGAACGAAGGCGACACCGTTCTGTCCGACGAAGTCCTCGGTTCGATCGAAGCGGGCGGCGCTGCTGCTGCCGCTCCGGCTGCCGCTGCTGCACCAGCTGCTGCTCCGGCCGCTGCTGCCGACGCTGGCGAAGATGACCCGATCGCTGCTCCGGCTGCGCGCAAGCTGGCTGAAGAGAACGGTATCGACCTGGCCAGCGTTGCCGGCACCGGCAAGGGCGGTCGTGTGACCAAGGAAGACGTCGTGGCTGCCGTTGCTGCCAAGAAGTCTGCCCCGGCTGCCGCCGCGGCTGCCAAGCCTGCCGCTGCTGCTCCGGTTGTTGCCGCCGCTGGCGACCGCACCGAGAAGCGCGTACCGATGACCCGCCTGCGGGCCAAGGTTGCCGAGCGTCTGGTCGAAGCACAGTCGAACATGGCGATGCTGACCACCTTCAACGAAGTCGACATGACCGAAGTCATGGCCCTGCGTTCGAAGTACAAGGACCTGTTCGAGAAGACCCACAACGGCGTGCGCCTTGGCTTCATGTCGTTCTTCGTCAAGGCCGCTACCGAAGCGCTGAAGCGTTTCCCGGCAGTCAACGCGTCGATCGATGGTTCCGACATCGTCTACCACGGCTACTCGGACGTCGGCGTTGCCGTCTCCAGCGACCGTGGCCTGGTTGTGCCAGTGCTGCGTAACGCCGAGCTGATGAGCCTGGCTGAAATCGAGAACGGCATCGCCACCTTCGGCAAGAAGGCCCGTGATGGCAAGCTGTCCATCGAAGAGATGACTGGCGGTACCTTCACCATCACCAACGGTGGTACTTTCGGTTCGATGATGTCGACCCCGATCGTCAACCCACCACAGGCCGCGATCCTGGGTATGCACAACATCATCCAGCGTCCGATGGCGATCAATGGTCAGGTCGTCATCCGCCCGATGATGTACCTGGCGCTGTCCTATGATCACCGCCTGATCGACGGTAAAGAGGCTGTGACCTTCCTGGTGACCATCAAGAACCTGCTGGAAGACCCGGCTCGTCTGCTGCTGGACATCTAAAAACAGTTACAAGCTGCAAGCGGCAAGCTTCAAGTTGAAGCGGGCCGTCTTGCAGCTTGTAGCTTGTGGCTTGAAGCTAAAAGGAATCTTTTATGACCCAGAAATTCGACGTGGTAGTGATTGGCGCAGGTCCTGGCGGCTACGTAGCTGCTATCAAGGCTGCGCAACTTGGTCTGAAGACTGCCTGTATCGAGAAATACACTGACGGCGAGGGCAAACTGGCCCTCGGCGGTACCTGCCTGAACGTTGGCTGCATTCCTTCCAAGGCGCTGCTGGACAGCTCCTGGAAATACAAGGAAGCCAAAGAAAGCTTCAACGTCCACGGCATCTCCACTGGCGAAATCAAAATGGACGTCGCCGCGATGGTTGGCCGCAAGGCTGGCATCGTCAAGAACCTGACCGGCGGTGTTGCCACCCTGTTCAAGGCCAACGGCGTTACTTCGATCCAGGGCCACGGCAAGCTGCTGGCGGGCAAGAAAGTCGAAGTCACCAAGGCTGACGGCACCACCGAAGTCATCGAAGCCGAGAACGTGATCCTGGCTTCCGGCTCGCGTCCGATCGACATTCCACCCGCTCCGGTCGACCAGAATGTCATCGTCGACTCCACCGGCGCCCTGGAGTTCCAGGCCGTACCTAAGCGCCTGGGCGTGATCGGTGCCGGCGTGATCGGTCTGGAACTGGGTTCGGTCTGGGCTCGCCTGGGCGCCGAAGTCACCGTTCTGGAAGCACTGGACACCTTCCTGATGGCAGCCGACACCGCTGTCTCCAAGGAAGCGCTGAAAACCCTGACCAAGCAAGGTCTGGACATTAAGCTGGGCGCTCGCGTCACCGGTTCCAAGGTCAACGGCAACGAAGTTGAAGTGACCTACACCGACGCCAATGGCGAACAGAAAATCACCTTCGACAAGCTGATCGTTGCGGTCGGTCGTCGTCCGGTGACCACCGATCTGCTGGCTGCCGACAGCGGCGTGACCATCGACGAGCGTGGCTTCATCTTCGTCGACGATCATTGCGCTACCAGCGTTCCGGGCGTCTACGCCATCGGTGACGTGGTTCGCGGCATGATGCTGGCGCACAAGGCCTCGGAAGAGGGCATCATGGTTGTCGAGCGCATCAAGGGCCACAAAGCCCAGATGAACTACGACCTGATCCCATCGGTTATCTACACCCACCCGGAAATCGCATGGGTCGGTAAAACCGAACAGACCTTGAAGGCCGAAGGCGTTGAGGTTAACGTGGGCACCTTCCCGTTCGCGGCCAGCGGCCGTGCGATGGCGGCCAACGACACCGGTGGTTTCGTCAAGGTTATCGCCGATGCCAAGACCGACCGCGTCCTGGGTGTTCACGTGATTGGCCCAAGCGCCGCCGAACTGGTGCAGCAGGGTGCAATCGCAATGGAATTCGGCTCCAGCGCCGAAGATCTGGGCATGATGGTCTTCTCCCATCCAACCCTGTCCGAAGCGCTGCATGAAGCCGCACTGGCTGTGAATGGCGGTGCCATTCACGTTGCCAACCGTAAAAAGCGTTAAACAATAAGAAACCACGGCGGACGGCCCGTCGTGAGTCTTGCGTGCATGACTCACCGCGGAAACTCCGCCGGACTCAAGCCTGACGGGGATAACCCCGCGGGTAAGCGGTCACAGGTGGCGCGGCTCTCGTACAGAGCGCAGCGCCGAAGCGCAGTACCTAACGAAGACGGTAAAAAGCATGAATCTTCACGAGTATCAGGGTAAGCAGCTGTTCGCTGAATACGGCCTGCCAGTTTCCAAGGGTTTCGCAGTCGACACCCCTGAAGCTGCCGCAGAAGCCTGCGAAAAAATCGGCGGCACCGAATGGGTTGTAAAAGCCCAGGTCCACGCCGGTGGTCGCGGTAAAGCGGGCGGCGTCAAGCTGGTTCGCAGCAAAGAAGACGCCAAGGCGTTCGCTGCACAATGGCTTGGCAAGCGTCTGGTTACCTATCAGACCGACGCCAATGGTCAGCCAGTGACCAAGATCCTGGTCGAATCCTGCACTGACATCGCCAAAGAGCTGTACCTGGGCGCTGTAGTCGACCGTTCGAGCCGTCGCATCGTGTTCATGGCCTCCACCGAAGGTGGCGTGGACATCGAGAAAGTCGCTCACGACACTCCTGAGAAGATCATCAAGGCTACTATCGATCCACTGGTTGGCGCGCAGCCATTCCAGGGTCGTGAACTGGCGTTCCAGCTGGGTCTGGAAGGCAAGCAAGTTGCACAGTTCGCCAAGATTTTCGTCGGCCTGGCCAAGCTGTTCAAAGAACACGACCTGGCCCTGCTGGAAGTAAACCCGCTGGTCATCAAGGCCGACGGCGACCTGCACTGCCTCGATGCGAAAATCAACATCGACGCAAACGCCATGTACCGTCAGCCTAAGCTGAAAACCTTCCACGACCCGTCGCAGGACGACCCTCGTGAAGCCCACGCTGCCAGCTTCGAGCTGAACTACGTGGCCCTGGAAGGCAACATCGGCTGCATGGTCAACGGTGCCGGTCTGGCCATGGGTACCATGGACATCGTCAACCTGCACGGCGGCAAGCCAGCCAACTTCCTCGACGTAGGTGGTGGTGCTACCAAAGAACGCGTTACCGAAGCCTTCAAGATCATCCTGTCCGACAGCAATGTCGCGGCGGTACTGGTCAACATCTTCGGCGGCATCGTTCGTTGCGACATGATTGCCGAAGGCATCATCGGTGCAGTGAAAGAAGTTGGCGTTAAGGTGCCGGTTGTTGTTCGTCTGGAAGGCAACAACGCTGAACTGGGCGCTAAAGTACTGGCAGAAAGCGGTTTGAACATCATTGCGGCAACCAGCCTGACCGACGCTGCTCAACAAGTTGTCAAAGCTGCGGAGGGCAAGTAATGAGCGTCCTGATCAATAAAGACACCAAAGTCATCTGCCAGGGCTTCACCGGCTCGCAAGGTACTTTCCACTCCGAACAAGCCATTGCCTACGGCACCAAAATGGTTGGCGGCGTGACCCCGGGCAAAGGCGGCACCACTCACCTGGGCCTGCCTGTGTTCAACACCGTCAAGGAAGCCGTTGCGGCGACCGGTGCTGACGCTTCGGTTATCTACGTTCCGGCGCCGTTCTGCAAGGACTCGATCCTGGAAGCGGCATTCGGCGGCATCAAGCTGATCGTCTGCATCACCGAAGGCATTCCTACCCTGGACATGCTGGATGCCAAGGTCAAGTGCGACGAGCTGGGTGTGACCCTGATCGGCCCTAACTGCCCAGGCGTGATCACGCCGGGCGAGTGCAAGATCGGCATCATGCCAGGTCACATCCACTTGCCAGGCAAGGTTGGTATCGTTTCGCGTTCCGGCACCCTGACCTACGAAGCGGTCAAGCAGACCACTGACGCCGGTTTCGGTCAGTCCACCTGCGTCGGTATCGGTGGTGACCCGATCCCAGGCTCGAACTTTATCGACATCCTGAAGCTGTTCCAGGAAGACCCGAAGACCGAAGCGATCGTCATGATCGGTGAGATCGGCGGTTCGGCTGAAGAAGAAGCGGCTGCCTACATCAAGGCACACGTGACCAAGCCAGTGGTTTCCTACATCGCCGGTGTGACTGCCCCAGCGGGCAAGCGCATGGGCCATGCTGGCGCCATCATCTCTGGCGGCAAAGGCACTGCAGACGAGAAATTCGCTGCTCTGCAAGACGCAGGCGTTAAAACCGTGCGTTCGCTGGCAGACATCGGCAAGGCCCTGGCCGAGCTGACTGGCTGGGAAGTGAAGAAGTAAGCTGCGGCTGACCTTCGCTTTTTAGCCACAAAGGCCACCTTCGGGTGGCCTTTGTGCGTTCTGCCTTGCGCATTTTCATGCCGGCCTTTGTGAAGCCGGGCCTATACGGCAGTCAGTCTCTGTGTGGGGGGCAGGGCAGGGCGGTGTATCGAATCAGCAAATGTCGGTCACTCAGGCGACATAGATATTCGCTCATCGGACAAGCACCCCTGCAACAGTGCGTTTCCCTGCCAATTTCGTTACCCTATGCACTCATTTTGTGCCTGCCCCCCAAAAGGGAGCGACACGCTTAACGGGTCTGCTTAATCCAGGTAGACAGCATTTCCCTCATCCAAGGGGAAATCCCTCTCTAAATCCCGAATTCAGAAGTGTGGTATTTCCTTAAATGAAAGTGTTGAAAGGCCAGGACATCCTGGCGCTTGGTTTTATGACGTTCGCGTTGTTCGTCGGTGCTGGCAATATCATCTTCCCGCCTATCGTTGGTCTGCAGTCCGGTCCGCATGTCTGGATGGCGGCCCTTGGCTTCCTGATCACCGCAGTGGGTCTGCCGGTCGTTACCGTTGTCGCTCTGGCCAAGGTCGGTGGCGGCATGGATGCGCTGAGCAGCCCGATCGGCAAGGTTGCCGGTGGCCTGCTGGCTGCCGCAGCGTACCTCTCGGTCGGCCCGCTGTTCGCCACGCCGCGTACCGCGACCGTGTCGTTCGAGGTGGGGGTGGCACCGCTAACCGGTGAAAGCCCGTTGGCGTTGTTCATCTATAGCCTGGTGTACTTCGCCGTGGTATTGGCCGTGTCCATGTACCCAGGCAAGCTGCTCGACACCGTCGGCCGCTTCCTCGCCCCGCTGAAGATCATCGCCCTGGCCGCACTCGCGATCGCTGCCTTCTGGCTGCCCGCCGGGACCATCGGTGAAGCACAGCCGGCCTACGTTGCCGCGCCGTTCTCGCAAGGCTTCATCAACGGCTACCTGACCATGGACACTCTCGGTGCCCTGGTGTTCGGTATCGTCATCGTCAACGCCATCCGCTCGCGCGGTGTCGACTCGCCGCAGTTGATCACCCGTTACGCCATCATTGCCGGCCTGATCGCCGGTGTCGGCCTGGCGCTGGTGTACATCAGCCTGTTCCGCCTGGGGGCCGGCAGCCATGACATCGCCATGGGCGCAACCAACGGCGCTGCGGTGCTGCACGCTTACGTCCAGCACACCTTCGGTTCGTTGGGTAGTGGCTTCCTGGCGGTGTTGATTGCCCTGGCGTGCCTGGTGACGGCGGTTGGCCTGACTTGCGCTTGCGCCGAGTACTTCAGTCAGATCCTGCCGCTGTCGTACCGTGTGCTGGTGGTGCTGTTGGCGGTGTTCTCGCTGGTGGTGTCGAACCTCGGCCTGACCAAGTTGATCCAGTTCTCGATTCCGGTGCTCACCGCAATCTACCCGCCGTGCATCGTGCTGGTGGCCCTGAGCTTCTGCAAAGAGCTGTGGAACTCGCAGGCGCGTATCCTGGCGCCAGTGATGGCGGTGTCGCTGCTGTTCGGCGTGATCGATGCGCTCAAGGGCGCCGGTCTGGACGCCTGGATGCCGGCGTGGATGGCACATCTGCCGCTGAGCGAGCAGGGTCTCGCCTGGCTGGTGCCGTCGGTCGTGGTGTTGGCCGTTGCTGCCTTCTTCGACCGCGTGGTACTCGGCAAGAGCCGCGAAGCCACTGCCTGAGGTGCTGCCCGGGCCGGCTTGGGCCACAAGCCGCAATAGCCGGTCCTGGTAACACCTGTAAAGCCCCGTATTCGTTAACGAAGCGGGGCTTTTTCGTTTCTGCAGGCCGGACGTGTCTTTTTCAAACCGCCAGCGTCGAAAGCCGGTCAATGCACTTTACTGTGCAGGCCCACCTCCGATCGGGACCGTCCATGAGCTTTATTCAAAACAATCTGATCAATCTGCTTGCCGCCTGCTGGTTCGTCGTCTGCTGGGGCGGTTACACCCGTTATGCCACCTGGAAGGGCCGCGATACCGCCTGCCTGGCCAGCGTGCTGCACCTGTACCGGGAAGACTGGATGCGCCGCATGCTGTTGCGCGACAACCGCATTGCCGACGCCAGCGTAATCGGCAACCTGGAGCGTAACGCCTCGTTCTTCGCCTCCAGCACCCTGATTATCCTCGCCGGTATCCTCACCGTGCTCGGTTCGTCGGATCGCGCGCTGTCGCTGCTTGCCGACCTGCCGCTGGTTCAGCAGGCGTCGCAAGGCATGTCGGAGATCAAGCTGCTGTGCCTGGCCACCGTGTTCGTCTACGCCTTCTTCACGTTCAGCTGGTGCATGCGCCAGTACAACTTTGCCGCCGTGCTGGTCGGCTCGGCGCCGATGATCGGTGAGCGCCAGGTCAGCGAACAGGAACGCAAAGGCTTTGCCTTGCGGGCGGCGCGCGTTATTTCACTGGCGGCCAACCAGTTCAACTTCGGCCTGCGCTCGTATTATTTCGGTATGGCCATGCTCAGCTGGTTCATCAGCCCCTGGCTGTTCATGTTGATGAGTACCGGTGTGGTGCTGGTGCTGTACCGCCGCGAGTTTCATTCCGACGTGCTCGACGTGATGGTCTATACCCCGACAGAGGCGTCATCGCCGGAGCCGAGCAAGGAACCGCTCGGATGAGCATTCCTTTCGGCTACGTGTTCATCAGTGCGACCTTTCGGCAACTGCCGGCCTAAATAAAAAAACCCGACAATGTCGGGTTTTTTTTATTCCAGCTGGACTGCTTACTTGGCAGGTTCGGCCGGTGCAGCAGGTGCAGCTTCTGGAGCGGTAGCAGGAGCAGCAGGGGCAGCTTCCTCAGCGCGCTTTTGTTCCGCTTCGGCGCTGTCTTTGGCGGCTTCGGCGTTTTCTTTAGCGGCGTCGTTCATTTTATCCTGAGCTTCGTCCATCTTCTGCTGGGCTTGCTCCGCGTGTTGTTGCGCGTCTTGAGCCTTGTCTTCGCTGGCTTTGTCACAAGCGGCGAGGCCCAGAGCTGCGGCGAGCATGGCGGCATAAGCAAACGTTTTACGCATGGGTGTTTCTCCTTGTGGAATAACCTACTTGAAGCATAAGAGTTCAAGCGTCCTGAATTAGTTCCGCGCACCATACACATATATAAGTAACGGATCCATATAGACTTTTTTCTAAGTCTGTGCAGTGCCCAACTAAAATTGCCAAGGTCTCGCACTCATGAACGAAGTACCGCTGAAGGCACAAGCCGAACGCTTTTTATCTGCCCTGCCGCATTGTCGGATATTAAACATGCGTGTTGAGCACGCCGAGCGCTCTGGCATGACCCTGGTATTGCCTTATTCGCCGCAAATCGTCGGCAACCCGCAAAATGGTGCGATCCATGGCGGTGCCATCACCACATTGATGGACACCACCTGCGGCATGGCCATCCTCTGCGGGCTTGAGGCTTTCGAGGTATGTCCGACGCTGGATCTGCGTATCGACTACTTGCACAGCAGTGTCGCCAACCTCGACGTCTACGGCCATGCCGAGTGCTTTCGGGTCACCCGCGACGTGATCTTCATCCGTGGCTCGGCTTACCAGGACGATCCGGCTCGGCCCATCGCCCAGGCAGTCGGCACCTACATGCGCCTGGGCAAGGACATCAAGGGCGGCTTTAACTTTTCCCAGCGGCTGAAGGGGGCTGCACAATGATTCCGTCCAGCGTGCATGCACAACTGCGCCAGGCCCATGCCGAAGGCAATTATCAGCCGCTGCTGCAACTGATCCCCTATGCCGGGCTGATCGGCATCGAATGCAGTCGCGACGGCGACGACCTGCTGTTCCGCCTGCCGGCCAACCCGGACAACATCGGCAACCCCTTGCTGCCGGCGATCCACGGTGGGGTGATCGCCGGTTTCATGGAGCTGTCGGCGGCGCTGTACCTGCTGATATTCAGCGAGAGCGCGGCGATCCCGAAAATCATCGATTTTTCCATCGACTACCTGCGTGCCGGGCTCTACCGCGACACCTACGCCCGCTGTCAGCTGTACCGCCAGGGCCGCCGCGTGACCAACGTCGCCATCACCGCCTGGCAGGCCGACGCCGACGAGCCGATCGCTACCGCGCGGGCGCACTTCAAGATCAAAGAGTTGTCGGCCCCTTGAAATGACCTGAGCTGCCCCCATCTGCTGTTCATCCGTCGTTATCGCCCCGGCCGATTGCCGGGCGAAGCGGCTCACTGCCAACAGATCGGAGTTAGAAGACCATGAGTGTGGAAACTCAAAAGGAAACCCTGGGCTTCCAGACCGAGGTGAAGCAGCTGCTGCACCTCATGATCCATTCGCTGTACTCGAACAAGGAAATCTTCCTGCGCGAGCTGATTTCCAACGCCTCGGACGCCGTCGACAAGTTGCGTTTCGAAGCGTTGGCCAAGCCCGAGCTGCTTGAAGGTGGCGCGGAGCTGAAAATTCGCGTGAGCTTCGACAAGGCGGCCAACACCGTTACCCTCGAAGACAACGGCATCGGCATGAGCCGTGAAGACGTCATCACCCACCTGGGTACCATCGCCAAGTCCGGCACTGCCGACTTCATGAAGAACCTCAGCGGCGACCAGAAGAAAGATTCGCACCTGATCGGTCAGTTCGGCGTTGGCTTCTACTCCGCATTCATCGTTGCCGACCAGGTCGACGTGTTCAGCCGTCGCGCCGGTACTCCGGCTGCCGAGGGCGTGCACTGGTCGTCGAAAGGCGAGGGCGAGTTCGAAGTAGCCACCATCGACAAGCCGGAGCGCGGCACGCGTATCGTCCTGCACCTGAAAAAGGGTGAGGAAGAGTTCGCCGATGGCTGGCGTCTGCGCAATATCGTCAAGAAGTACTCCGACCACATTGCCTTGCCGATCGAACTGCCGAAGCAGGCCGAGGCCGTCGAAGGCGAAGAGCAACCGGCCGAAGCATGGGAAACCGTCAACCGCGCCAGCGCCCTGTGGACCCGTCCGCGCACCGAGATCAAGGACGAGGAATACCAGGAGTTCTACAAGCACATCGGTCACGACTTCGAGAACCCGCTGGCCTGGAGCCACAACAAGGTCGAAGGCAAGCTTGAATACAACTCGCTGCTGTATGTACCGGCTCGCGCGCCGTTCGACCTGTATCAGCGCGAAGCGCCACGTGGCCTTAAGCTCTACGTACAGCGCGTGTTCGTCATGGATCAGGCGGAATCCTTCCTGCCGCTGTACCTGCGTTTCATCAAGGGTGTGGTTGACTCCAACGACCTGTCGCTGAACGTTTCGCGGGAAATCCTGCAGAAAGACCCGATTATCGACTCGATGAAAACCGCGCTGACCAAGCGCGTGCTGGACATGCTCGAGAAGCTGGCCAAGAACGAGCCTGAGCAGTACAAGGGCTTCTGGAAGAACTTTGGCCAGGTGCTGAAGGAAGGCCCGGCTGAAGACTTCGCCAACAAGGAGAAGATTGCCGGCCTGCTGCGCTTTGCCTCTACCCACGACGACAGCGGCGAGCAGAGCGTGTCCCTGGCCGACTACCTGGCGCGTGCCAAGGAAGGTCAGGACAAGATCTACTTCCTCACCGGCGAGTCGTACGCGCAGGTCAAGAACAGCCCGCACCTGGAAGTCTTCCGCAAGAAAGGCATCGAAGTGCTGCTGCTCACCGACCGTATCGACGAGTGGCTGATGAGCTATCTGAGCGAGTTCGATGGCAAGTCTTTCGTCGACGTTGCCCGTGGCGACCTGGACCTGGGCAAGCTGGACTCCGAAGAGGACAAGAAAGCCCAGGAAGAAGTGGCCAAGGACAAGGAAGGCCTGATCGAACGGCTGAAAGCCGCCCTGGGCGATACCGTCAGCGAAGTGCGTGTGTCGCACCGCCTGACCGATTCGCCGGCGATCCTGGCCATCGGTGAGCAGGACCTCGGTCTGCAGATGCGCCAGATCCTCGAAGCCAGCGGGCAGAAGGTCCCGGACTCCAAGCCGATCTTCGAATTCAACCCGACTCACCCGCTGATCGAGAAGCTGGATCATGAGCAGAGCGAAGACCGTTTCGCCGACTTCTCGCATATCCTCTTCGATCAGGCGGCCCTGGCGGCTGGTGACAGCCTCAAGGACCCGGCAGCGTACGTTCGTCGACTGAACAAGCTGCTGGTCGAATTATCGGCTTAAGTAGTTGCAGGAAAGCCCGCTTCGGCGGGCTTTTTTCATTGTGCAAAGGAGGGATGCATGAGCAAGGTTACCGTTGAGTCGCTGGTCTACCATGTTGCCGGCAAAGCCTATGAGAGCCGCCTGTTCTACACCCAGGGTGCCAGAGAGCAGCCTGGCCTGCTGATGGCGCCGAACTGGATGGGGATTGGCGAGGGTGCCGAACGCATTGCCCGCGACGTCGCCGAGCAGGGCTATGTGGTGTTGGTTGCCGACCTGTATGGGCAGACGCTGCGCCCGTCGAACATGGACGAAGCGGCAGCGGCGATGGCGCCGCTCAAGGACGACCGGTTCGAGCTGCGCAAGCGGCAGAAGGCCGCGTTGGACCAACTGGTCGGGCAATCGAAGGCGGTGCTGGCACCGGGCAAGCTGGCGGCGTTCGGTTTCTGCTTCGGTGGCTGCTGTGCGCTGGAGCTGGGCCGGGCGGATGAGCGCCTGCTGGCGGCGGTGTCGTTCCATGGCACGCTGGATACGCCGTTGCTGGCGCAGGAAGGCAAGACCAAGGCATCGATGCTGGTGTTGCACGGCGCGGCCGATCCGTTCGTGCCGCAGGAGCAACTGCCGGCATTTGCGGCAGAGATGGATGCCGCCAAGGTGGATTGGCAACTGATTAGCTACGGTGCCGCGGTGCATTCGTTCACCGATACCGGGGCAAACCTTCCGGGCAAGATGAAGTACGACGCAAAAACCGCCAAGCGGGCGTTCCGGGCGATGTACAACCTGCTGGATGAGGTGTTCAAGGCCTGATTCATGTGCTGTGGGGGCTGTGCCGGCGAGAGGCCCACAAGGCTCAACGCGGCAATTCGATCCGCGCCACTTCCCCCGGCACCGTCGGCCAGTCGCCGGCCGCCCAGCGCGCACGAGCGTCCTCGATCAGCCGCGGGTCACTGGCAACGAAGTTCCAGTTCATTCGCCGTGGCCCGTCCAGCGGCGCCCCACCGATCAGTACCAGGTGGCTGGCTTCGTCGGCATACAGTGTCAGCGCCTCACCCTCCGGCAACACCACCAGGCTGCACGGTTCGACCGGCTCGTCGTCCACGCTGACCTCTCCCGCCAGCACATACAGCGCTCGCTGTGCGTGTTCGCCTGGCACCAGCAGGGTGGTCGCCGACTGCATGTGCACCTCGGCATACAGTGTCGGTGACAGCACCGGCACCGGCGACTCCAGGCAGAAGCCAGTGCCGGCAATCATGCGAATCCGCACGCCCAGGCTGTCGCTCACCGGCAAGCTTGCCGCCGAATGATGGCTGTAACTGCTTGGCCCCTGTTCGGCAGCCTTCGGCGACGCCAGCCACACCTGCAAGCCATGTAGCCGCGAACCCGCCTGTACGCCCTCGGGCGGGGTCCGCTCGACATGGGCGACACCGCTGCCGGCGGTCATCCAGCTCACCTCGCCGGCCTTGACCCGCTGATCGGAGCCGAGGCTGTCCTTGTGCAGGATCTCGCCTTCGAACAGGTAGGTGAGGGTAGATAGGCCGATATGCGGATGCTGGCGGATATCCATGCCGCGGCCCGCCGGGTAGTCGGTTTCGAGCATGTGATCGAAGAACACGAACGGCCCGACACTGCGGCAACGTGCCGACGGCAAAGGTCGCAGGATGGGCTGGCCCTCGACCGACTCGGCACGCGGTGTGATGACCAGGGTTGATTTCATGGCAGGCTCCAGGCCGGATTCGCAATGCTGCAAGCATAACCTGAACCCGGCGCCGCGCCGACCGGTCGACCCTGTCTGAATGGCACAGGAGGCGACGATGTTTGCCAAGGCGTTGGGTTGTCCGCTGGTGACGGGGGGATTGGCAGTGCCGCCGACCTGTATGTAGCCGCCGCACTGGGAAATCTGCCGGTCGAGCAGCGCAAGCGCTTTCAACCATTCCTCACCGGCTTCAATCCGCTGGACAAGAATGCCGTGACGCATATCGAGCGCATGCTCGGACTTCACCCGGGCTTGTGGCAGGGCATCGGTGAGGTGCTTCCCCGCCACAATGACCTGACTGCGCTGACCAGCGGTGACGCGCCGCGGGCCAACAATCGCGCTTCATGCTGGGCTCCGCCGTGGTCGGCAAGTTCGCCAGCCTGGGCGAACAATTGCACGGTTTCCAGCCGTTTCTCGATGCCTTGCCGGCCGCTGTGGCGGAGAAGGTCGCCAAGGACAACTTCCTAGCGGTGCTGCCCAAGGCCCGCTGAATCGAAACTGTCATCAGCCTGTCACGCAAGCCACATAGCCTGCCGCCATCCATCGTGAGGGAGAGCGGTATGTTGATTCGTCGTGCGGGCGCGCTGGCTGCGCTGATGTTGCTGTGGGGTACGGCTGCGGCCGAGGTACGGGTGCAGGGGCCGGTCGAGTTTGGCCTGTTTGAAAATCGCCATCAGGAGTTCCAGCCCGGTGAGCGGATCCTGGCCCAGGCCGGGCAGAACATCCAGCATACCGATCAGGTCCCGGCGAAGCTGGGTAGCAAGTTCGGCATGCGTTACAAGCTGGAGGGCAAGGTGGCCGAAGACACGCCGCTGACCCTGCTGTACTTCACTCCGGGGGTGGTTACCCCGGACGGCAAGCGTCATGACAAGTTCGAAGTGGTGCAGAAGCTGGTACCGGGTGCTGCGCTGGACGTCATGGCCTACGAATTCACCGAAAGCCATGACGTGGTGCCCGGACAATGGCATTTCATGGTGTTCCAGGGGGATCGCCTGCTGGCCGAGCAGCGATTTACCGTGCGTTGATGGCATCTCGACATCAGCGTCGCAATCATAAGCCGGTTTGATATCAGCTTTTGGTCTTACGCAAATTTTGCGAGGGCCGATACCTTCTAAAGCAGGTCTGCTGCATGACCGATGCAGCGCTTTTGGAAGGAACCGGAAGATGAGTCTGAGAAGCTTGAACATAGCGCCACGCGCAGGCTTGGGGTTTGGCCTGGTGGCGCTACTGGTGGTGGCTTTGGGCAGTTTTGCGCTGATGCAGATGACCAGCATGCGCCAGCAGGCTCAGGAGGTCGACAGCAACTGGTTGCCCAGCATCATCTCGGTAGGGCAGATGAGCCAGGACATGTTGCGTATTCGCGCGTTGACCCTGCGCTTGCTGGTCAACCGCGACCCGGCGGCGTTGCAGCAGAACAAGGCGCGCATCGACGAGATCAAGGCCGGCCTGGGCAACGCGCAGCAGGCCTACCAGGCGCTGATCGTGCTGCCCGAGGAGCAAACGCTGTTCGACCGCTACCTGGCCCAGGAAAAGCATTACCTGGCGTTGCAGGCCCAGGTGGTGGAGCTGTCGGCCCGGCATGACGTCGAGTCGGCCATCGCTCTGGTCAATGGCGAAATGAATCAGTTGGCCGATCAGCTCACGGCCAGCCTGAACGAATTGATCGCCCTGAATAATCGCCATGCCAATAGCGCTACCGATCAGTCCGAGGCGGTGTATGGCCGTGCGCGGGTATGGGTGGTCGGTTTGCTGGTGGCGGCGCTGGTCTTGACTGCGGTCCTGGCCCTGACCTTGACCCGCAGCATCGTGCGGCCGCTGGCGCAGTCGCTGTCGGTGGCCGAAGTGGTGGCCACCGGCGATCTGACACCGCAGATCAGCATTCACGGCAAGGATGAGCCGGCGCGCCTGTTGGCCGCGCTGAAACAGATGCAGCAGAGCCTGCGCGATACCATCGGGCGCATCTCCGACTCCTCTAACCAGTTGGCGTCGGCGTCCGAGGAACTCAGTGCGGTGACTGAGGATGCCACTCGCGGCCTGCATCAGCAGACCCAGGAAATCGAGCAGGCAGCGACCGCCGTGAACCAGATGACCGCGGCGGTGGAGGAGGTTGCCAGCAATGCAGTGGCGACGTCCGAGGCATCGCGTGAGTCTGACCGGATTGCCCGTCAGGGGCGTGAGCAGGTGCGCATGACCGTCACCTCGATCGAGGCGCTGGCGGCAGGGGTGACGGCCAACGCCGAAGAGGTGGGGCAACTGGCGCAGCAGGTGCACGGGATTACCAAGGTGCTGGATGTGATCGGCGCGATTGCCGAGCAGACCAACCTGTTGGCATTGAATGCGGCCATCGAGGCGGCGCGGGCCGGGGATGCCGGGCGAGGGTTTGCCGTGGTGGCGGACGAGGTGCGGGCGTTGGCCCATCGCACGCAGCAGTCGACGCGGGAAATCGAGCAGATGATCGACGGTATCCAACAGGGCACCGACCGTGCGGTGGACGGCATGCAGCAAACCAACCAGCGCGCTCGCGGCACGTTGGAGGGGGCGCATGCGGCCGGGGCGGCGCTGGAAGAGATTGCCAGTGCGATCAGTCTGATCAATGAACGCAACCTGGTGATCGCCAGTGCTTCGGAGCAGCAGGCGCAGGTGGCGCGGGAGGTAGACCGTAATCTGACCAATATTCGCGACCTGGCCTTGCAGAGTTCGGCCGGGGCGAACCAGACCAGCGCGGCGAGCCAGGCGTTGTCGCAGTTGGCGATTGAGTTGAATACATTGGTGGGGCGGTTTTCGGTGTAGTGGGGCCGCACAGCGGCCCCCAAAATTACGTGGCACACACAAAAACGCCCCGAACCAGTCGGGGCGTTTTTGCGGTAAGGGTTTGACCCCTTACTTGCCTTGCCAGCGCTTGAGCACCAGGGTGGCGTTGGTGCCGCCGAAACCGAAGCTGTTGCTCATCACGGTATCGATCTTGGCGTTTTCGCGGGTTTCACGCAGAACCGGCAGGTCTGCCACTTCCGGATCCAGCTCGTCGATGTTGGCGGAACCGGCAATGAAGTTGCCTTCCATCATCAGCATGCAGTAGATCGCTTCGTGAACGCCGGCAGCGCCCAGCGAGTGGCCCGACAGGCTCTTGGTCGAGCTGATGGCCGGGGCCTTGTCGCCGAACACTTCACGCACACCTTTCATCTCGGCTACGTCGCCAACCGGCGTCGAGGTACCGTGGGTGTTCAGGTAGTCGATCGGGGTGTCGACGGTGGACAGCGCCTGCTGCATGCAGCGGATCGCGCCTTCGCCACTCGGGGCAACCATGTCGTAACCGTCGGAAGTCGCGCCGTAGCCAACGATTTCCGCGTAGATTTTCGCGCCACGGGCCAGTGCGTGTTCCAGCTCCTCGACCACCACCATGCCGCCACCGCCAGCGATGACGAAACCGTCACGGTCGGCATCGTAGGCGCGCGAGGCTTTTTCCGGGGTGTCATTGCGTTTGCTGGACAAGGCGCCCATGGCGTCGAACAGGAACGACTGGCTCCAGTGTTCTTCTTCACCGCCGCCAGCGAAGACCACGTCCTGCTTGCCCATCTGGATCTGCTCCATCGCGGTCCCGATGCAGTGTGCGCTGGTGGCGCATGCCGAGGCGATGGAGTAGTTCAGGCCCTTGATCTTGAACGGGGTGGCCAGGCACGCGGAAACGGTGCTGCTCATGGTCCGGGTAACACGGTACGGACCAACGCGCTTGACGCCTTTTTCGCGCAGGATATCCAGCGCTTCCATCTGGTTCAGGGTCGAGGCGCCGCCGGAGCCGGCGATCAGGCCGGTACGCGGGTTGGATACCTGCTCCTCGGTCAGGCCGGAATCCTTGATGGCGTCGGCCATGGCCAGGTAGGCATAGGCAGCCGCGTGACCGACGAAGCGATAGACCTTGCGGTCGATCAGCTCTTCGAGGTTCAGGTCGATGGAGCCGGAAACCTGGCTGCGCAGCCCCATTTCCTTGTATTCCGGGTTGAAACGAATGCCCGGACGGCTTTTGCGCAGGTTTTCGGTGACGGTCTCTTTGTCATTGCCCAGGCACGAAACGATGCCCAGACCAGTGATTACGACGCGGCGCATGCGAATAACCCTTAGAAATTGTCAGTGGAGGTGAATACGCCGACCCGGAGGCCTTCGGCGGTGTAGATCTCGCGACCGTCGACACTGACCGAACCATCGGCGATGGCCATGTTCAGCTTGCCCTTCAGGACGCGCTTGATATGGATGTTGTACGTGACGTTCTTGGCGCTAGGCAGTACCTGGCCAAAGAACTTGACCTCGCCCGAACCCAGGGCGCGACCGCGACCCGGCAGGCCTTGCCAGCCGAGGAAGAAGCCGACCAACTGCCACATGGCGTCGAGGCCCAGGCAACCCGGCATCACGGGATCGCCTTCGAAGTGGCAGGCGAAGAACCACAGGTCTGGATTGATATCCAGCTCGGCGACCAATTCACCTTTGCCGTACTTGCCGCCCTCGGCACTGATATGGGTGATGCGATCCACCATCAGCATGTTCGGGGCGGGCAGTTGCGCGTTACCTGGGCCGAACAGCTCACCGCGACTGCAGCGCAGCAGGTCTTCCCGAGTAAAGGCGTTTTGTTTGGTCATGCGAGCTCCTCAATAGTCCCCGTGCGGCAGGGGGCAAATCTTCCCGACCGTCCCCAAAAGCGTTTGGCTTGGGGCGGCAGCCTACACATAGACTATTGCGTTGTAGTGAAAGTCACAGCACAGGAGACGAGAATGTACACTTGTGCACTGAAATTTTTCCGACAAGCCCGCCAAGGGCCCGGTTCAGTCCCTAAGACTGCCGTAATTTATCAATTATCGCCAGTCGCAGATGACTCGCCGGGCAGCCAGCGTTGCAGAATTTGCTGTAGATCAGTGCGTTTGAACGGCTTCGCCAGGTAGTCGTTCATGCCGGCGTCCAGGCAGCGTTCGCGGTCGCCCTGCAAGGCATTGGCGGTCAGCGCGATGATCGGCAGGCCGGCGGCCAGGGGAATCTGGCGGATCCGCCGGGTGGCCTCATAGCCGTCGATCAGCGGCAGCCGGCAGTCCATCAGCGCGGCAACGAAGCGCTGCCGCGAAGCTTCGCGCACCGCCTGCAGGCCGTCGCCCGCCACGCACACCTCAAAGCCCAGGCTGCGCAACATGGCCTGGATCACGGTCTGGTTCACCGGGTTGTCTTCCACCAGCAGGATGCAGCGGCCCTGACCGGCGGTGAGTGTGGCAGGGTGATGCGCCGGCAGCGCCGTGACCGGCTGCGCACACAGGCCCAGCGGCATTTCCAGGGTGAAGGTCGAGCCTTGGCCCTCGCGGCTTTCTGCGCGCAGGGTGCCGCCCATCCGCTCGGCCAGGTTGCGCGCAATCGACAGACCCAGCCCGGTACCACCGTAGCGGCGCGAAATCGAGCTGTCGGCCTGCTGGAAGGCGACGAACATGGTTTCCAGGCGCGCACTGTCGATACCGATGCCGGTATCGCGTACCGCACAACTGAACCAGATCAGCTGACGGTCGAGCACCTGCCAGCGCGGCTCTATATACACGCTGCCGTGCTCGGTGAATTTCAGCGCGTTGCCGATCAGGTTCACCAGTACCTGGCGGATCCGCGTCGGGTCGCCGATCACCTGCAACTGTCCCATGCCCGGCGGCATGGCCAGTTCCAGGGCCAACTGGCGTTGTTGGGCAATGTGCTGGAAGGCCTGGGCGCAACTGCCGATCAGTTCGGCGAGGTTGAATTCGATGTGCTCCAGTTCCAGCGTGGTGCGCTCGATCCGGGAGAAATCGAGGATGTCGTTGATCACCTTGAGCAAGTGCCCGGTCGACTCGCTGGCGACCGCCGTGTATTCGGCCTGCTCCTCGCTCAATTCGGTGGTTTGCAGCAATTGCAGCATGCCCAGCACGCCGTTCATGGGCGTACGCAGTTCATGGCTCATCATCGCCAGGAAGTCCGATTTGGCCTTGTTCGCCTGCTCGGCTTCCTCACGCGCCTGAATCAGCTGCGCCATGGCCTGTTGCTGTTCGCTGCTGGCCTGGGCCAGGGCGCTGGCGAGGTTGTTGATGTGGCGGGCCAGGTGGCCCAGTTCGCTGTCGTCGACCACCGGCAGCGGCGCATTGAAGTCGCCTTTCTGGATGGCCTTTACCGCCGTGCCCATGTCGGCGATCGGGGTCGCCAGGCTGCGTGCCAGGCGGCGGGCGAGGAGGAAGGTGAAGATCAGCGCGAACAGCGCGAGGATCGCGGCCTTGATGACGATTTCCTGCTGGCGCTGGCTGAAGGCGTCGTCGGACATGCCAACGATCACCCGCCCCAGGTAGTCGTCGCCGGTGGCAATGCCCGGCGGGCTGCCGTTCTGCAGGAAATCGTTGTCGAGGCGAATGCGCTGCAGGCGGATCGGCGCCTGAAACACTTCCACCTGTTGCGCGCGGTTGTCGTGCTCATCGGGCTGCTCGACGTAGGCCAGAATGTGATTGGCGTTGTCCTGTACTTCGAGGAAGCGCACGTGCGGAATGCTCAGTGTTGCGCGCATCAGGCTTTCCAGCACCTCGTCGTTGCCGGAAATCACCCCGTACTCCGAGGCCGGCGCCAATTGATTAGCGATCAGTTGGCCCGTGTGATTGAGCTCCTGGCGCAGGTCCTGAATCCGCACGAAGGTGAAGAAACTGATCAGCAGCAGCGTCAGCAGCAGGGCCGGGCCGAGGCTGATGATCTGGGTGCGGGTATGAATGTCCCAGCTCAGACGTCTCATGGGGGCGGTTCTCCTGCGGCCACGGCCTGTGCGGCGGCTGCCGGGTCGATGGCTTCAATGCCCAGGGCGCGGGCCACCTGCTGGTTGCCGACCACGCTGAAGCGCTTGGGGTAAAACGTCCGCGGCCATTTGCCCGGCGGCTGGTCGAGCAACCGGTTGAGTTCGACCAGCCAGTCGTCTTGATCGCTCATGGTGCTGGCCAGGCCGCCGGCCTTGACGAAGCCGGCGCTGGGGCCGATCAGGGCCATCTGCCTGGCATAGCTGCTGAGCAGAATATTCTTCGCGGTTTTCGGGTTGTACAACTGTGGGTCGTCCAGCCCGAGTAGTACGTCGCTGTTTTTCAGCACTGTCTGCAACGGGCGGTTGTCGCGGCTGTCGGGCCAGGCCTGGGCGACGATTTCCAGGCCTAGTGGGGTAGCGGCCCGGCGCAGCTCGTCGAGCAGAAAGCTGCTGCGCTCGCTGTACAGCACACCGATACGCCGCGCCGTCGGCAGCAGGTAATGGGCCAGGTGCAGTTGCCGGGTTGGGGGCGGGTCGCTCCACAACAAGCTGAGGTAGGTCGGGCGCAGGGTGCCCAGGCGTTGCGCCGCCTGCACCCGGCTGATGCGCAGTACCAGCGCCGGTGGTCCGCTGCTGTCGTCCAGGCGCCAGTCCAGGGCGGCAAGGTCGAGCAGTACCAGGCGCGTGTCGGCCTTGAGGTTGGCCGGGCGCGGCAGGTCGCGGGTATTCACGAAGCGCACCTGATCGTGCGGGCGCTGGGCGCTCAGGGCGTTGACGAAGCTGTGCACGCCGGCATTGTCCTCGCTGCCGGTGAGCAGGATTTCACCCGCCAGCAGCGGAGTCAGCGGCCATAGCAACAGCAGCCAGCACCAGCGCCGCAGCCAGCGCATCAGAATTCCAGCTCCGCGCTGAAGTACAGCACGTGGCGGCTGTCATACAGGTTGTCGAGGTTGCTGGTGGGCTCGTCGTCCAGGCGTTGCTGGAGCATGCCGGCCAGTTCGAGGCTGGCGCGGTGCAGGCTGATACGCTTGGCCAGCCGCAGGTCGGCGCGCTCGAAGCGGTAGCCGTTGAGGGCGTCGGCGCCGTAATAGAACAGTGCGCTCGACCAGCCCTGGCCCCAGTCGCGTAGCCAGCCGGCCGAGCCGCTGTTGCGCGCGCTCAGGCGACGGTCGTCGGCGTTGCTGGCCCAGGCGTCGACATAGGCGTAGGTCAGGCGCAAGCGGTCGGCCGCGCTCAGGCGCCAGTCGGCCTGGGCCTCGCTGCCGGTGAAGCGGGCCTTGTTGCTGTTGCTGGCAATGTATTGGTTGTTGCGCAGCGGCTCGCTGACCATGGCGCTGATTTCGTCATGAAACAGCTTGAGGTCGACGGTCAGGTCGGCCTCGGCAAAATAGCCGTTGTAACCCAGCTCGCGCGAGCGCATCCGCTCCTGGTCGAGGTTGCCGGGGCCGCGGGTCTTGACGAAGTATTCGGCGCTGTCCTGGCCGAATGCCGTCGGGCTCAGGTTGTTGACCCGGTAGCTCCAGTTGACGTTGTTCTCGAACATGTCCGGCGAGCGCACCGCCTCGGAGTACACCGCGCGCAGACCGTGGCGCGGGGTGATCAGGTAGTTCACGGCCAGGCGTGGGGTCAGTGAGCTGCCGGACAACTGCGAGTCTTCGAACATCGCTCCGCCCTGGATGATCCAGTGCTCGTCGGCCCGCCATTCGAGCTGGCCGAACAGCCGCCAGGTGCTGTCGTCGAGGCTGCCGTTGAAGTAGGTCTGCGAGTCGGCGCGGTCGTAGCGGTAATTGATGCCGCTGAGCAGGCGCAGGTTGTCGCTCAGGCTCAGGGTGTCCTGAATCTCCAGGTCGTAGCGGGTCTCGCGGGTGCTCTGGTCAATGTCGCCGCACACTTCCTGGTCTTTGCCTTCGTTCCACTGCTTCAGTACCTCGTTTGCCAGATTCGTTTCCTGTGCGGTGCCTACGGTGCCCTGAGGTAAACCCATGCGAATGTTGCGCGCCAGCTGTTCGGCATACCACGGGTTCAACTGCCACAGTTGGGTCAGTTCGGGGCTGAAGGAGATTGCCGCGTCGCAGGCGCGCCACACCTGCTGGCGGTCCCAGTGCTGCGCCGAGCCTTGCACATACAGGCTGTGCTGCGGATTGAAGTCGATGTTCCAGCGCACCGAACCGGCGTAGTCCTTGGCCGCCACGTCGGAGTTGTAGCCTTCGGCGGTAACCCCGTAGAACACCGGCTTGTAGGTGTACGGGCGCTGGTCGGTGCCTTCCTTGGCGCTGAACTGCCAGTCCAGGCTCTGCTCCGGCGCCAGGTTGTGGCTGGCACTCAGGCTGATCCGGCTCAGCCGGCGGCTGTCGCGATAATCCTGACCCTTGCGGTTCTCGTCGAAACCGTCGTCTTGCATGCCCGACAGCGACAGGCGCAGGTCGCCACCGTCCCAGCCGAAGCCCTCGCTGGCGTACCAGTCGTTGATCCCACGCTGGCCGCGGGTCACCTTGAGTCGGGTGCCGTGGCTGTCGGCCGGGTTGCGGGTGAGGATGTTGACCACTGCCATCAGCGCATTGGCGCCATAGCTGACCGTGTTCGGCCCGCGGAACACTTCGATGCGCTCGATGTCTTCCATTGCCAGGGGGATGTCGCTCCAGTCCACCGTGGCCAGGCCGGCGCGGTACACCGAGCGACCGTCGATCAGCACCTGCATGCGCCGGGCGTCGTTGGCATTGCTGCCGTGGTAATTGACGCTGGGCTGGTTGCCGGCGCCGTAGCCGACCATCATGCCCGGCACCAGGCGCAGCAGTTCCGGGATGTCGCGGGCGCCGCTGGCGCGGATCAGTTCGCTGTCGAGCACGGTCATGCTGCCGGGGACGGCGGCGGGGGCCTGTTTCAGCCGGGTTGCGGTGAGTACTTCGGGCAGGGCCTGGCTGTCGACGAACAGATCGTCGGCCACGGCCTGGCCGCCGAACAGAGCAGTCAACAGCAGTAATGAGCGGGCAGGAGGAGGGCCAAAGAACACGGCACGGCCTTGTTGGCGGATACAAGTTGGGCATGTTAACCGAGTAGCTGGCATTTTCCAGTGATCCAGGTCCGATTGCCGGCATTGCTTCATGAATCTGGCGCTGGTGGTGCACGTTGCGCTCCGTATAATGCACAAGTCGCCACTTTTTATTGGTTTTAACGGATTGGATATGACTGAACAGCAGCCTGTTGCAGTTCTGGGAGGCGGGAGTTTTGGTACCGCCGTGGCGAACCTGCTGGCCGAAAACGGCGTCGGCGTGCGGCAATGGATGCGCGACCCCGAGCAAGCCGAGGCCATGCGCAACAACCGCGAGAACCCGCGTTATCTCAAGGGTGTGAAGATCCACCCGGCGGTCGAGCCGGTCAATGACCTGTTGGCAACCCTGCACGCCTGCGAGCTGATCTTTGTCGCGTTGCCGTCCAGCGCCCTGCGCAGTGTACTGGCGCCGCATGCCGAGTTGCTGCGCGGCAAGTTGCTGGTGAGCCTGACCAAGGGTATCGAGGCCCAAAGCTTCAAGCTGATGAGTCAGATCCTCGAAGAGATTGCCCCAGACGCGCGCATCGGCGTGCTGTCCGGGCCAAACCTGGCTCGCGAAGTGGCCGAGCATGCGCTCACCGCCACCGTGGTTGCCAGTGAAGACGAACAACTCTGCCAGCGCGTGCAGGAGGTGCTGCACGGGCGTACCTTCCGGGTGTATGCCAGCAGCGACCGCTTCGGTGTCGAACTGGGCGGCGCGCTGAAGAACGTTTACGCGATCATCGCCGGCATGGCCGTGGCGCTGGGCATGGGCGAGAACACCAAGAGCATGCTGATCACCCGCGCGCTGGCGGAGATGACCCGGTTCGCCGTCAGCCAGGGCGCCAACCCGATGACCTTCCTCGGCCTGGCCGGGGTGGGCGACCTGATCGTCACCTGTTCCTCGCCGAAAAGCCGCAACTACCAGGTCGGTCACGCCCTTGGTCAGGGCTTGAGCCTGGAAGAGGCGGTCAACCGCCTGGGCGAGGTGGCCGAAGGGGTCAATACGCTCAAGGTGCTCAAGGTCAAGGCCCAGGAACTGGGCGTGTACATGCCGTTGGTGGCAGGCTTGCATGCGATCCTGTTCGAGGGCCGTACGCTCAATCAGGTGATCGAGTTGCTGATGCGTGCCGAGCCTAAAACCGACGTCGACTTCATTTCCACCAGTGGTTTCAACTGAGTACAGGAGTAGCTGATGAACGAATCCCCGAATCAGGCCCAACGCGAGTCCATCGTGCTGCGGGTACTGTGGATGCTGGTTTTCCTGCTGGTCTGGCAATTGGCCGAACTGCTGCTGGCGGGCCTGGTGATCGTGCAGTTGATCTACCGGCTGATCTACGGCGCGCCGAGCGCCAGCCTGATGAACTTTGGTGACAGCCTGAGCCAGTTCCTGGCGCAGATCGGACGCTTCGGTAGCTTCCACAGCGATCAGAAGCCTTGGCCATTCGCCGACTGGCCGAGCCCGCGTGCCCCGGAAGGCGAAGCCGCCCACAGCGTGCCGCCGGCAGCACACCCGGTACGTGACGAAGAGCCCAAGCTGTGAAGCTGTGGGTGCTGCGCCACGGCGAAGCCGAGCCACGTGCCAACAGCGACGCCGAGCGCCGACTGACCGCGCAGGGTCGTGAGCAGGTGCTGCGCAGTGCCGCCCAGTTGCTGGGCCAGCCGTTGCAGGCAATCATCGCCAGCCCGTACGTGCGCGCCCAGCAAACCGCAGCGCTGGTCCACGATGCGCTGGGCTTTGCCCAGCCGCTACGCACGGTGCCCTGGCTGACCCCGGACAGCGATCCGCAGCAGGTGATCGCTGAGCTCGACCGGCTGGGCCTGGAACAGCTGTTGCTGGTTAGCCACCAGCCGCTGGTGGGGGCGCTGGTCAGTCTGCTGGAGCACGGTCACTACCGGCATCCGGCGCCGATGAGCACGGCCAGCCTGGCCGAACTCGACGGCGACTGGCCGCTGGCCGGGCTGATGACCCTGCGCAGCCTCAGTCACCCCTGATCGGCAAAGCGGCCGGCACTGCCGCCGACCTGATATTTCTACCAGTTGTAGACCCCGGTCGTGCTTGCTAGCGTGCCCCTAGACCGCGCCACCGGGCGCAACCTAGGGGGTGGGGCGATGAGCTGTTGGCACCTGGAGTTGTTGTGTTCTGCAGACTTGCAACCGATCCTGCAGAAAATCGAGCAAGGCGACACCCTGCATTTTGCCGAGCTGCACCTGCTTTATGATGCCGCCGAGGTCAAGCTGCAGCGGCTGCTGGAGGAGTACGAAGAGCTGCACCAGCTCAAGCAGTTGCAGGAGGATTGTGCCGACCTCGCACGGCAGTTGCAGGTTGCCTGCCTGGCCCTGCGGCGGGCGAATCTGGATGCGCATGGTCGCCAGCGCGCGCGTGAAGTGCTGGAGTACCAGATGGCCTATCAGAAGGCCTGTCTCCAGCGTTCGATGATCAGTTTCGTCCGGCAATGACCTGATCGCCGTCCCCGATGGCTTTTCCAGACATTGCCCGCCTTTCGCGCTGCGCGGAGAATGATGCCATTCACCCTCCCGGACAGGCGCTCATGACGCAGCAGATCTTCTTCGCCCATGCCAACGGTTTTCCGTCGGCCACGTACGGCAAGCTGTTCGCCGCGCTGGCCCCGGACTACCGGGTCAGCCACCTGTCGCAGCATGCCCACGACCCGCGCTTTCCGGTCAACGACAACTGGCAGAGCCTGGTCGATGAGTTGCTCCATCATCTTGAACAACAGCCTGAGCCGGTCTGGGGTGTCGGGCATTCGCTGGGCGGGTTGTTGCACCTGCATGCGGCCCTGCGCTGCCCACAGTTCTATCGTGGGGTGGTGATGCTTGATTCGCCAGTGCTCACTCGGACCGACCAGTTGATGATCCGCGCCGCCAAGCGCCTCGGTTTCATTGACCGCATCACCCCGGCCGGACGCACCCTCGGGCGCCGCGAAGTGTTTGACGACCGCGCCAGCGCGCGGGCCTATTTCACCGGCAAGTCGCTGTTTCGCAATTTTGACCCGGACTGTTTCGAAGCCTATCTGGAGCATGGCCTGCAAGCCGATGGCGACGGCTTGCGGCTGAGTTTCGACCCGGTCACCGAAATCAGTATCTACCGCAGCCTGCCGCACCTGAGCCCGGGCCCTGCCCGACAGCTGGAGTTGCCGCTGGCGATGGTGCGCGGCAGCCACAGCGGCGTCGTACGGCGCCACCATGCGTTTGCCGTGCGGCGCTTGCCCCGCGGCGAATTTCACAGCCTGCCAGGTGGGCACATGTTCCCGCTGGAACGTCCGCACGACACCGCGAGCCTGATCAAGGGCCTGTTCGACCGCTGGCGCGAGGAGCCCGTATGAGTGGCATGGAAGAAGTCCGACTGAACCTTGGCCATATCGAGCTGGCCGCGCACCTGTGGGGCCCAGTCGATGGCCAGCCGGTCATCGCCTTGCATGGCTGGCTCGACAACGCCAACAGCTTTGCCCGGCTGGCGCCGCAGCTCAAGGGCTTGCGCATTGTCGCCCTGGACCTCGCCGGCCACGGTTATTCCGAGCATCGGCCGGCGGGCGCCGGCTACGCCTTGTGGGATTACGCCCACGATGTGTTGCGTGTGGCCGAGCAACTGGGCTGGGAACGCTTTGCCCTGCTCGGGCATTCGCTGGGGGCGATCATTTCGGTGGTGCTCGCCGGTGCGCTGCCCGAGCGGGTGACGCAGTTGGCGCTGATCGATGGCGTGATCCCGCCGGGTGCCGAGCCCAGGGACGCCGCCGAGCGCATGGGCATGGCCCTGCAAGCGCAGCTGGATCTGGACGGCAAGCGTAAATCGGTGTTCCCGACCTTGGAACTGGCGGTGCAGGCGCGCATGAAAGGCATGGTCGCGGTCAGTCGCGACGCCGCCGAGCTGCTCGCCCAGCGCGGCCTGATGCCGGTGCCTGGTGGCTTCAGCTGGCGTAGCGACAGCCGTCTGACGCTGCCGTCGCCACTGCGCCTGAGCGAAGAACAGGCGCTGACCTTCGTACGCCGCATCACTTGCCCGGCGCAGTTGATTGTTGCCGCCGATGGCATGCTCGCCCGGCACACGGCGTTGCTCGACCAGCTACCCTTAGGTTTTCGCCGGGAACAACTGCCCGGCGGCCATCACCTGCATCTGAACGATGAGCTCGGTGCAACCCTTGTTGCAGACTGTTTCAATCGCTTTTTTGCCATTCCTTGACTTGCGGCGGGCAACTGTCGAGGCTTGGCGGGTTGAACAGGGAGACAACCATGACCAAGCACGACAGCGCTTTATACGTTAACGCCTTCGCCCATCCCGTCGGCGTGGCGTGCCGATGAACCTTTCCTACCGGATTCGCGTGGCTGTAAGCGGGCTGGCCCTACTGGGTAGCAGCGCCCTGATCGCCAAGGAGCTGCCTGTGCCGGCGGATGCCAAGGTGGTCGACGAACGCCCGGCCGCCGAGCAGGAGCGGGTGTACCCACTTGGTGCCTTGCGCAAGATCAGCGGTCAGTTGCGCGTCGAGAGCAAGATCGAGAGCCGCGGCCAGGTTAGCTCGCTAACCTACGAGCTGCCGCGCGAGCGCTCTGCCAACGAAGCTTTCACCAGCGCCCGCGAAGCCTTGCAGGCCGACGGCGGTTATCCGTTGTTCTGGTGCGAGAAGCGGGACTGCGGCGAAAGCAGCCTGTGGGCCAACGAGGTCTTCAAAAACGCCCGGCTGTACGGTTCCGACGAAGACCAGGCGTTCATTCTGCTGCGCCGCTCGGGGGCCGAGAGCGATACCCTGGTAGCGCTGTACAGCATTACCCGCGGCAACCGACGCGCCTACCTGCATGTCGAGGCGTTCGTTGCCCATGCACCGCTCGGCGAGCTGTTGCCGACGCCGGCCACCGTCCTGCGTGAGCTGCGCAGCAATGGCAAGCTCGATTATACGGACCTTGCCGCCGAGCCGGCCGCCGCCTGGGTCAGCCTGCTGGCGCGCAGCCTGAACCTGGACAGCACCTTGCGGGTGAGCCTGAGCGGGGCGCAGGCCGAGGCCTGGCGAGAGCAACTGAGCAAAGCCGGGGTGCGTAGCGCCCGGCTCGAAGTCGGCACACAGGCAACCAATGGCCTGCATGTCGAATTGATTCGCTGATCGGGGGGCGCATGCTCAACAACGACCGTCTGCTGGTACAGATCCTGCTGCTCGGCCTGCTCGGGGCGGGGTTGTGGGTGATGGCGCCGTTTATTTCGGCGCTGCTCTGGGGGGCGATCCTGGCCTACGCCAGTTGGCCGTTGATGCGCTTGCTGACGCGCCTCTTCGGTGGCCGGGAAACCCTGGCAGCAGGGTTTCTGACCAGCTTGTGGATTCTGCTGGTGGCGCTGCCGCTGGTGTGGATGGGGTTCAACCTGGCCGACCATGTCCGCGATGTGACGGTGTTCGTTCGCGATGTGCAGGTCGATGGCCTTCCCGAAGCGCCGGAGTGGCTTGGCGCAGTGCCGCTGGTGGGCGAGCGGCTGGTGCGCTTCTGGGACACCCTCGATCAGCAGGGCGCGGCGCTGCTGACCACCGCCAAACCCTATCTGGGCCAGGTCGGTAACTGGCTGCTGGCGCGCAGTGCACAGATCGGCAGCGGGATCCTTGAGGTAACCCTGAGCCTGGTGTTCGTGTTCTTCTTCTATCGCGATGGGCCGCGCTTGGCGGCATTCGTGTTGCGCCTGCTCGATCGGCTGATCGGCGAGCGTGCCGAGTACTACCTGGGGTTGGTGGCGGGTACCGTGCAGCGGGTGGTCAACGGAGTGATCGGGACTGCGGCAGCGCAGGCGCTGTTGGCGTTGATCGGGTTCCTGATCGCCGGGGTGCCGGGGGCGCTGGTGCTGGGCTTGGTGACCTTCCTGCTCAGCCTGATTCCCATGGGGCCGCCGCTGGTATGGATTCCGGCTACGGCGTGGTTGGTGTGGAAGGGTGATTACGGGATGGCCGTGTTTCTTGGGGTTTGGGGGACGTTCATCATCAGTGGCGTGGACAACGTGCTCAAGCCGTATCTCATCAGTCGGGGTGGCAACCTGCCGTTGGTGATTGTGCTGCTTGGGGTGTTTGGCGGGCTGTTGGCGTTTGGTTTCATCGGCTTGTTTATCGGGCCTACGTTGTTGGCGATTGCTTACAGCCTGTTGTTGGACTGGAGCCGGACGGAAACCGTATCGCCTGACAAGTAGGTGCGCTTTGTGGCCCATCGCGGGACGTGTGGCAGCAGGCGCGTCCCGCGATGCGGTTTTGATTCAATCGAGTGTCAACTTCGCCTCAATTCTGTCCAGATGCTCGTGCATCAGGTGCAACGCCGCCTCCCCATCACCGTCCTCAATCGCATCCACGAGCGCCGCATGCTCCTGCCATGCACAATGGCTGCACGGCTTGGTCTCGTACTGGGCAATGATCAGTGAGGTCATCGGCACCAGCCCATTGAGAAACCGCGCCAGCGGCGCATTGTTGGCCATCTCCGCCAGCTTCAGGTGAAACTCGCCACCCAGGCGAATCGCCGTACAGCGTTCCCCTCGCTCATGATGCCGCCGCTCGCGGGCAATCAACTCGCGCAACTGACGAATATGCAACGGCCGTGAGCGTTTCGCCGCCAGCCCGATCAGGGTGGTCTCGGCCAAGCGCCGAGCGCTCAATACCTGACGCGCCTGTTCCGGGTCCGGCGCCGCCAGCTTGGCGGTATGCGCCGGGCGCTGCACGATCACCTGCTGATCGCACAAGCGCCCGAGCACCCGTCGAATCACCGTGCGGCTGACCCCAAAGGCATGCCCGAGTGCTTGCTCGGTCAGCGCTGTGCCCGGGGCCAGCCGCTGTTCCAGAATCGCATCGAACAGCCGTGGGTAGATCTCCTCGGCCGACAGGCGCCGTTCTCCCGCCGCCAGCAGCGCGGGCAGGGTAGGCGCATTGGGGGTGGCAGTCGCGCAGGCAGTCATGATCGCTCTCCTGTTCAGTCAACGACCGGGGTGTTCGTCCGGTATGGTCAGTTCGATGCCCATGCGCAGGCCTTCCTGCAGGATGTGCCGGCGCATCTGCGCGCTGGCCTGGGCGCTGTCCTTGTTGCGGATGGCCCGTACCACCGCTTCATTCTCTTCCAAGCGCGCCGCCAGGTGCTCTGGCGAGTTGCGCAGCATTTCGGCGCTCTGCTTCAGGGCATTGCTGGTTTGCTGCACCACGCTCTGGAAGATCGGGTTGGCGGTCAGGGTGAACAACTCCTCATGAAACGCCAGGTAGGCGTTCACCCCGGCATGCCCATCGTTGGCCTCCAGTGCTTCGCGCATGTCCATCAGGGTCAGGCGCAGCTGGCCGATCTCCTTGCTGCTGATCGACTGCGCAACCAAGCCGACAATGAACGGCTCCAGCGTGTAACGCAGTTGCAGTACGTCTTCCAGGCTGGCCCCGGCCACCCCGCTGGCGGCCGACAAGGGCTCCAGCGTGCCAGGTTCGAGCACCAGCACGCCCTTGCCTGGCATCGAGCGCACCAGGCCCAGGGTTTCCAGTACGGTGATCGCCTCGCGCAGGCTCGGCCGGCTGATCCCCAGTTGCTCGGCCAGCTCGCGCTGCCCCGGGAGCATTTCGCCGGAACGCCACTGACCGCGGGTCAGCGCCTGGCGCAGCTTGTCGACGACGGCATTCACTACGGTCGATGAGGTAATCACTGTGCGCTCCCTGAGAAGACGTGCATGGGTAGTTTCCTAGAATTCCTGTTGATGGGCGGTCGGGGACTTGCGGGTCTGGAAGCCGAAGCCCTGTTTACCCGCCAGTACGTTGTTGGCGCGATCCAGGTCGATATCACCCTCCCAGCGGGCAATGGCGACGGTGGCGACGCAGTTGCCGATCAGGTTGGTCAGCGCCCGGCCGATGCCCATGAACCAGTCCACCGCCAGCACCAACACCAGGCCCACCACCGGAATCGCCGGGATCGCCGTTAGCGTCGCCGCCAGAATCACCAGCGCCGAGCCGGGGATACCGTGGGCGCCCTTGGAGGTAATCAGCGAGACCAGCAGGATGGTCAGCAGGTCCGACATCGACAGCGGTGTGCCGGTGGCGTTGGCGATAAAGACGATGGCCAGCGTCAGGTAGATCGAGAAACCGTCGAGGTTAAAGGAATAGCCGGTGGGAATCACCAGGCCGACGGTGGAGCTGCCGATGCCCAGGTGTTCCAGTTTGCGCATGATCTGCGGCAGTACGGCATCGGAGGAGGCGGTGCCGAGGACTATGGTCAGTTCTTCGCGCAGGTACTTGATGAACGGCAGGATCTTCAGCCCCGATACGCGCATCACCAGGCCGAGAATCAGTAGCACGAAACCGGCACAGGTCAGGTAGAACAGCGCCACCAGACCGCCCAGGTGCTGCAGCGAGTCCAGGCCATATTTGCTGGTGGTGAAGGCGATGGCGCCGAATACGCCGAGCGGCGCCAGGCGCACGATCATGCCCATGATGCGGAAGATCACGTGGCTCAGTTCGTTGATCAGCCGGGTGATGCCCGATGCGGCCTCGCCGACCAGGTTCAGCGCGCTGCCGAACAGCACCGAGAACAGCAGCACTTGAAGAATGTTGTTATCGGCGAAGGCGCCGACCACCGAGGTGGGAATCAGGTCCATGAGAAACGCGGCGGTGCCATGGATATGCTGACTGCGTTCGGCCAGGTTACTGGCGTCGGCGCTGGACAACTGGTCCAGGTGAATGTTGGCGCCGCTGCCGATCCCGGAGGTGAAGGCGAACACCAGGCCCAGAACCAGGGCAAGGGTGGTCAGTACCTCGAAATAGATCACCGATTTGAGGCCGATACGGCCGACCTTCTTCAAGTCGCCGGCACCGGAGATGCCGCTGACCACCACGCAGAACACGATCAGCCCGATGAGCATCTTGATCAGCTTGATGAAGCCGTCGCCCAGGGGTTTGAGTTGCAGGGAAACTTCAGGAAAGCTCAGGCCGCAGGCGATGCCAAGCATCAGGCCGAGCACCACTTGGAGGAAGATCGAACGCGAGCACCATTTGAGCATGGGAGGGATCTCTGGTCGGTGTCCTGGCGTCGTACCCGGGGAGGGCAGAGCGGCGGACTTAATTATTGTGGTCTTACCGGTATGTCCAGTGCGAGCGCAGTGTAGGCGTGATTTTTTCCCGTTGGCAAGGGGTTTGCGGATGGAATGGCGAAAATCGGCTTTACCGGTCTGACCAGTTAAGGCGCAGCGGCGATCACCTGAGCACGTGCGCCTTCAGGGCTTGGAAAGGGCTTGATTGACTGCGGTGATCAGCTTGCCGAGGTCCTTGGAAGGGGTTTTGTGGATGACGCCAAACAGATACGCACGCTGCTCCTCTTCTTCGTCCAGGTCGGCGAAGAAGGCTTTTAGTTTGACGTCCAGCGCCTGTGCGAAGAGGAACAGTGCCTCGACGCTCGGGGTGTAGGTGCCGGTCTCGAAACGGCTGATGGTCTTGGGGTCGAAACCGGTTTTTTCGCCTAGTTCAGCTTGAGTGAGCCCGGCAACCTTACGGTAGCGTCTGATGGCTGAACCCAAACCCGAAATTTCCATCGATTAATTCCCATTTAGAATCAAGAACTTAACGACAAAAATATGTAATAGGCAACGACGGAATTCATCACCAAGCCTTGCGAAATGTGATGTAATTCGTAGAATCCTGAAGTTGGACAGTCAGACATGTCGCGGCTTTCAGTGAGGAAAGCCAGGCTTTTCGCCAGCGATCAATGGAGTTTTTACGTGCGTCTCAACTTGCCGGTGACTGCGGTCGAACAGACTTTCGCAGCGCACCAACGCCTGATTTCCGCTACGGATACGGCCAGCAACATCACCTACTGCAATGCCGAATTCGCCGCCATGAGCGGCTTCAGCCAAGCCGAACTGATTGGCAGCACGCACAACCTGGTGCGCCACCCAGACATGCCGGCGGCCGTGTTCGAACAGATGTGGCGCTACCTCAAGGCCGGTCAGAGCTGGATGGGTATTGTCAAGAATCGCTGCAAGAACGGCAATTTCTATTGGGTCAGCGCTTACGTCACGCCGATTCTGGAAAACGGCCGGCTCACCGGCTATGAGTCGGTGCGAGTCAAGCCGAGCCGCGAGCAGATTGAGCGCGCCGAAGCCTTGTACACGCGTATCCGTGAAGGTCGCGCACCGGTGCCGCTGCTGCGGCGTGCCGGCGAATTGGCGCGCGCGCTGGCGTTGCCGGTGCTCGCCGGGGTCACGGCTGTCGGCTTGAATCACTGGCAGCCGGGTTTGCCGGGGCAGGCGGCCACGCTCGGTCTGTTCGTGCTGGTCGGCCTGTGGGCGCATAACCGCCTGGGACAGACCCTGCAGCGTATCGTCCGCGATTCCGGCGAGACCTTCGCCGACCCGATCAGCGCGCTGGCCTATACCGACGCGCTCGGCCCGACCGGTCAACTGGAAATGATCCTGATCAGCGAAGAGGCGCGGCTGAAAACCGCGCTCACTCGTCTCAGCGACCTGGCCACGCAGATGACGGTGGCCGCCAGCGATTCCAGCCGGCTGTCGCAGTGCACCGAAACGGCGCTGCTCGAACAGCGTGCCGAGACCGACCAGACCGCCGCGGCCATGACTGAAATGGCCGCGTCGATCAGTGAAGTGGCTGCGCACGTCGAGCACACTGCCGGCGAAGCGCATACGGCCAATCGCCTGGCCGAGCAGGGCAGCGAGGTGGCCGGCAAATCGCGCGAGGCGATCCAACTGCTGGCGCGTACGGTCAGCCAGATCAACCAGGCTGTGGCCAACCTGGCCGGGCAAACCCAGGACATCATGCTCGCTGCCAGCGTGATCCAGTCGATTGCCGACCAGACCAATCTGTTGGCCCTCAACGCCGCCATCGAAGCCGCTCGCGCCGGCGAACAGGGCCGTGGCTTTGCCGTGGTCGCCGACGAGGTGCGTGCGCTGGCTGGCAAGACCCGGCAATCCACCGAACAGATCCAGGGCATCATCGCCAGCCTGCGGCAGGGCGCCGACGACGCGGTGAACATCGCCAACCTCGGCATCGAGGAGGCGCAGCAGGGCGTGGCGCAGGTACTCGAAGCGCAGCAAGCGCTGCAAGGCATTCGCGCCGCGGTGGAACGCATTACCGATATGACCCAGCAGATGTCTGCCGCCGCGCACGAGCAATCGCACGTGGCCGAAGATGTTGCGCGGCAGATCAATACGGTGGCTGGCACGGTGCAGAAAACCGCGACTAATGCCAATGCCGCAGCTACCCGCGGCGGTGAGCTGGAACACATTTCTTCGGGCCTGCGTGCCTTGGTCGAGCGGTTCAATCGATAGCCGCCAGGGTGCTGTGAGTTCATGGACGACAATTACCGCGCTGCCGTAGACGCGGCGGCGATCTTTTCCGAAACCGACCTGAGCGGCCGGATCACTTACGTCAATCAGCAGTTCTGCAGCATCTCCGGCTATAGCCGCGAGGAGCTGCTGGGGGCCAATCACCGGATCCTCAATTCGGGCTGCCACCCGCCGGCGTTCTTTCAGGGCATGTGGCGCGCGCTGGCGGCCGGCCAGGTGTGGAAGGGCGAAATCTGCAACCGGGCCCGCGACGGTTCGCTGTACTGGGTGGCCAGTACCATGGTGCCGCTGTTCGATCCGCTCAGTGGCAAGGTCTGTCGGTACGCCTCGATACGCTTCGACGTCAGCGAGAAGCGTCAGTTGCTGCACACCCTGCAATGGCGGGTCGGCCACGATGTGCTGACCGGGCTGCCGAACCGCGCGTACCTTTCCGACCTGCTCAATCAGGCACTGGAGACCTCGCGCCTGGCGCCCACCGAGTTGGCGGTCTGCATGCTCGACCTGGACGGTTTCAAGGCGGTCAATGATGGCTACGGGCATGCCAGCGGTGACTTGTTGCTGGTCGAGGTGGCGGCACGGCTCAAGGGCATTCTGCGTGGCGGCGATGCGGTGGCGCGGCTGTCTGGCGACGAATTCGTGCTGATCCTGCGTCAGGTCCAGGGCCTGCGCCAATTGCATGGTGTGTTGCAGCGGGTGCTCAGCGCCGTGGCCGCGCCGTATGCCATCGGCGACCAGCAGATCAGCGTCAGCGCGAGCATTGGCGTCACCCTGTTTCCCAGCGACAACGACGATGCCGACACCCTGCTGCGCCATGCCGATCAGGCGATGTATGTGGCTAAGCAGAGCGGGCGTAATCGCTATCACCTGTTCGATGTGTCGCTGGATCAGGAAGTGAAAGCCACCCACCAGACTGTGGCGCGCCTGCGCCGGGCGTTGACGGGCGGCGAGCTGCGCTTGTTCTATCAACCCAAGGTGAACATGCGCAGTGGCGAGGTGACCGGTTTCGAGGCGTTATTGCGCTGGCAGCACCCACAGCGGGGGCTGGTGGCGCCGGGCGAGTTCCTGGCGCAGGTGGAGCAGACCGACCTGATCGTCGAGATCGGCGAATGGGTGATCGACCGGGCGCTGGCGCAGATGCAGCAGTGGCAGGCGCAGGGCTATCGCTGGCCGGTCAGTGTGAACATTGCCGCGCGGCATATTCAGCGCGCGGACTTTGTCGAGCGGCTGCAGGCGCTGCTTGGCCAGCATGCAGCGGTGGCGCCGCGCATGCTTGACCTGGAGATTGTCGAGTCGGTGGCCATCGAGAACATCCAGCGGGTCAGCGAGTGCCTGGAGGCCTGTCAGCGGTTGGGCGTGCAGTTTTCGCTGGATGATTTCGGCACGGGGTATTCCTCGCTGAGTTACCTCAAGCGCTTGCCGACGCGGACGATCAAGATCGACAAGTCGTTTGTCCGCGATATCCTGCGCGACCACGACGATCAGGCCTTGACCCGCGCGGTGATTGGCCTGGCGCGGGCGTTTGGGCGACAGGTGATTGCCGAGGGGGTGGAAACGGTCGCCCATGGGGAATTGCTGATGGGGCTGGGCTGCGATGTCGCGCAAGGCTACGGTATCGCCCGGCCGATGCCGGCGGCGGAGGTGGTGGGCTGGGTGCGCGGTTATGTGCAGCCGCACGAGTGGGTAGTGCTGAAGTAGGGCCGCATCGCGGGGCGAGCCCGCCCCCACAGGTACTGAGTTCCACTGTGGGAGCGGGCTCGTCCCGCGATGCGTTTCTACATTTGCGGCGCAGTATTCTTCACCACCGCCAGTTCCGGGTGCGCCACCAGTTTGTCGATATGCAGCTCATCGTTGTTCATCCAGGTTTCGGTCAGCACCCGGTAGTGTTCCATGTCCCGGCAACGCATGCGCAGGCTGTAGTCGAAGTGGCCACTGATCAGTTGGCATTCGAACACCTGCGGACACGCCCGCACACAGGCTTCGAATGCCTTCTGTGCCGCCCGCCCGCTCTGGTTCGACAACGCCACCAGCACCAGCAGCGACAACCCCGGCGAGACCATCTGCACATCGATGATCGCCCCATAGCCGCGGATCACGCCGCGCCGCTCCAGCTTGCGCACCCGTTCCAGGCACGGCCTGGGCGTCAGGTGCACCAGCGAGGAAAGCTTCTCGTAGGTAATCCGTCCGTTATGCCGCAACACATCGACAATCGCTTCGTCGATGCGATCCAGGGGCGGGTGGGTATGCGAGGGCGTGGCCTTGGTATCCATGATGGCGTTGATTCACTTCAAACGGTTGGAAAGGAATTGCTGCAAGCGTTCGCTCTGCGGTTGGTCGAGGATTTGAGCACTTCCCTGTTCCTCGACCCGGCCCTGGTGCAAAAACAGCACCTGGCTGGACACCTGACGGGCGAAGCCCATCTCGTGCGTGACCATGAGCATGGTACGGCCTTCCTCCGCCAGCGTCTGTATCACCTTGAGCACTTCGCCCACCAGTTCCGGGTCCAGCGCCGAGGTCGGCTCGTCGAACAGGATGATCTCCGGCTCCATCGCCAGCGCCCGGGCAATCGCCACCCGCTGCTGCTGCCCACCCGAGAGGAACGCCGGGTACTGATCGGCCGCCCGTGAGGGTAGGCCGACCTTGTCCAGATAGGCCCGCGCCCGCGCTTCGGCGTCCTGGGCGCTGACCCCGAGCACCCGGCGTGGCGCCAGGGTGATGTTTTCCAGCACGGTCATGTGGCTCCACAGGTTGAAGTGCTGGAACACCATGGCCAGTCGCGTGCGCAAGTTCTGCAATTGTGCTGGGTGCGGCGCGCGGATGCCGGCGCGGCCCGGGCGCATTTCGATGGTCTGGTCATCGAGGGTGATGCTGCCGGCATCCGGCTGTTCGAGGAAGTTGATGCAGCGCAGCATAGTGCTTTTACCGGAGCCGCTGGCGCCGATCAGGCTGATCACGTCGCCCTTGCGGGCCTGCAGCGACACGCCCTTGAGCACTTCGTGCTCGCCATAACGTTTGTGCAGTGCCTCCACCGTGAGCTTGATCGCGGCGCTGTTCGCCAGCGCGGCAGGACGGGGAGCGAGCGCCTCGGGGATCGACAAGGCGGGTGCGGAAAGGGTCATGGGTTAGCCTCGGGCAGGAACAAGGAAACGCATCCAGCGGCGTTCGGCCAGGCGAAACAGCCCGACCAGTGCGAAGGACAGCAGCATGTACAGCAGGGCAGCGACACCGAAGGCCTGGAAGGTCAGGAAGGTTGCGGCGTTGGCATCGCGGGCCACCTTGAGGATATCGGCGATGGTCGCGGTGAAGGCCAGCGAGGTGGCGTGCAGCATCAGGATCAGTTCGTTGCTGTAGGCCGGCAACGAACGGCGCAGGGCCGCCGGCAACACCACAAACAGGTTCAGCCGCCAGCCATGCAGGCCATATGCCTGCGCAGCCTCTATTTCGCCATGGGGAATGTTGCGGATTGCCCCGGCGAAGATTTCCACGGTGTAGGCGCAGGTGTTCAGCACGAACGCCAGCAGGGTGCAGTTCAGCGCGTTGCGGAAGAACTGGTCGAGCAGCGCATGATCGCGCACCACTTCCAACCCATAGAGACCGGTGTAGCAGATCAGCAGCTGGATATACAACGGCGTGCCGCGGAACAGGAAGGTGTAGAACTCCACGGGCCAGCGCAACCAGAACCGCCGCGAAACCCGCGCCAGCGCCAATGGCAGGGACAGCAGAAAGCCCAGCAGCATGGTGACAATGAACAGCCACAGCGTCATCGCCAGGCCGGACAGCCCACTGCCGTCGTTGTAGAGATAGGCCGGGCCGTATTCCTGAAGCAGTTCGATCATGAGCTGAGCCCCTTGATGCCGGTGTTGTAGCGCCGCTCCAGCTGTTTGAACAGACGGTTGGAGAGGGTGGTAATGAGCAGGTAGACCAGCCCGGCAAGGATCAGAAAGTACAGGGTATTGTGGGTGGTCTTGCCAGCGTTCTGCGCGGCTTTCACCAGGTCGGCCAGGCCGATGATCGAGACCAGCGCGGTGGACTTGAGCAGCACCAGCCAGTTGTTGCCCAGCCCCGGCAGGGCAAAGCGCATCAACTGCGGAAACAGCACCAGGCGAAACCGCTGTACCCGGCTCAGGCCGTAGGCGGTGGCCGCTTCCAACTGGCCGACCGGGACGCTGAGGATCGCGCCGCGGAAGTTCTCGGTGAAGTAAGCACCGTAGATGAAGCCCAGGATCATCACCCCGGCGGTGAACGGATCGATTTCGACGTAGCCCCAGCCGAGCCGTTCGGTGAGGTCGTTCAACCACAGTTGCAGGGTGTAGAAGATCAGCAGGATCAGAACCAGGTCCGGGACGCTGCGGATCAGTGTGGTGTAGAGAGTGGCGGGTACGCGCAGCAGGCGCAGCGGCGACAGCTTGGCGCTGGCTCCGAGCAGGCCCAGGGCCAGGCTCAGCAGCAGCGACAGCAGGGCCAGTTTCAGGGTCATCCAGGCCCCTTGCGCCAATAGCGGGCCGAAGCCCTGCAGGCTCAGGGCCTGCAAGCCGATCGAGTGAAGGAAGTCGTTCACGGGGAAGCTCTCGGTAGAACGAAGCAGCGCAGTGCACAGCAGCGGCCGGGCTCATCGAGCGCGGCCGCTGTGGCGTGGCTTACTCGTTGTAGATATCCAGGTCGCCGACGTACTTCTGCTGGATCCTGGCAAAGGTGCCATCGGCCAGCACCGCGGCAATACCCTTGTTCAGCAGGGCCTTGAGCTCGGTGTCGTTCTTGCGCAGGCCCATGGCGATGTCCAGTGGCAGGGTTGGGTCCTTGATCGCCGGGCCGCTCTTGAACTCGGCACCTTCAGGCTTGCTGAGGAAGTTCAGCTGGGCTTCGAGCTTGTCGGTGAGGGTGGCGTCGAGGCGGCCGTTCATGAGGTCGGCGTAGTTCTGGTCCTGGGCCTGGTAGGCTTTGACCTGGGCCCCCAGCGGCGCCAGTTTGGCGCGGGCATAGGCTTCCTGCAGCGAGCCTTGCAGCACGCCGACCTGCTTGCCCTTGAGCGATTCCGGGGTGTCGCCGAAGTCGGCGCTTTTGCGGGTGATGATCGAGGTTGGGCTGAGGAACAGCCGATCGCTGAACTCGATCTGTTTCTGCCGCGCTGGGGTCACGGCCATCGACGACATGATGGCGTCGAATTTGCGCGCGCGCAGCGCCGGGATCATGCCGTCGAACTCGTTGTGCACCCAGGTGCATTTGACCTGCAGCTTTTCACAGATGGCCGTGCCCAGTTCGATGTCGAAGCCTTGCAGGCTGCCATCGGCGGCGACGGATTCGAAGGGCGGGTATTCGGGGTAGACGCCGAAACGGATTTCTGTCCATTCCTGGGCTTGTACAGCACTCGCGCACAATGGCAGGAGCAGCACGCTGAGGAGTTTTCGCAGCGAAGTCATGTGAGGGATCCCTGTGTTTTGTAGTTGATGTAGGGCAGTGGACGCTTCGTAGGTCAGCTTTTTTTAATTTTTGTGACTGAGTGGTCGAGGCTCAGAATGCGGTAAGGCGCTGATTTTTTTGTGTCGTTTCGGCCGGCGCGGGCGACTGGATTGTGCTGTTAACGCTACGCGCGCAGCGGAATCGGCTGAGGCACCGCCGGTTTTGGCTTCGGCACAGCAGTTTTCGACCTGCCGTGTGCTGACACGGCAGGTTTTACGGCGTCAGGCGCGCTTTTTCTGCAGGCTGGTCAGCGGTGGCTGGAGCAGGGCGAACAGGTCTTTGGGATTCTGCAGTTGCGGCACCAGGGCGATGTCGTGGCCGATGTCCAGTGCCTTGGCCACGTCGAGCACGTAGCGCAGCGCCGAGTAGTCTTCGAGGGCGAAACCAACCGAATCGAACAGGGTCACCTGCTCGGCGTTTTCACGGCCTGGCGACTGGCCGTTGACCACCTGCCAGAATTCGGTGGTTGGCGAATCCGCCGGCATCTGCTGGATTTCGCCTTCGATGCGGCTTTGCGGTTCGTACTCGACGATCACCCGTGCGCGCTCGACGATCTCGCGGTGCAACTCGGTCTTGCCTGGGCAGTCACCGCCCACCGCATTCAGGTGCATGCCCGGTTCGATCATCTCCGGGCTGAGGATGGTGGCATAGGCCTTGTCGGCGGTCACCGTGGTGACGATGTCGGCGCCGCGCACCGCGTCGGCCACCGAATCGGCGAGGATCACCCGGATGGCCGGGTAGGCGGCCAGGTTCGCTGCGAGCTTGGCGGTGGCCTGGGGGTCGAGGTCGTACAGGCGGATTTCGTCGATGCCGAGCAGGGCGTGGAAGGCCAGCGCCTGGAATTCGCTCTGCGAGCCGTTGCCAATCAGCGCCATGCGGCGGCTGTCGGGGCGAGCCAGGTAGCGCGCGGCCAGCGCCGAGGTGGCGGCGGTGCGGATGGCGGTGGTCAGGGTCATTTCGCTGAGCAACACCGGGGCGCCGGTGTCGACGTCGCCGAGGGCACCGAAGGCCATCACCGTGAGCATGCCGCGCTGGGTATTTTTCGGGTGGCCGTTGACGTACTTGAACGCGTACAGGTTGGCATCCGACACTGGCATCAGCTCGATCACGCCGTCGGGCGAATGGTTAGCCAGGCGCGGGCATTTTTCGAAGTCGTGCCAGCGCAGATAGTCCTCGCGAATGTATTCGGCCATTTCGCCCAGGCAGGTGCTCAGGCCGTGGCGGTTGACCAGCTGGCTGAGATCGGTGACGTCGAGGTAACGGGTCATGTTGGCACTCCTTGTTGAATGGGCTTAGTGGCGCAGTGGCAGGTGGACTTCGGCGAGCATGCAGCGGGCGCTGCCACCGCCGATGCGCTCGATATGGTCGATGTTCACCACCACCGGGTGGCTGTGCTGCTCGACGTGACGGCGTTGTTCCGCACGCAGCGACTGCCAGGCGCTGCGCGACATCACCAGCAGCGGCTGGCCGTGCTGGTCGTGGATTTCCAGCATGTTGCCGGCGAAGCCTTCGAGCTGGTCGAAGTCCAGCGCGAGGATGTCCTTGCCGGTGTCGCGCAGACGCTGTTCCAGGCTGCGGCGTTCGTCGGCGTCGGGCAGCGCTTGCAGGCAGACCACCGACAGGCCGCGGCCGACGCTCATCATCACGTTGCTGTGGTAGATCGGTGCCTGGTGCCGGTCGACTGCATGGAACAGGCACAGGCGGTAGTCGAGTTGCTCGGCGAACTGGCGCAGGGCTTCGCTGTGGGTGCGTCCGGAATGGCAGGCATAGCTGATCCGGTGTTCGCGGTCGAGGACCATGCTGCCGGTGCCTTCCAGGTACATGCTTTGTTGTTCGAGTGGGCTCAGGTCGATGGTCTGGCGGATGTCGAAGCGCTCGCGCAGCACCTGCAGCACACCCTTGTCGCGCTCCAGGCGGCGGTTCTGGCCTTCCATCGGGTAGAGCACCAGGCTGCCGTCGGCATGGCTGCTCCACCAGTTGTTGGGGAAGATCGAGTCGGGGGTGTGCGGGGCGGGTGTGTCCTGGACCACCAGGACATCGACGCCGTGTTGGCGCAGCGTTTCGACATAACCGTCGAACTCTTCCAGCGCTTTGTGCTGTGCTTGTTCGGGGTCGAGCAGCGGTTGCTGGAAGCGGTTGTTGAGGGCGGTGTCCGGGTTGAAGGCGAACCGCGCCGGGCGGATCATCAAGACGGTATTTGTTGTTTGCATGGGGGCACGCATCCGGGGTTGGCGGTGTGCTTATTCTCCGTGCAGTGGTGTGGCAATCCCGGCTGAAGAGTGTCGGGCGCTCAGCGGGGAAAGCTGAAAAGCGGGGTTTGGCAGCAGGATCGGCTGCTGGGCGCCTACAGGGGGTTACGCAAGCGCTTATAGAGTGTGGTCCGGCTCACCCCCAGTTGGCGGGCCAGTTCCGACACATTCCCCGCCGTCGCCTTCAACTGGTCCTGCAGGTCTTCACTGGCCGACGCTACCGGCAGCGCCTCATCCAGCTCGGCAAAAAAGCTGTCCGGCAAATGCTCCAGCGCCACCCGCTGTGTGCCGGCCAGCGCCAGTGCCACCTGCAACACACTGGCCATCTGTCGCACATTCCCTGGCCATGGGTGCCGCAGCAGCAGCTCCAGCACCTTGGCGCTCAACTCCAGCGGTTGCCCGGGCTCGCGATAGCGCTGGCACAACTGCTCGATCAGCGCCCGCCGGTCGCTACGCTCGCGCAGCGGCGGCAAGCTCAGGCTCAGCCCGGCAATCCGGTAATACAGATCCTGGCGAAACAGGCCGGCGCGCACCTGCGCTTGCAGGTCGTGATTGGTCGCCGAGACCAGGCGGATGTCCACCGCAACCGGCTCGCCGCTGCCCAGCGGCTGAATCGTGCGTTCCTGCAGAAAGCGCAGCAGCCGTGCCTGGGTCGGCAGTGGCATGTCGCCGATTTCGTCGAGAAACAGCACGCCCTGATCGGCCTTGCGGAGCAATCCCGGGTTGCCCTTGTGATGCGCCCCGGTGAACGCGCCTTTCTCGTAGCCAAACAGCTCCGACTCGACCAGTTCGGCCGGAATCGCCGCACAGTTCACCGCCACCAGCGCCCGCCCGGCGCGGCTGCTGGCCTGGTGCAGCGTGCTGACGAACACCTCCTTGCCCACCCCGGTTTCGCCTTGGATCAGCAGCGGGATGTTTTTCTCCAGCATCACTCCGGCCTGCTGCAAGGCCTTGGCCAGCCGTGGGTCGAGATCCGCCGGGCCGGCGCTGGGCGGACGCTGGAGCGGCGGCTTGAGCTCGCAATGGAAGCGGTTGCGCTCGGCCACATGCACGGCAAACGTTGCCCCGGGTGGGTGTGCCAGCAACTGCGCCAAGGGCAGTTGCACCAGTTGCTCGATCTGCCCGTGAAGCGGGCTCACGCCGAGCAGGCTGTCGGCGCGGCGATTGGCCGCGAGCACCCGGCCGCGCGTATCGAACAGCAGCAAGCCGGCCCACTGGCTGTCGAGGTTGTTCGGCCCGGTGTTGAAGCTCAGTTGCCAGCAGTGCCCGGCATAGCCCTCCAGAATCAGCCGGTTCTCCAGGCTCTGGCTCATCATCCGTACCAGCCCCAGCGTCTGCGAGGCGGGCAGGTAACTGTCGCTCGACACATCGAGCACGCCGATCAGTTGGCGGCCGGCGTCGTACAGTGGCGCGGCGGCGCCGGCCATAAAGCGGTTGCGCTTGAGGAAGTGCTCGTCATGGCCGACATGCACCGCCTGCTGGCAGGCCAGCGCGGTGCCGATGGCATTGGTGCCCACGCCCTGTTCCAGCCAGCGCGCCCCAGGCTCGAAACCACGGCTCTGGCGTGGGTCGATGAAGCGCTGGCTGCCCCAGCTGTCGAGCAGATGGCCGTCGGCATCGCTGAGCATGATCAGGTAGCTGGAGTTGCCCAGCAGGTGCGCGAACGACGGCAGCACCTCGTCGCGGGTGGTGCGCAGCAAGGCTTGCTGGCGCTCCAGCAACTGCTCGAGCTGACGGCTGTCGCATTCGCCGAAATCGGGTGTGGACTGGTGCCCCAGGCCATAGCTGCGGCAGCGTGCCCAGGAGGCCTGGATCAATTGGGCATGGGGGGTGACGGCTGTGGCCATGGGCCCGTCCTGTAGGAAGCTGTGTTGTTGTTTTTATGCGGCCTGTCATGGGCTGCCAGCGTTTCTCCAGTGTTGTTCAGTCCTGTTCGTTGTCAATGCACGGCTGTTCAGTTGTTCAGGCGAACCTGTTCATTTGTGTTCAGTGCTGAACCTGGGCGATTCCTGCGTGTCAGGAAAGCGTTGGCAACTCAAGCACTTGGCAAAAGGTGCCAGGGCTGGCACGGATCTGGCTCTGCTCGAACGCCTGTCGCATAACAACAAGAAGGTTGCGCCATGTCGCTTGTGCTCGAACATGTCAGCCGTACCGTCGACAATCAGCTGTATATCGCCGAAGCCAGCCTCAGCTTCGAGCCCGGCTCGTTCAATGTGCTGCTGGGCCGCACGCTATCGGGCAAGACCAGCCTGATGCGGCTGATGGCCGGCCTCGACCGCCCGGATCACGGCCGCGTGTTGATGAACGGCGAAGACGTCACTGGGCGCCCGGTGCGCCAGCGCAACATTTCCATGGTCTATCAGCAGTTCATCAATTACCCGACCCTCAGCGTGTTCGAGAACATCGCCTCGCCGCTGCGCCAGGCGCGGGTTGCCGAGGAAGAGGTGCGGCGGCGGGTCAGCGAGACGGCGCAGATGCTGCGCATCGAGCGCTTTCTCACGCGCTACCCGCTGGAACTGTCCGGTGGCCAGCAGCAGCGCACGGCCATGGCCCGCGCGTTGGTCAAGGATGCCGAGCTGATCCTGTTCGACGAGCCGCTGGTCAACCTCGACTACAAGTTGCGCGAAGAGCTGCGCCAGGAGATGCGCGAGCTGTTTGCCAGTCGCCATTGCATCGCCGTCTATGCTACCACCGAACCCAACGAAGCGCTGGCGCTGGGTGGCACCACCACCATTCTTCACGAAGGCCGGGTGGTCCAGAGTGGGCCGACTGCACAGGTGTACCACCAGCCACGCACGGTGCTGGCCGCCGAGCTGTTCTCCGAGCCGCCGATCAACCTGATGCCCGGGCGGATCGCCGGCAACGAGGTGAGCTTTGCCGGCGCCGTGCACTTTGCGATGAATGCCGACCTGCGCCGTATCGGCGATGGCGACTACCGCTTTGGCGTGCGCCCTAGCCATATTAGCCTGGTGCCCTCCAACGACGACGACCTGGAGCTGGCGGTGCAGGTGCAACTGGCGGAAATCAGCGGCTCGGAAACCTTCCTGCATGTGCGCAACGAACACTTCAGCCTGGTCCTGCACCTGCCTGGCGTGCATGAGTTCGGCGTGGATGCACCGATCCGCATCTATATCCCCACCCATAAACTGTTCGTCTTCGATCCGGCCGGGCACTTGATCCAGGCGCCGGGCGTGCGTGAAGCGAGGGTTGCCTGATGGCCGAGATCCGCCTGCAACACCTGGCGCACAGTTACAGTCGTACGCCGGCCGGAGCCGACGATTACGCCCTGCGCGAGCTCGATCATGTCTGGGAGCAGGGGGGCGCCTACGCGCTGCTCGGGCCGTCGGGCTGCGGCAAGTCGACCCTGCTCAATATCATCTCCGGGTTGCTCAGCCCGTCGCAGGGTCAGGTGCTGTTCGATGGCAAGGTAGTCAACGAGCTGTCGCCGCAGGCACGCAACATTGCCCAGGTGTTCCAGTTTCCGGTGGTCTACGACACCATGACGGTGTTCGACAACCTGGCCTTTCCGCTGCGCAACCAGGGCCTGGACGAAGCGCGGATCAAGGCCAAGGTCGAGGAGATCGCCGAGGTCCTCGACCTCGGCCCGCTGCTGCGCAAGAAGGCCCGTAACCTCAGTGCCGACGAGAAACAGAAGGTCTCCATGGGCCGTGGGCTGGTGCGCGACGACGTCTCGGCGATTCTCTTCGACGAGCCACTGACGGTGATCGACCCGCACCTGAAATGGAAGCTGCGGCGCAAGCTCAAGCAGATCCATGAGCAGTTCAACCTGACCATGATCTACGTCACCCACGATCAGCTGGAGGCCTCGACCTTCGCCGACAAGATCGCGGTGATGTATGGCGGGCAGATCGTCCAGTTCGGCACCCCGCGCGAGCTGTTCGAGCGGCCGCGGCACACCTTCGTCGGCTACTTCATCGGCAGCCCCGGGATGAACCTGATCCCGGTGCAGGCGCAGCCCGGCGGGGTCGGTTTTGCCAATACCCACTTGCCGCTGTCGGCAGCGTTGCAGGCACAGGTCGAGCACCTGGGTAAGGCGCGCTTGCAGGTGGGGGTCCGCCCGGAGTTCGTGCAGGTCTGGGAGGCACCGTTCGACGAGGGGTTCAGTGCGCAGGTGGTGGATGTCGAAGACCTCGGCACCTACAAGATCCTCACCCTGGTGCTAGATGGCGTCACCCTCAAGGTGCGCCTCGGCGAAGACCAGGCGGTACCGCAGGGGCAGGCCTGGATCAGCTTCCCCGCGCAGTGGCTGATGCTCTACGCCGACGACGTGCTAGTGGAGGTGGAGGTATGAACAAGGTCAAGAACAACAAGGCCTGGTGGCTGGTGTTGCCGGTGTTCCTGCTGGTGGCGTTCAGTGCCGTGGTGCCGATGATGACCGTGGTCAACTATTCGGTGCAGGACATCTTCGACCAGTCCAGCCGCTACTTCGTCGGCGCCGACTGGTACCGCCAGGTGCTGCAGGACCCGCGCTTGCACGATTCGCTGCTGCGCCAGTTCATCTATTCCGGTTGCGTGCTGCTGATCGAGATCCCGCTGGGTATCGCGATTGCCTTGACCATGCCGACCAAGGGCCGCTGGTCGTCGCTGTGCCTGATTGTCATGGCGATTCCGCTGCTGATTCCGTGGAACGTGGTCGGCACCATCTGGCAGATTTTCGGCCGTGCCGATATCGGCCTGCTCGGCGCCTCGCTGAACCAGCTGGGGATCAACTACAACTATGCCAGCAACACCATGGACGCCTGGGTCACGGTGCTGGTGATGGACGTCTGGCACTGGACCTCGCTGGTGGCCTTGCTCTGCTATTCAGGCTTGCGCGCGATTCCCGACGTCTACTACCAGGCGGCGCGTATCGACCGTGCTTCGGCCTGGGCGGTGTTCCGGCATATCCAGTTGCCGAAGATGAAGAGCGTGCTGCTGATTGCAGTGATGCTGCGCTTCATGGACAGCTTCATGATCTACACCGAGCCGTTCGTGCTCACTGGTGGCGGGCCGGGTAATGCCACCACCTTCCTCAGCCAGACCCTCACGCAAATGGCCGTCGGCCAGTTCGATCTGGGCCCGGCGGCGGCGTTCTCGCTGGTGTATTTCCTGATCATCCTGCTGGTGTCGTGGCTGTTCTACACCGCCATGACCCACGCCGACAAGGACTAGGAGGCCGCCCATGCCCTTGCGCAAAACCCTGCCGCTGCTGCTCTACATCCTGTTCCTGCTGGTGCCGATCTACTGGCTGCTGAACATGTCGTTCAAGAGCAATACCGAGATCCTCGGCGGCCTGACGCTCTGGCCACAGGCGTTCACCCTCGACAACTACCGGGTGATCTTCACCGACCCCAGCTGGTACAGCGGCTACATCAACTCGCTGTACTACGTGTGCCTGAACACGGTGATCTCACTGAGCGTGGCGTTGCCGGCGGCCTATGCCTTTTCGCGCTACCGCTTCCTGGGCGACAAGCACCTGTTCTTCTGGCTGCTGACCAATCGCATGGCACCGCCGGCGGTGTTCCTGCTGCCGTTCTTCCAGCTGTATTCGTCGCTTGGCTTGTTCGACACGCACATCGCCGTGGCCCTGGCCCACTGCCTGTTCAACGTGCCGCTGGCAGTGTGGATTCTGGAAGGTTTCATGTCCGGCGTGCCGAAGGAGATCGACGAAACTGCCTACATCGACGGCTACAGTTTTCCACGCTTCTTTGTGAAGATTTTTGTGCCGCTGATTGGTTCGGGGATCGGCGTCACGGCGTTCTTCTGTTTCATGTTCTCCTGGGTCGAGCTGTTGCTGGCGCGCACCCTGACCTCGGTGAACGCCAAGCCGATCGCCGCCGTGATGACCCGTACCGTCTCGGCCTCGGGCATCGACTGGGGGGTGCTGGCGGCGGCCGGGGTGCTGACGATCATTCCGGGCATGCTGGTGATCTGGTTTGTCCGCAACCATGTGGCCAAGGGCTTTGCCCTGGGTCGGGTCTGAGGAGCGCGTTATGGACTGGATGGCCTGGACCCTGCCCACCGCGCTGTTCTTCGCGGCCATCGGCGTACTGCTGATGGGCATGACCGTTCTGGAGTTGCGCCGCCCCTGTGTGGCGCGGCGCGGGTTTCTGCCGATGGCCACCACCCGTGGCGACCGGCTGTTTATCGGCCTGTTGGTCAGTGCCTACCTGCACCTGATGGTGATCGGGCTGACCGACTGGAACCTGTGGGTGGCCTCGCTGCTATCGCTGGCCTGGCTGTTGGTGGTGTTGCGCTGGGGTTAGCCGGCGGTGTGCGGCGCTCTGCAATCGTTCAATCGGGAGATGACTATGTTCGACAACAACAAGAACCGGCGACATGGCTTGACCCTGGCCGCCGTGCTGGTGCTCGGCACGCTCAGTGCCAATGCCTGGGCGGATGCCTACGAAGACGCGGCGAAGCAGTGGGTGGGCAGCGAGTTCAAGCCCTCGACACTGACGGCCGAGCAACAGATGGAAGAGATGAAGTGGTTCATCAAGGCTTCCGAACCGTTCCGCGGGATGAAGATCAACGTGGTCTCGGAAACCATTGCCACCCATGAGTACGAGTCCAAGGTGCTGGCCAAGGCGTTCAGCGAGATCACCGGGATCAAGCTGACCCACGACCTGCTGCAGGAAGGCGACGTGGTAGAAAAGCTGCAAACGCAGATGCAATCGGACAAGAACATCTATGACGGCTGGGTCAACGACTCCGACCTGATCGGCACGCATTTTCGCTATGGCAAGACCGAGTCGATCACCGACCTGATGGCCAACGAGGGCAAGAACTTCACCTCGCCGACCCTGGACCTGAAGGACTTCATCGGCATTTCCTTCACCACCGCGCCGGACGGCAAGATCTACCAGTTACCCGACCAGCAGTTCGCCAACCTGTACTGGTTCCGTGCCGACTGGTTCGAGCGGCCCGAGCTCAAGGCCAGGTTCAAGGAGAAGTACGGCTACGAGCTGGGGGTGCCGGTGAACTGGTCCGCCTATGAAGATATTGCCAAGTTCTTCAGCGAGGACGTCAAGGAGATCGACGGCAAGCGCGTCTACGGGCACATGGACTACGGCAAGAAAGACCCGTCGCTGGGCTGGCGCTTTACCGATGCCTGGTTCTCCATGGCTGGCGGCGGCGACAAGGGGCTGCCCAATGGCTTGCCGGTGGACGAGTGGGGGATTCGTGTCGAGGATTGTCACCCGGTCGGTTCCAGCGTGACCCGTGGCGGCGACACCAACGGCCCGGCGGCGGTCTATGCGACGCAGAAGTACGTCGACTGGATGCGCGCCTACGCGCCGCCGGAAGCTCAGGGCATGACCTTCTCCGAGTCCGGCCCGGTGCCGGCCCAGGGCAGCATTGCCCAGCAGATCTTCTGGTACACCGCGTTTACCGCCGACATGACCAAACCGGGGCTGCCGGTGGTGAATGCCGACGGCACGCCGAAATGGCGGATGGCGCCTTCGCCGAAGGGGCCGTATTGGGAGGAGGGGATGAAGCTGGGGTATCAGGACACCGGCTCGTGGACCTTCCTCAAGTCGACCCCGGAGAAACAGAAGCTGGCGGCGTGGCTGTATGCGCAGTTCGTCACGTCGAAGACGGTGTCGTTGAAGAAGACCATCGTCGGGCTGACGCCGATTCGCGAGTCGGATATCAATTCGCAGGCCATGACCGACCTGGCGCCGAAGCTGGGTGGGCTGGTGGAGTTTTATCGCAGCCCGGCGCGGGTGCAGTGGACGCCGACCGGCACCAACGTACCGGACTATCCGCGGTTGGCGCAGTTGTGGTGGACCCACATTGCCGAGGCCGCAAGTGGCGAGAAAACCCCGCAGCAGGCGCTGGATGGCCTGGCCAAGGACCAGGACGCGATCATGGCACGGCTGGAGCGCTCCAAGGCGCAGGCGACCTGTGCGCCGAAACTTAATCCGGAGCGTGATGCGCAGTACTGGTTCGACCAGCCGGGCGCGCCGAAGCCGAAACTGGCTAACGAGAAGCCGCAGGGCGAGACGGTGAGTTATGCCGAGCTGCTGAAATCGTGGGAGGCGGCGCGCAAGTAAACACCCGTGTGGGAGCCGGCCTTGCCGGCAATGCAGGCTCCCACAGGGGGGGGCACTGCTGATGACATTCAGTGGAGACATTTCCCACCAGCCAGGCATAAAAAAACGGCACCTTCACAGGTGCCGTTTTTCATCTCGCCCGCACCTTTTACTTGTGCAGCTCTTGCGCCGCATACAGGGTGTTTTCCAGCAGGCAGGCGCGGGTCATCGGGCCGACGCCGCCTGGCACTGGAGTGATCCAGCCGGCGCGTGGCAGGGCCGTCTCGTAGACCACGTCGCCAACCAGCTTGCCGTCGTCCTGGCGGTTGATGCCGACGTCGATGACGATGGCGCCTTCCTTGATCCACTCACCCTTGACCAGGCCCGGCTTGCCAGCAGCAACCACCACCAGGTCGGCGCGACCGACGTGGCCGGCCAGGTCCTTGGTGAAACGGTGGGTCACGGTCACGGTGCAGCCGGCCAGCAGCAGCTCCATGGCCATTGGCCGACCGACGATGTTCGATGCGCCGACCACGACCGCGTTCATCCCGTAGAGGTCCTGACCGGTGCTGTGCAGCAGGGTCATGATGCCTTTTGGCGTGCAGGGACGCAGCAGCGGGATACGCTGGGCCAGGCGGCCGACGTTGTATGGGTGGAAGCCGTCGACGTCCTTGTCCGGGCGAATCCGCTCGAGCAGCAGCGAGGCGTCCAGGTGGGCTGGCAGCGGGAGCTGCAGAAGGATGCCATCAATGCTCGCGTCATCATTGAGGCGATCGATCAGATCGGTCAGTGCCTGCTGCGAGGTTTCGCTCGGCAGGTCGAATGCCTCGGAAATGAAGCCGACCTCTTCGCAGTCCTTGCGCTTGTGCGAAACATAGACTTGAGAGGCAGGATCGGTGCCCACCAGGATCACAGCCAGGCCAGGAGTGCGCAGACCTTGCTGGCGGCGCTCTTCTACTTGCTGGCGGATCTGCTGGCGCAGGTTGGCGGCGATCGCCTTGCCGTCGATAAGTTGTGCAGTCATTACGCGTGATTAACCATCGAGAAGGGACATAAAGAAGCGCGCATTCTCGCACGACCTGAGGCGAGGGCAAAGGCGGGTGGTCGGGCAAATTCTCTAACCCCTTCAATAATTTAAATATTTTTCAGAAAAATGTTGACGATGCCCAGGCTCGGCTATAACATTCGCCGCACTTGTCGGGCAGTGCCTGGCACGGGTTGGCAAGGTCGGGCAGAATAAGCGGTTTTTTCGGCTTCCTCCGTTCGACTGAAAGCTTAAGCGCCCGTAGCTCAGCTGGATAGAGCATCCGCCTTCTAAGCGGATGGTCGCAGGTTCGAGTCCTGCCGGGTGCGCCATTAGGCAGCTTGGGCAAGCAAGTAGGTTGTACCGCACTATGGTGGGCGTAGCTCAGTTGGTAGAGCGCCGGATTGTGATTCCGGTTGTCGTGGGTTCGATTCCCATCGTCCACCCCATATTCTTCAGAGGCGCCTTGATTGCTTAATCTGGCGCCTTTGTTTTAAGTGCTTTATGCGGACGTGGTGAAATTGGTAGACACACTGGATTTAGGTTCCAGCGGCGCAAGCTGTAAGAGTTCGAGTCTCTTCGTCCGCACCATGCATTTTGTCAGTGGGTTGTAAGCGCAGTAACGCAGTACCGCATTATGGTGGGCGTAGCTCAGTTGGTAGAGCGCCGGATTGTGATTCCGGTTGTCGTGGGTTCGATTCCCATCGTCCACCCCATATTTTCGAAGGCGCCATGATTGTGTAATCTGGCGCCTTTGTTTTAAGCGTTTCCTGCGGACGTGGTGAAATTGGTAGACACACTGGATTTAGGTTCCAGCGGCGCAAGCTGTAAGAGTTCGAGTCTCTTCGTCCGCACCATCTCTGCTTTCATTGCGCTTCGCTGAAGCGCTGAAAGCCTCGACAAAAGCCGCCTTGTGCGGCTTTTTTCGTTTCTGTGCCGGCTACAGCGGAAAGATCCATGGCACCATGATCACGCTGACAATCATCACCAGCAGCGTGAACGGCACGCCGACCTTCACGAAATCGCCAAAACGATACTGTCCGGGCCCGAGTACCAGGGTGTTGACCGGTGAAGACACTGGCGTCATGAACGCGGCCGAGGCGGCCAGCGCCACGATCATGGCGAACGGGTAAGGCGAGGCGCCCAGTTGCTGGGCCGTGGTAATGGCTACCGGCGCCATCAAGACCGCCGTGGCCGTGTTGGAGACGAACAGCCCGATCACCGCGGTGATGGCAAACAGGCTGGCCAGAATCACGTAGGGCCCGGCATCGCCGAGTACCTGCACCAGGCCGTGCACCGCCAGGCCGATGCCCCCCGTTTTCTGCAAGGCGAGGGCGAACGGCAGCATGCCAACGATCAGGATCAGGCTTTGCCAGTGGATCGCCTTGTAGGCGCTGTCCATGTCGATGCAGCGGCCAGCGCCCATCAGCAGGCAGCCGATCAGCGCCGCGATCACGTTGGGCACGATGCCGCTGATCATCAGGCCGACCATTACCGCCAGGCTGATCAGGGCATAGGGCGCTTGATTCAGTGCCGGGGCGACGTTATCGACTTCGGCCGGTAGGCTGAGCACGAGGAAGTCTCGCGGTTGTGTCTGGAGCTGGCGAATGGCCTTCCAGGTGCCGATCACCAGCAAGGTGTCGCCCATTTTCAGCTTTTCTTCCACCAGTTGTTCGTCGATGGCCGTCTGGTCGCGGCGCAAACCCAGTACATTCAGTCCCCAGCGGCTGCGGAAGGTCAGTTCGAGGAGGCTCTTGCCGATCAGTTGCGATCCCGGCGGCAGGGAGATCTCGGCCATGCCGACTTCCCGCGACTGGTCGATGAAGTACTGCGCTTTGAAGTGCAGGGGTTCCAGGTGCATGGTCTGGCACAGGCTGCGCAGGTTGTCCTTGGCGGCGAACAGGTCGAGCAGCAGTACGTCGCCTTCGTGAATGGTGGTGCTGGCGTCCGGGCTGAGTACCCGGGTGCTGAACTTGTGCTGGCGCTCGATGCCGACCACGTTGGCGCCGTGCAGCGTGCGCAGCTTGAGTTCGCTGAGGCTGTGGTTGATCAGTGGCGACCCTCGGCGAACCCGCAGGCGTCGCTCGCGACCGGCCAGTTTGTAGTCGCGGATCAGGTCGAGCAAGGTGCGTCGGGTTTCCGTGCTGCCATCCTTGCGCACCTCGACGCTGAGCCAACTGCGGGTGGCGAGCATGTAAAGGACGCCGAGTGCCAGGATCACCAGGCCGAAGGGGGTAAAGCTGAAGAAGCTGAAGCCGGCGTCGCCATGCCGAACCAGCTCGCTGTGCACCACTACGTTGGGCGGCGTCGCCACCAGGCTGAGCATGCCGCTGATCAGGCCGGCGAAGCTCAGCGGCATCATCAGTCGGCTGGGTGAAACCTTCATGCGCGCGGCAATGCTCAGCACCACTGGGATAAAGATGGCGACCACCCCGGTGGAGCTCATCACCGAGCCGAGCCCGGCCACCGAGACCATCAGCAGCACCAGCAGGCGCGCTTCGCTATTGCCGGCGCGGGTCGACATCCATTCGCCGATCCGGTAGGCGATGCCGGTGCGTACCAGCCCGTCGCCGATCACGAACAGGGTGGCAATCAGCACCACGTTGGGGTCGCTGAAGCCGGCCAGGGCCTCCTGCACCGTGAGAATGCCGGACAAGGGCAGGGCGATGATGACCAATAGGGCGACCACGTCCATGCGCGGGCGGTTGACCACAAACAGGGTGACGGCGGTAAAAAGCAGGGCCAAAACCCAGAGCAACTCGTGGTTCATACGCAACTTCCATCAGATGAGGCGTTGAGTCTGTCAGAAAATTTCCTGTTTTATATTGATCGGCGTGCAGTGCTGCTCGTCTGCGGGGGGTGACAAGTGCTTAAAAGCTGATAAATTTCAGGCGGTTGATAGGGCGCAGAGCGCCAGTAGGTAGAAATTCATGATTGCTAAAGAATCCCGTCAGGCCGTCGCGCTGGAGCGTTTTGCCCAGGCTCATCCGCAAATGCTCGAAGAGATTGCCGGCCTGGACGCGCGTGAACAGGCGCAGCAGATCCAGTGGGCGTTCGAGGATGCTGCGCAGGAGCAGGGGCTGCAGCCCTGGGAGCTGACGCTGCAACTGATCGCCGAATCGCCGCAGGAGCTGCATGTGTTGCGCCTGGAGGTTCACCGCGAGGTGGCCGAAACGCTGGGCCTGAGCTGGCAGGAATACTGCGAGTTCAACGAAATCGACGAGTCTGCGCCGTAAGGCGCGAACGGTAGTGGAGTGTTGCTGTTGGCAGCCTGCTCGGGAAGTTGCCGCGTCCGTTGGTCAGGCCTGCAACGCCTTGAATTATGCGTGCTGCAGCCCTATTGAGCGGTTGTCCGGCAATTGTTCGAAATTCTAATGTGCCGGTGGCCTTTTCCTGTGAATTGAACGGGGTGACTTCTGGTGTTTGAGCCACTAGAATGCTTGCCCTTGATTCTGGAGTCGGGTATCGCCGGCTAACGTCTGTGCAACGAGGAATATCCATGCAAGTTTCTGTTGAAAATACTTCCGCTCTCGAGCGCCGCATGACCATCGCCGTTCCGGCTGAGCGCGTCGAGACCGAAGTCAACAAGCGTCTGCAGCAGACTGCCCGTCGCGCCAAGGTTCCAGGCTTCCGTCCTGGCAAAGTGCCGATGAGCGTGATCCGTCAGCGTTACGAAGACGCTGCCCGCCAGGAAGCCTTCGGTGACCTGGTTCAGGCTTCCTTCTATGAAGCTGTGGTTGAGCAGAAGCTGAACCCGGCTGGCGCGCCATCGGTCGAGCCTAAGTCGTTCGAAAAAGGTGGTGCTCTGGAGTTCGTCGCCACCTTCGAAGTGTTCCCTGAGTTCACCGTTGCCGGTTTCGAGTCGATCAACGTTGAGCGCCTGAGCGCCGACGTCGCTGATGCCGACCTGGACAACATGCTGGAAGTGCTGCGCAAGCAGAACGTTCGTTTCGAAGCCACTGACCGTGCCGCCCAGAACGAAGACCAGCTGAACATCGATTTCGTTGGCAAGATCGATGGCGAAGCATTCGCTGGCGGTTCCGCCCAGGGTACTCAGCTGGTACTGGGTTCCGGCCGCATGATCCCTGGCTTCGAAGAAGGCCTGGTGGGCGCCAAGGCTGGCGAAGAGCGCGTGCTGAACCTGTCCTTCCCTGAGGACTATCAGAACCTGGACCTGGCGGGTAAAACTGCTGAGTTCACCGTCAAGGTCAACAGCGTTTCCGAGCCTAAGCTGCCTGAGCTGAACGAAGCCTTCTTCGGCCAGTTCGGTATCAAGGAAGCGACCCTGGAAGGTTTCCGCACCGAAGTTCGCAAGAACATGGAGCGTGAACTGCGCCAGGCGATCAAAACCAAGGTGAAGAACCAGGTAATGGACGGCCTGCTGGCTGCCAACCCGATCGAAGTGCCGAAAGCCCTGCTGGAAAACGAAGTGAACCGCCTGCGCGTTCAAGCCGTTCAGCAGTTCGGTGGCAACATCAAGCCTGAGCAACTGCCGGCCGAGCTGTTCGAAGAGCAAGCCAAGCGCCGTGTTGTGCTGGGTCTGATCGTCGCTGAAGTGGTCAAGGCCAACGAGCTGAAGCCAGACGAAGCCCGCGTTCGCGAAATGATCCAGGAAATGGCCTCGGCTTACCAAGAGCCTGAGCAAGTCGTTGCCTGGTACTACAAGAACGACCAGCAACTGAACGAAGTGCGTTCGGTTGTGCTGGAAGAACAAGTTGTGGATACTGTTCTGCAGAAAGCGACTGTGACCGACAAATCGGTCTCGTACGAAGAAGCTGTCAAGCCAGTTCAGGCACCTGCCGCTGACTGATTTCCTTCTCTCGTAGGAAAACACCACAAGCCAGCCTTCGAGCTGGCTTGTGCGTATTCAAGACTATGACTATTTGGGAGCGAGTGCAGGACATGTCCCGCAATTCTTATTATCAGCAGAGCTCTGACATCCAAGCCGCTGGCGGCCTGGTCCCGATGGTTATCGAGCAATCTGCTCGTGGCGAACGCGCCTACGACATCTACTCGCGCCTGCTTAAGGAGCGTGTGATCTTCCTGATTGGCCCGGTAGAGGATTACATGGCCAACCTGGTAGCAGCGCAATTGCTGTTCCTTGAAGCGGAAAACCCGGACAAGGACATCCATCTCTACATCAACTCCCCAGGTGGCTCGGTCACTGCCGGTATGTCGATCTACGACACCATGCAGTTCATCAAGCCGGACGTGTCCACCATCTGCATCGGCCAGGCCTGCAGCATGGGCGCGTTCCTGCTCGCCGCTGGTGCGAAGGGCAAGCGTCACTGCCTTCCGAACTCGCGGGTGATGATTCACCAGCCGCTGGGCGGCTTCCAGGGGCAGGCCTCGGACATCGAGATCCATGCCAAGGAAATCCTGGATATCCGTTCGCGTCTGAACAAGCTGCTGGCCTACCACACCGGCAAGGATCTGGAGACCATCGAGCATGACACCAACCGCGACAACTTCATGAGCGCCCAGCGCGCGGCCGAGTACGGCCTGATCGACTCGGTTTACGACAAGCGTCAGATGACTGCTTGAGTGACGCAAAAGCAGAGGGCGGGGCGTTCCCGCCACCTGCGGACTTGAAAAAGCCCGCATTTGCCTTCATCTTGTGTTGCAAGCCTACCGGATTGGATCGATCGAATGACTGACACCCGTAACGGCGAGGACAACGGCAAATTGCTCTATTGCTCCTTCTGCGGCAAAAGCCAGCATGAAGTGCGCAAGTTGATTGCCGGCCCCTCGGTCTTTATCTGCGACGAGTGCGTCGACCTGTGCAATGACATCATCCGTGAGGAGGTGCAGGAAGCCCAGGCCGAAAGCAGCGCGCATAAATTGCCTTCGCCGAAAGAAATCAGCGCCATCCTGGACCAGTACGTCATTGGTCAGGAGCGTGCGAAAAAGGTCCTGGCCGTAGCGGTGTACAACCACTACAAGCGCCTGAACCAACGCGACAAGAAAAACGACGACGTCGAACTCGGCAAGAGTAATATCCTGCTGATCGGTCCGACGGGCTCGGGTAAAACCCTGCTTGCCGAAACCCTGGCGCGTCTGCTGAATGTACCGTTCACCATCGCCGATGCCACCACGCTGACCGAAGCAGGCTACGTCGGTGAAGACGTTGAGAACATCATTCAGAAACTGCTGCAAAAGTGCGACTACGACGTGGAAAAGGCCCAGATGGGCATTGTCTACATCGATGAAATCGACAAGATCTCGCGTAAGTCGGACAACCCGTCGATCACTCGCGATGTGTCCGGTGAAGGCGTACAGCAGGCACTGCTCAAGCTGATCGAAGGCACGGTTGCCTCGGTTCCGCCGCAAGGTGGCCGCAAGCATCCGCAGCAGGAGTTCCTGCAGGTCGATACGCGCAATATCCTGTTTATCTGCGGTGGTGCGTTCTCTGGCCTGGAAAAGGTCATTCAGAACCGTTCTACCCGCGGCGGCATCGGCTTCAGCGCCGAAGTTCGCAGCAAGCAGGAAGGCAAGAAGGTTGGCGAATCGCTGCGTGAAGTCGAACCGGACGATCTGGTCAAGTTCGGCCTGATCCCGGAATTCGTTGGTCGTCTGCCGGTTCTGGCTACCCTCGACGAGCTGGACGAAGCTGCTTTGATGCAGATTCTGACCGAGCCGAAGAACGCCTTGACCAAGCAGTACGGCAAGCTGTTCGAAATGGAAGGCGTGGACCTAGAGTTCCGCACCGACGCGCTGAAATCCGTGGCCCGCAAGGCCCTGGAGCGCAAAACCGGTGCGCGTGGCCTGCGTTCGATCCTCGAAGGCATCCTGCTCGACACCATGTACGAGATTCCTTCGCAGAAGGATGTCAGCAAGGTGGTAATCGACGAGAGCGTCATCGAAGGCACGTCGCAGCCGCTGTTGATTTACGAAAACAGCGAGCCACAAGCCAAGGCTGCACCTGACGCCTGAGTCGGGATGACGGTAAAAACGCAAGGGGCCTACGGGCCCCTTTGCTTTTCCTGTCGTAGCGCTTGTTTTTTTATGGGGCTGCCCCCACATTAACTCCACGCTCAAATTTCCATCGGTTTACGGCCATAAGGCCGCTGTAGAGGCGAAATCATGAAGACAACCCTCGACTTGCCTCTTTTGCCATTGCGCGACGTCGTCGTTTACCCGCACATGGTTATCCCGCTGTTCGTGGGACGTGAGAAGTCTATCGAAGCCCTTGAGGCCGCGATGACCGGCGAGAAGCAGATCCTCCTGCTGGCTCAAAAGAATCCCGCCGATGATGATCCAGGTGAAGATGCCCTGTATCGCGTAGGCACCATCGCTACCGTACTGCAACTGCTCAAGCTGCCCGATGGCACCGTCAAGGTGCTGGTCGAGGGTGAGCAGCGTGGTTCGGTCGAGCGCTTTGTCGAAGTTGACGGGCACATTCGTGCCGATGTCGTGCTGATCGAAGAAGCCGATACCGCTGACCGCGAATCCGAAGTGTTCGTGCGCAGCCTGCTGTCCCAATTCGAGCAATATGTGCAGCTGGGCAAAAAAGTCCCGGCTGAAGTCCTGTCGTCGCTGAACAGCATCGATGAGCCGGGCCGCCTGGTCGACACCATGGCTGCACACATGGCGCTGAAGATCGAACAGAAGCAGGAAATCCTCGAAATCCTCGACCTCAGTGCCCGTGTCGAACACGTGCTGGCGCTGCTGGATGCCGAAATCGACCTGTTGCAGGTCGAGAAGCGTATTCGTGGTCGGGTCAAGAAGCAGATGGAGCGCAGTCAGCGCGAGTACTACCTGAATGAGCAGATGAAGGCTATTCAGAAAGAGCTCGGCGACAGCGACGAAGGCCATAACGAAGTCGAAGAGCTGAAAAAGCGCCTCGATGCTGCCGGCCTGCCGAAAGACGCCTTCGCCAAGGCTACCGCCGAGCTGAACAAGCTCAAGCAGATGTCGCCGATGTCGGCCGAAGCCACCGTAGTGCGCTCCTACCTGGACTGGTTGGTTCAGGTGCCGTGGAAGGCGCAGAGCAAGGTGCGTCTGGACCTGGCCAAGGCCGAGGAAATCCTCGACGCCGATCATTACGGCCTGGAAGAGGTCAAGGAGCGCATCCTTGAGTACCTCGCCGTACAAAAGCGTGTGAAGAAAATTCGTGGCCCGGTACTCTGCCTGGTCGGTCCGCCTGGCGTGGGTAAAACCTCGCTGGCCGAGTCGATTGCCAGCGCCACCAACCGCAAGTTCGTGCGTATGGCCCTGGGTGGCGTGCGTGATGAAGCCGAGATTCGCGGTCACCGGCGTACCTATATCGGTTCTATGCCTGGTCGTCTGATTCAGAAAATGACCAAGGTGGGTGTACGCAACCCACTGTTCCTGCTCGATGAAATCGACAAGATGGGCAGCGACATGCGTGGCGACCCGGCATCGGCATTGCTGGAAGTGCTCGATCCCGAGCAGAACCACAACTTCAACGATCACTACCTGGAGGTCGATTACGACCTGTCGGACGTGATGTTCCTTTGCACCTCCAACTCGATGAATATCCCGCCAGCCCTGCTGGACCGGATGGAAGTGATCCGCCTGCCGGGTTACACCGAGGACGAGAAGATCAACATTGCGGTCAAGTACCTCTCGCCCAAGCAGATCAAGGCCAATGGCCTGAAGAAAGGCGAGCTGGAAATCGACACCTCGGCGATCCGCGACATCATCCGTTACTACACCCGCGAAGCCGGTGTGCGTAGCCTTGAGCGGCAAATTGCCAAGGTCTGCCGCAAGGTGGTCAAGGAGCATGCCGGGCTTAAGCAGCAGGCGCCGGTGAAGGTTGGCGGCGAACAGCTCGAACACTTCCTGGGCGTGCGTAAATTCCGCTACGGCCTGGCCGAGCAGCAAGACCAGATCGGTCAGGTCACCGGCCTGGCGTGGACCCAGGTGGGTGGCGAGCTGCTGACCATCGAAGCGGCAGTGATCCCTGGCAAAGGCCAGTTGATCAAGACCGGCTCGCTGGGCGATGTGATGGTCGAGTCGATCACTGCCGCGCAGACCGTAGTGCGTAGCCGTGCCCGCAGCCTCGGGATTCCGCTCGACTTCCACGAGAAGCGCGACACACACATCCACATGCCGGAAGGGGCGACGCCGAAGGATGGCCCAAGTGCCGGTATCGGCATGTGCACGGCGTTGGTTTCGGCGTTGACCCAGATCCCGGTGCGTGCCGATGTGGCGATGACCGGTGAGATTACCCTGCGTGGTCAGGTGCTGGCGATTGGCGGTTTGAAAGAGAAACTGCTGGCAGCACACCGTGGTGGGATCAAGACTGTGATCATTCCAGAAGAGAATGTGCGGGATCTGAAAGAAATTCCGGACAATATTAAGCAGGATCTGCAGATTAAACCTGTTAAATGGATTGACGAAGTCCTCCAAATTGCGCTGCAATACGCCCCGGAGCCCTTGCCAGATGTGGCTCCGGAGATTGTCGCCAAGGATGAAAAGCGCGACGGTGATTCCAAGGAAAGAATCAGCACGCATTAGTACGCATTTGGCTGGGGGGCTTCCTTGACAGTATTTTCAGGCCCTTGTTATAAAGCGGCATTAAGTGTCAATAGGCCACCCAGCGCCAGCTTCGCTTTTATTACATACTTAGAAACAAACTCAATAGAGATATAAGGGGACTTAGAGTGAACAAGTCGGAACTGATTGACGCTATCGCCGCTTCTGCTGATATCCCGAAAGCTGTTGCCGGCCGCGCGCTGGATGCAGTCATCGAATCCGTCACTGGCGCCCTGAAGGCCGGTGACTCCGTGGTACTGGTTGGCTTCGGCACTTTCTCCGTTACCGATCGTCCAGCTCGCACCGGCCGCAACCCGCAAACCGGCAAGACCCTGGAAATCCCTGCTGCCAAGAAGCCAGGCTTCAAGGCTGGCAAGGCACTGAAAGAAGCCGTCAACTAAGTCGTCTCTTTCGGGCTTCGGCCTTACGAGCCAGGTTTACCGGCTCGACAGCGTAGTGCAGGGGCTTCGCAAACGATGCCGTCTGCCACGCACGTTACGAGAAGGCGCATCCTCGGATGCGCCTTTCTTCTATCAGGACTCTACCCACGCTCCGCGGTTGTTGCATTTGTGCAGCCGTTTCTGGGGGAAGCATGCTTCAAAATATCCGGGACAATTCACAAGGTTGGATTGCCAAGACCATCATCGGTGTCATCGTCGCGCTGATGGCGCTGACAGGCTTCGACGCTATCTTTCAGGCTACTACCCATCGCCAGGATGCCGCCAAGGTCAATGGCGACACCATCAGCCAGAACGAGCTGAGCCAGGCAGTCGACATGCAACGTCGGCAGCTGATGCAGCAACTGGGCAAGGATTTCGACCCTGCGCTGCTTGACGAAAAAATGCTGCGCGAAGCCGCACTCAAGGGGCTGATCGACCGCAAACTGCTGTTGCAGGGTGCGCAAGATGCCAAGTTCTCCTTCTCCGAAGCGGCCCTCGACCAGGTGATCCTGCAGACGCCTGAATTCCAGGTAGACGGCAAGTTCAGCCCTGAGCGCTTCGACCAGGTGATCCGTCAGTTGGGTTACGGTCGTCTGCAGTTCCGTGACATGCTCGCCGAGGAAATGCTCATCGGCCAACTGCGTGCGGGCCTGGCCGGCAGTGGTTTTGTTACCGACTCGCAGGTTGAGGCCTTCGCCCGCCTGGAGAAGCAGACCCGCGATTTTGCCTCGCTGACCTTCAAGGCCGATCCGGCCGCGGTCAAGGTCACCGACGAAGAGGTCAAGGCGCATTACGACGCGCACGCCAAGGAATTCATGAGCCCGGATCAGGTGGTCATCGACTACCTCGAGCTGAAGAAGTCGGCGTTCTTCGATCAGGTCAAGGTCAGCGACGAGGAGCTGCAGGCCCTGTACCAGAAAGAAATCGCCAACCTGGCCGAGCAGCGTCATGCAGCGCACATCCTCATCGAGGTCAACGACAAGCAGGACGACGCGCAGGCCAAGGCCCGCATCGACGAGATCCAGCAGCGTCTGGCCAAGGGTGAAGACTTCGCCGCACTGGCCAAGGCGTTCTCCCAGGACCCAGGTTCGGCCAACAACGGCGGTGACCTCGGCTTTGCCGGACAGGGCGTCTACGATCCGACCTTCGAAGAGGCGCTGTACGCGCTGAACAAGGGCCAGGTTTCCGCGCCGGTACGTACCGACTACGGCTATCACCTGATCAAGTTGCTGGACGTGCAGGCGCCTGAAGTGCCGAGCTTCGCCAGCCTGAAAGACAAGCTGACCCGTGAGTTGAAAACCCAGCAGGTCGAGCAGCGTTTCGTCGAAGCGACCAAGCAACTGGAAGATTCCTCATTCGAAGCGTCCGACCTGGCCCAGCCGGCCCAGGAACTGGGTCTGAAGGTGCACACCTCTGAACCGTTCGGTCGTGAAGGTGGCGACGGTGTAGCGGCCAACCGTGCCGTGGTGCAGGCCGCCTTCAGCACCGAAGTGCTGGAAGAGGGCTCCAACAGCACCGCGATCGAGCTGGATCCGGAAACTGTCGTGGTCATCCGCGCCAAGGAGCACCGCAAGCCGGAGCAACTGGGTCTGGACGTGGTCGCCGACAGCATCCGTAAGCACCTGGCCAAGGAACAAGCCACGGCGACGGCTAAAGCCAAGGGCGAAGCGCTGATTGCCGGCCTGCGCGATGGCAAGATTGCCCTGGCGGCAAGCCAGGAAGGTCAGAGCTGGCATGTCCAGGAAGCGGTCACCCGCAATCAGGAAGGTATCGATCCGGCGGCCCTGCAGGCGTTGTTCCGCATGAGTAAGCCTGAGGCCAAGGACAAGCCGACCTACGGCAGTGTGACCCTGGCCGACGGTAGCGTTGTTGTTCTGCGCCTGAACGGCGTCAACGAAGGCGCTGCGGCCAGCGACGAAGAGAAGGCGGCCTACCGTCGCTTCCTCGCTTCGCGTGCTGGCCAGCAGGACTTCGCGGCGTACCGCAAGCAGTTGGAAGCGAAGGCGGATATCACTCGTTACTGAGGGGTGTCGCTTTGAACAGAAAAGGCCGCTGATGCGGCCTTTTTTGTTTGTTCTGTGCGAGCCTGCTGGGTCCTGCAGGCAAAGAAAAAGGCCGCATCAGCGGCCTTTTTCCCATCACCGGACCACTTACTCGGTCAGGTCGCCCATGGCGGTAGTGTTGAAGCCACCGTCCACGTACATGATTTCACCGCTCACGCCCGAGGCCAGGTCGGAGCAGAGGAAGGCGCCAGCGTTGCCGACTTCGTCGATGGTGACGTTGCGACGCAGCGGGGTTTGCGCTTCGTTGGCGTCGAGCATCTTGCGGAAGTTCTTGATGCCGGAAGCTGCCAGGGTGCGGATCGGGCCAGCGGAAACAGCGTTCACGCGGGTGCCTTCAGGGCCCAGGCTGCGAGCCAGGTAGCGTACGCCGGCTTCCAGGCTGGCCTTGGCCATGCCCATCACGTTGTAGTTCGGCATGGTGCGCTCGGCACCCAGGTACGACAGGGTCAGCAGGCTGCCATTGCGGCCTTTCATCATGCCGCGACCGGCCTTGGCCAGGGCCACGAAGCTGTAGGCGCTGATGTCGTGGGCGATCTTGAAACCTTCACGGGTGGTAGCGTCGGTGAAGTCACCGTCCAGTTGGTCACCCGGGGCGAAGCCTACAGAGTGCACGATGCAATCCAGGCCGTCCCACTTCTTGCTCAGTTCTTCGAAGACCTTGGCGATTTCTTCGTCGCTGGCGACGTCACAAGGGAAGCACAGCTCAGGGCTGGAGCCCCAGCCAGCGGCGAAGTCTTCGACGCGGCCCTTGAGCTTTTCGTTCTGGTAGGTGAAGGCAAGTTCTGCACCCTCGCGATGCATGGCGGCAGCGATACCGGATGCGATGGACAGTTTGCTTGCGACACCGACGATCAGTACGCGCTTACCGGCGAGAAAACCCATGTGTTGTTCCTCTTCAGGTTAATCGACAGCTGTGGGGGCCAAAAATGCGGCTTCCAGCAGCTGCTGTGTATAGGGATGTTGCGGGGCGGTGAAAATACCCGCCGCCGGACCTTGTTCAACCACCTGGCCATGCTTGACCACCATCAGTTGGTGGCTTAGCGCCTTGACCACCGCCAGATCGTGGCTGATGAACAAGTAAGTCAGGTTGTACTTGGTCTGCAGCGTACGCAGCAGTTCCACCACCTGGCGCTGAACGGTCCGGTCGAGCGCCGAAGTGGGCTCGTCCAGCAGTATCAGCGCCGGTTTCAATACCAGTGCCCGGGCAATGGCGATACGTTGTCGCTGGCCTCCGGAGAACTCATGAGGGTAGCGGTGCCGGGTCTGCGGATCCAGTCCTACTTCCTTGAGTGCCTCCATGATCGCCTGTTCCTGCTCCGCCTCCGTGCCAATCCGATGAATGCGCAACCCTTCGCCGACGATGTCGCTCACGCACATGCGCGGGCTCAGGCTGCCAAACGGGTCCTGAAACACCACCTGCATCTGCCGTCGCAGCGGGCGAACCTGCTGCTGCGATAGCGACTCCAGCGGCTTGCCCTGGAAACGAATCGCACCCTGGCTGCCAATCAGCCGCAGAATCGCCAGGCCCAGGGTGGACTTGCCGGAACCACTTTCGCCGACGATGCCCAGGGTCTGGCCCTGGGGCAGGCTGAAGTTGATGCCGTCCACAGCCTTGACGTGATCGACCGTACGCCGCAGCAGGCCTTTCTTGATCGGGAACCAGACGCGCAGGTCCTCGACTTCAAGCAGCGGCGGCCCCACCGGGTTATGGGCGGGCTTGCCGCTGGGTTCGGCGCCGAGCAGCATTTGCGTATACGGATGCTGTGGAGCGCGGAACAATTCCTCGCACGACGCCTGTTCGACGATGCAACCGCGCTGCATGACACATACACGGTGGGCAATTCTTTTCACCAGGTTCAAATCGTGACTGATCAGTAGCAACGCCATGCCCAGGCGGGCCTGTAATTGCTTGAGCAATTCGAGGATTTTCAGCTGTACGGTCACGTCCAGCGCGGTGGTCGGCTCGTCGGCAATCAACAGCTCGGGCTCGTTGGCCAGGGCCATGGCGATCATTACCCGCTGCCGCTGGCCGCCGGACAGCTCGTGGGGCAGGGCCTTGAGGCGTTTGACCGGGTCAGGGATGCCGACCAGTTCCAGCAGCTCCAGGGTGCGTGCGGTGGCCGCCTTGCCGCGCAGGCCCTTGTGCAGCATGAGGATCTCGTTGATCTGCTTTTCGATGCTGTGCAGCGGGTTTAGCGAGGTCATCGGCTCCTGGAAGATCATCGCGATGCGGTTGCCACGAATGTGGCGCATCTGTTTCTCGTCCAGGTTCAGCAGGTCCTTGCCGTCGTAGCGGATGCTCCCCGACGGGTGCCGGGCCAGCGGATAGGGCAGCAGGCGCAGGATCGAGTGGGCGGTCACCGACTTGCCGGAACCGCTCTCGCCAACCAGGGCCAGGGTTTCGCCACGGCGGATGTCGAAACTGATGCCTTCGACCACCCGCTGTTGTTGATCGCCGGTGACGAATTCGACGGACAGGTCGCGTACTTCGATCAAGGTGTCCTGACTCATGTTATTTCCTCGGGTCGAAGGCATCGCGGGCGGACTCGCCGATGAACACCAGCAGGCTCAGCATCACCGCCAGTACGGCGAAGGCGCTGATGCCCAGCCAGGGCGCCTGCAGGTTGGACTTGCCCTGGGCCACCAGTTCGCCCAGCGACGGCGCGCCGGGCGGCAGGCCAAAGCCGAGGAAGTCCAGCGCGGTCAGGGTGCCGATGGCGCCGGTGAGAATGAACGGCATGAAGGTCATGGTCGAGACCATGGCGTTGGGCAGGATGTGACGGAACATGATCGCGCCGTTCTGCATGCCCAACGCGCGCGCGGCACGCACGTATTCGAGGTTGCGCCCACGAAGGAACTCGGCGCGCACCACGTCGACCAGGCTCATCCAGGAGAACAGCAGCATGATCCCCAGCAGCCACCAGAAGTTCGGCTGGACGAAGCTGGCAAGGATAATCAGCAGGTAGAGTACCGGCAGCCCCGACCAGATCTCCAGGAAGCGTTGGCCGAGCAGGTCGACCCAGCCGCCATAGAAGCCCTGCAGAGCGCCGGCGACCACGCCGATGATCGAGCTGAGGATGGTCAGGGTGAGGGCGAACAGGACTGACACGCGGAAGCCGTAGATCACCCGTGCGAGCACGTCGCGGCCCTGGTCGTCGGTGCCCAGCCAGTTTTGTGCCGAGGGTGGCGCGGGTGCCGGCACCTTCAGGTCGTAGTTGATGCTCTGGTAACTGAACGGGATCGGTGCCCAGAGTACCCAGCCATCCTTCTGCGCCAGCAGTTCGCGGATATATGGGCTCTTGTAGTTGGCTTCCAGCGGGAACTCGCCACCGAACGTGGTCTCCGGGTAGCGCTTGAGTACCGGGAAGTACCATTCGCCGTCGTAGCGCACGGCCAGCGGCTTGTCGTTGGCGATCAGCTCGGCACCCAGGCTCAGGCCGAACAGGATCAGGAACAGCCACAGCGACCACCAGCCGCGGCGGTTGGCCTTGAAGCGTTCGAAACGGCGTCGATTGAGCGGAGAGAGGGCCATGTCATTGCTCCCGGCTTTCGAAGTCGATCCGTGGATCGACCAGGGTGTAGGTCAGGTCGCCGATCAGCTTCACCACCAGCCCGAGCAGGGTAAAGATGAACAGGGTGCCGAAGACCACCGGGTAGTCGCGGTTGATCGCGGCTTCGAAGCTCATCAGGCCGAGGCCGTCGAGCGAGAAAATCACCTCCACCAGCAGCGAGCCGGTGAAGAAGATGCCGATGAACGCCGACGGGAAACCGGCGATCACCAGGAGCATGGCGTTGCGGAACACATGGCCGTAGAGCACGCGATTGCGGCTCAGGCCCTTGGCCTTGGCGGTGATCACGTACTGTTTGTTGATCTCGTCGAGGAAGCTGTTCTTGGTCAGCAGGGTCATGGTCGCGAAGTTGCCGATGACCAGTGCCGTGACCGGCAGTGCCAGGTGCCAGAAGTAATCGAGGATCTTGCCGGCGGTGCTCAGCTCGTCGAAGTTGTTCGAGGTCAGGCCACGCAGTGGGAACCAGTCGAGGTAGCTGCCGCCGGCGAACACCACGATCAGCAGGATGGCGAACAGGAACGCCGGAATCGCATAGCCAACGATGATCGCCGAGCTGGTCCAGACGTCGAAAGGGCTGCCGTGGCGGGTGGCCTTGGCGATCCCCAGCGGGATCGATACCAGGTACATGATCAGCGTGCTCCACAAGCCCAGGGAGATCGATACCGGCATCTTCTCGATGATCAGGTCGATGACCTTGGCGTCGCGGAAGAAGCTGTCGCCGAAGTCGAGGCTGGCGTAGTTCTTGATCATGATCCACAAGCGTTCCGGCGCCGACTTGTCGAAGCCGTACATCTGCTCGATTTCCTTGATCAGGGCCGGGTCCAGGCCTTGTGCACCACGGTAGTTGGAGCCGGCCACCGAGACCTCGGCGCCGCCGCCGGCGATGCGGCTGGTGGCGCCGTCGAAGCCTTCGAGCTTGGCGATCATCTGTTCTACCGGGCCACCGGGGGCGGCCTGGATGATCACGAAGTTGATGATCAGGATGCCGAACAGGGTCGGGATAATCAGCAGCAGGCGCCGCAGGATATAAGCCAGCATGCTACTGCCCCTCGCCCGGTGCGGCGGCGTCGCTCGGCGCTAGCGGGGTTGCCGGGGTCACGTCGGGCTTGATCCACCAGGTGTTGATGCCGATGTCGTATTTGGGCGGCGTCTGCGGGTGACCGATGTGGTTCCAGTAGCCGACGCGCCAGGTCTTGATGTGCCAGTTCGGCACCACGTAGTAACCCCACAGCAGCACGCGGTCGAGTGCGCGGGTGTGGTCGATCAGGCTCTGGCGCGAGTCGGCGTTGATCAGGCCCTCGACCAGGCTGTCGACCGCCGGATCCTTGAGCCCCATGAAGTTGCGGCTGCCGGGATTGTCGGCGCTGCTCGACTGCCAGAACTCGCGCTGCTCGTTGCCCGGCGAATTGGATTGCGGGAAGCCGCCGACCACCATGTCGAAGTCGCGCGAGCGCAGGCGATTGATGTATTCGGCGACGTCGACCCGGCGGATGTTCAGGGTGATGCCGAGGTCGGCGAGGTTGCGCTTGTAGGGCAGCAGGACGCGCTCGAACTCGGTCTGTGCCAGCAGGAACTCGATGGTCAGCGGTTTGCCCTGGGCATCTACCATCTTGTCGTCCTTGATGCTGTAACCGGCTTCCTGCAACAGCTTGTAGGCCTGACGCTGCTGCTCGCGGAGCATCCCGCTGCCGTCGGTGACCGGGTTGCTGAAGACGCTGCTAAAGACCTGCTCGGGAATCTTGCCGCGCAGCGGTTCGAGGATCTTCAGCTCATTGGCGCTGGGCAGGCCCTTGGCCGCCATGTCGGAGTTTTCGAAGTAGCTGCCGGTGCGCAAATAGGCCCCGTTGAACAGCTGCTTGTTGGTCCATTCGAAGTCCAGCAGCAGGCTCAGCGCCTGACGCACGCGCACATCCTGGAACACTGGGCGGCGCAGGTTGAAGACGAAGCCTTGCATGCCGGTAGGGGTGCCGTTGCGAATCTCCTCGCGGATCAGGCGGCCCTCGCGTACTGCCGGGGTGTTATAGGCCGTCGCCCAGTTCTTCGCGCTGGTTTCGAGCCAGTAGTCGAACTGCCCGGCCTTGAATGCCTCGAGGGCGACGGTGTTGTCGCGGTAGTAGTCGACGGTCATCACGTCGAAATTGTAGAAACCGCGGTTGATCGGCAGGTCCTTGCCCCAGTACTGCTTGTCGCGCTCCAGGCGGATCGAGCGCCCCGGCTTGACCTCGGTAACCTTGTACGGGCCGCTGCCGAGCGGGATTTCCAGATTGCCGCGGGTGAAGTCGCGGCCTTCCCACCAGTGCTTGGGCAGCACTGGTAACTGGCCGAGGATCAGCGGCAGCTCGCGATTGTTGTTGTGCTTGAACTTGAACAGCACGCGCAGCGGGTCTTCGGCGACCGCTTCGGCAACGTCGGCATAATAGCCGCGGTAGAGTGGGGCGCCACTTTTGATCAGGGTATTGAAGGTGAACACCACGTCGTCGGCGCGAACCGGATGGCCATCCTGGAAGCGTGCCTCGGGACGCAGGTAGAAGCGTACCCAGCTGTTGTCCGGTGCCTTTTCGATCTGCTTGGCAATCAGGCCGTATTCGGTGAATGGCTCATCCAGGCTGGCCCGGGCCAGGGTGTCGTAGATCAGCTCGATGTTGTCGGCCGGCACGCCCTTGCTGATAAACGGGTTGAGGCTGTCGAAACCGCCGAAGCCGTTCTGGCGGAAGGTCCCGCCTTTGGGCGCATCGGGGTTCACGTACTCGAAATGCTTGAAGTTGGCCGGGTATTTCGGTGCTTCGTTGTACAGCGTCACAGCGTGTTCCGGCGCGGCCAGGGCCGGCAGGCTCAGACTCGCCAGCAACAGGCCGCCAGCGATCAGGCGCAAGCGAGGCAATGGCATCATTGGGCGTTCTCCGAAGGCTTGAGCCACCAGCTATTGAGCCCCAGCGTATAGGGCGGCGTGGTGACGAAGGCCAACCGCTTGCGGTAGGCCAGGCGGTGATAGTCGAGATACCAGTTGGGAATCATGTAGTGCTGCCATAGCAGGACGCGGTCCAGGGCGCGGGCCGCCGCCACCTGGTCGTCGCGGCTCTGCGCGCCGAGCAGGGCTTCGAGCAGGTGGTCGACCACCGGGCTCCTGACCCCAGCGTAGTTCTTGCTGCCCTTGGTTGTGGCCTGGCTCGAATGGAAATACAGCCATTGCTCAAGACCCGGGCTGAGCGTCTGGTTGAGGGTCATCAGGATCATGTCGAAGTCGAACTGATCGAGCCGTTGTTTGTACTGGGCGCGGTCCACAGTGCGCAAGCGCGCATCGATGCCGATGCTGGCCAGATTTTCGACGTAAGGTTGCAGGATGCGCTCCAGGTTCGGATTGACCAGCAGCAGTTCGATCTTCAGTGGCTGTCCGGTGCTGTTCTGCAGGCGTTGCCCAGAGAGCTTCCAGCCGGCCTGGGAGAGCAGTTCCAGGGCGCGCCGCAGGTTGTCCCGGCCGATGCCGCGACCATCGGTGTGGCTCACGCTGTAGGGCTGGCTGAACAGGTTGGCCGGCAGTTGCTCGCGGTAGGGCGCCAGCAACAGCCATTCCTTGCCCAGCGGCACCCCGCTGGCGGCGAACTCGCTGTTCGGATAGTAGCTGGTGGCGCGCTGGTAGGCGCCGCTGAACAGCGCACGGTTGGTCCATTCGAAGTCCAGCATCAGCCCCAGCGCCTGGCGCACCCGCACATCGGCGAAGGCGGCGCGGCGGCTGTTCATGAACAGGCCCTGGGTCTGGGTCGGAATCTTGTGCGGGATCTGCGCCTTGATCACCTCGCCACGGCGCACGGCCGGGAAGGTGTAGCCGTTGGCCCAGTTCTTCGCCTGGTGCTCGATATAGATGTCGAACTCGCCGGCCTTGAACGCCTCGAAGGCGACATCGGCGTCGCGGTAGAACTCGTACTCGACACGGTCGATGTTGTACTTGCCGGCGTTTACCGGCAGGTCCTTGCCCCACCAGTCCTTGACCCGTTCGAACACCAGGCGGCGGCCCGGCTGAACCTGGGCGATGCGGTACGGTCCGCTGCCCAGCGGCGGCTCGAAGGTGGTGGCCTGGAAGTCGCGGTTTCTCCAGTAGTGCGCCGGCAGTACCGGCATCTCGCCCAGGCGCAGGATCAGCAGCGGGTTGCCGGCACGCTTGAACACGAAGCGGATACGTTTGGCATTGAGGATGTCGACCCGTTTCACTTCCTGCAGGTTGGTGCGGTAGATCGGGTGACCTTCCTTGAGCAGCGTGCGATAGGAAAACGCCACATCGGCGGCGGTGATCGGTCGGCCATCATGGAAGCGTGCTTCCGGGCGCAGGTTGAACACCACCCAGCTGCGGTCTTCGCTGTATTCCACCGAGCGAGCTATCAGTCCGTAGCTGGAGGTGGGCTCATCGCCCGAGGGGTCGTACTGGCCGGTGCCGACCATCAGGGTTTCGTTCAGCTCGTTCACGCCGTATTGCAGGAAATTCGGCGTGGTCACCGGGCTGGTGCCCTTGAACGTGTAGGGGTTGAGCGTATCGAAGGTGCCGAATGCCATGGCGCGCAAGGTGCCACCTTTCGGTGCTTGCGGGTTGACCCAATCGAAGTGGGTGAATTTGGCTGGATACTTGAGCGTGCCGAACTGGGCGTAACCGTGACTTTCGCTGATTGTTGCGCCCGCGGGAAAGCTCAAGGCCAGGCTGAATGACAGCAACAGGAGGGGACGTATCAAGTCGGCAATCCGATCCAGGCTTGGGCTTTGTGGCGGCTACAGTAACAGCTTGTATCGGCAGGAAAAAGGGCCGTCTTGACCGGTTCGCGGCGCCGGCACGCATGCCGGCGCGGCGAATTTAGTGCGGCAGGTAGACGGTCAGCGTCTGCCCGGGCTTCAGCGCCTGGCCACTGCGTGGATTCCAGCGCTTGAGGTGCTGCATTTCAACGTTGAAACGCTTGGCTACCAGGTACAGCGAGTCGCCTTTCTTGACCTTGTACTGGGTGGACTTCTGCTTGTTGCTGGCGACGGCCGAGGCTGCCGGCTTTGCGCTTTGCATGACCAGGGTCTGGCCGACCTTGAGACCGTGCCCGGACAGCTTGTTCCAGCGCTTCAGGTCACTAACGCTGACCTTGTTGGCCTTGGCAATGCTGCCGAGGTTGTCGCCACGCTTGACCCGGTAGCGGCTGTTGCGCACGGCGTCTGGGCTGGCCTCGGCCAGGGCCGCTTCGAACACGGCCTTTTTCGGCTGCAGGCTGAGCAGCTCTTCCGGCTTCATGTTCGACAGGCTGGCGGACAGCAACTGCGCCTTGGCCGTCGGCACCAGCAGTTGCTGCGGGCCGTCGACGGTCATGCGCTTCTTGAACGCCGGGTTGAGCTGGAACAGTTCGTCTTCGTCGATTTCGGCCAGTGCGGCGACGCGCGACAGATCGAGGCGGTCCTTGATCTCGACCACTTCGAAGTACGGTTCGTTGGCGATCGGGTTGAGGTTCACGCCGTAGGCCTGCGGGGTCAACACCACCTGCGACAGGGCCAGCAGCTTGGGCACGTAGTCGCGGGTTTCCTGTGGCAGCGGCAGGTTCCAGTAGTCGGTTGGCAGGCCGAGGCGCTCGTTGCGCTCGATGGCCCGGCTGACCGTGCCTTCGCCGGCGTTGTAAGCAGCCAGGGCCAGCAACCAGTCGCCGTTGAACATGTCGTGCAGGCGGGTCAGGTAGTCCAGCGCAGCGTTGGTCGACGCGGTGATATCGCGACGGCCATCGTAGAAGCGGGTTTGCCGCAGGTTGAAGTAGCGCCCGGTGGATGGGATGAACTGCCACAGGCCCACCGCATGGGCCCGTGAGTAGGCCATCGGGTTGTAGGCACTCTCGATGGCTGGCAACAGTGCCAGTTCCAGCGGCATGTCGCGTTCTTCAAGGCGCTCGACGATGTAGTGGATGTACAGGCTGCCGCGATCGCCGGCGCCTTCGAGGAACGAAGGGTTGCTGGCGAACCACAGGCGTTGCTGTTCGATGCGCGGGTTGACCGCGATGCCATCCTGCAACTGGAAGCCCTGGCGCATGCGCTCCCAGACATCCTGAGGTGCCTGTTCTTCTGCCGGTGCTGCCTTGACGAAGACTGGCTTGTGCTTGATCCGCGCCTGGCTGTTGTGCGCGCGAACGCTCTCGGATTCGTCGATCTGACGGGTGCTCTGGCAGCCCACCAAGGTGGCTGCCAGGGCCAGCGCGGTGGCTTGGGCCAGACGCGTCAGGGCGACGGAATTGAAGGTTCTGCGGCTAGGAGACGACATTGGCTAGGACAAAGTTCCGGGCAAAAATGTCGGGCGATTCTAGAAAGTGGCCCCCCCTTGGTCAACCTTTCAGAACTTTGCGTACCTAGCCGAGGCTGTTTAGAACGTATCTTTCCAAGCGCGTAGCCCTGCAAAAACAGCACTTTGAGTAGGGTTTAGGTGGCCGGTCCGTTCGTCTGCTTTTTCTTTAACGGATGTTTCGCCGGTGCGCAGGAAGGGGTTGGTGAGCTTCTCCAGCGCCAGGTTGGAAGGCAACGTGATGCGATCCTGCGCGCGCAATTGGGTAACTTCGTCGAAGCGCTGGGCAATGTGCGGGTTGTGCGGTTCCACTGCGCGGGCAAAACGTAGGTTGCTCAGGGTGTATTCGTGGGTGCAGTACACCAGCGTCGCCGCCGGCAGCGCGGCCAGACGCTCCAGCGAATGGTGCATCTGCTCCGGGGTGCCTTCGAACAAACGGCCGCAACCGGCGGCGAACAGCGTGTCGCCGCAGAACAGCAGCGGGGTAGGCTGCTCGCCGCAGTAATAGGCGATATGCCCCAGGGTGTGACCGGGTACCGCCAGCACCTGGAAGGTCAGGCCCAGCAGCTCGACCTGGGCGCCGTCGTCCAGGGCCAGGTCACGGGCAGGGATGCGCTCGTTGGCCGGACCGCAGATGCGCGCGCCGGTTTTAGCCTTGAGCTGCTCGACACCGCCGACGTGGTCGTGGTGATGGTGGGTCACCAGGATGTCGCTCAAGTGCCAGCCCGGATGACGTTCGAGCCAGGCCAGCACCGGTGCCGCATCGCCCGGATCGACCACCGCACAGCGCTGGTTGTCGGTGTCTTGCAACAACCAGATGTAATTGTCGGTGAAAGCGGGCAGGGCATCGATCTGTATCATGGTGCGATTCGCCAAATGGTGGACATGGGTGCATCTTAGTAGCTATGCGGTTCGTCGAGAACCTTCACGGGAGACTGCAATGACCGATCAAGCCTTCGCCCAGGCCGATCCGCAGTGGCTTGAACTGATCAGCCAGGCGCGCGACTGGTTCGCCGGCCCGCTGGGCCAGTTGCTGCTCGAAGAGGAGCAGCGCTTGCTGGAAGAAGAACTGGGGCGCTACTTCGGTGGTTACCTGGTGCATTACGGGCCTTGCGCCGAGGCGCCGCCCACCGCGCCGCAGGTCCAGCGCAACGTGCGCCTGGGGGCGCCGCTGCCGGGAGTGGAGATCGTCTGCGAAGAGCAGGCCTGGCCGTTGAGCGAACACGCCGCCGACGTCGTGGTGCTGCAGCATGGCCTGGACTTCAGCCTGTCGCCGCATGGCCTGCTGCGCGAGGCGGCCAGCAGCGTGCGCCCCGGTGGGCACCTGCTGATCGTCGGCATTAACCCGTGGAGCAGCTGGGGCCTGCGCCGGCTGTTTACCCGCAGCGGCCTGCGCAAGGCACGCTGCATCTCGCCATCGCGGGTTGGTGACTGGCTCAACCTGCTCGGCTTCGCGCTGGAGAAACGCCGCTTCGGGTGCTATCGTCCGCCGCTTGCCTCGCCCGCCTGGCAGTCTCGCCTGGCCGGCTGGGAGCGGTTCGCCGGGCGCTGGCAAGGTGCCGGTGGCGGTGTCTACCTGCTGGTGGCACGCAAGATGGTGGTTGGCCTGCGGCCGTTGCGCCTGGCGCGCCGCGAACCGATGGGCAAGCTGCTGCCGCTGCCGATGGCCAAGGTCAACCGGCGCGCGCCGCATCCCGAAGGCAGACCCTTTACTGAAGAATAAGGCTGTACATGAGCGATAGCGTCGAGCTTTACACCGATGGCGCCTGCAAGGGCAACCCCGGCCTGGGCGGCTGGGGCGCCTTGCTGGTTTGCAAGGGCGTGGAAAAGGAACTGTGGGGCGGCGAGCGCGATACCACCAACAATCGCATGGAGCTGATGGCCGCGATCAAGGGCCTGGAAGCGCTCAAGCGCGAGTGCGAAGTGCTGCTGGTCACCGACTCGCAGTATGTAATGAAGGGCATCACCGAGTGGATGACCAACTGGAAGAAGCGCGGCTGGAAAACCGCCGCCAAGGAGCCGGTAAAGAATGCCGACCTGTGGCAGCAACTCGACGAGCAGGTCAACCGCCACAAGGTCACCTGGAAGTGGGTGCGCGGGCACATTGGCCATGCCGGTAACGAGCGTGCCGACCAGTTGGCCAATCGTGGCGTCGACGACCTGCGCAAGCAGCGCTGAGGTGCATGCGCTGAATCCCCCTATCCCGAGCCGGTTGAGGTAAAATTCTCCGCTTTCAATGTTCAAGCTGTACGCGGCAGGAGATCACCGGCGTGGAGATGCAAAACAACCGAACGGTGGTGCTGGATACCGAAACCACCGGTATGCCGGTCACCGACGGCCACCGGATTGTCGAGATCGGCTGTGTCGAGCTGATGGGCCGACGCTTCACCGGGCGTAACTTTCACGTTTACCTGCAACCGGATCGCGAGAGTGACGAGGGCGCCATCGGCGTTCACGGTATCACCAACGAATTTCTGGTCGACAAGCCACGCTTCGCCGAAGTCGCCGATGAGTTCTTCGAGTTCATCCAGGGCGCGCGGCTGATCATCCACAACGCGGCGTTCGACGTTGGCTTCATCAACAACGAATTCGCCTTGCTCGGCCAACATGAGCGGGCCGACATTTCGCAGCATTGCGAGATTCTCGATACCCTGCTGATGGCTCGTGAGCGTCACCCGGGTCAGCGCAACAGCCTGGATGCCTTGTGCAAGCGTTACGGTGTCGACAACTCCGGCCGCGAACTGCACGGCGCCTTGCTCGACTCCGAGTTGCTGGCCGACGTCTTCCTGAGCATGACCGGTGGCCAGACCAGCCTGTCGCTGGCCGGCAATGGCGAAGGCGAAGGGGATGGCAAGCGTCATCAGGGCAGCGAAATTCGCCGTCTGCCAGCGTCGCGCCAGCCTGGCCGGATCATTCTGGCCGATGCGCTGGAGCTTGAAGCGCATGTCGCGCGGCTGGAGGCAGTGGCCAAGTCTGCCGGTGGCCCGGCACTCTGGCAGCAGTTGAACGACGCTGGCTGAGGCAATTCACCCGGCGTGGTGACAGCAACCTTCTACCCTGAACACAAAGGCCCCAGAGTCTGCCGTTCGGAAGGTGCTGTCACTTATGTACAAGGACCTCAAGTTCCCCATTCTCATCGTTCACCGCGACATCAAAGTCGATAGCGTAGCGGGCGACCGCGTGCGCGGTATTGCCCAGGAGCTCGCCCAGGACGGTTTCAGCCTGTTATCGGCGGTGGATTATGCCGAGGGCCGACTGGTCGCTGCCACCCACCATGGCCTGGCGTGCATGCTGATTGCTGCCGAGGGCGCCGGCGAAAATACCCACCTGTTGCAGAACATGGTCGAGCTGATCCGTCTGGCACGGTTGCGCGCCCCGCACTTGCCGATCTTTGCCCTGGGCGAACAGGTCACCCTGGAAAACGCTCCGGCCGAGGCGATGAGCGAGCTGAACCAGTTGCGCGGCATCCTTTATCTGTTCGAAGACACCGTGCCGTTCCTGGCCCGGCAGGTGGCGCGCGCTGCGCACGGCTACCTCGATGGTCTATTGCCGCCCTTTTTCCGCGCCTTGGTCCAGCACACGGCGCAGTCCAACTATTCCTGGCATACGCCGGGGCATGGCGGCGGGGTGGCCTATCACAAGAGTCCGGTAGGCCAGGCGTTTCATCAGTTCTTTGGCGAGAACACCTTGCGTTCCGATCTCTCGGTCTCGGTTCCTGAGCTGGGCTCATTGCTCGACCACACCGGCCCGCTGGCGGCAGCCGAAGCGCGCGCGGCGAAGAACTTTGGTGCCGACCACACCTTCTTCGTGATCAACGGCACCTCCACCGCGAACAAGATCGTCTGGCATTCGATGGTGGGTCGTGACGACCTGGTGCTGGTGGATCGCAACTGCCACAAGTCGGTGTTGCACGCGATCATCATGACCGGGGCGATTCCGCTGTACCTGTGCCCCGAGCGCAATGAACTGGGGATCATCGGGCCGATTCCGCTGAGCGAGTTCAGCCGCGAGTCGATCCAGGCCAAGCTGGCGGCGAATCCGCTGGCCAGGGGGCGGCCGCCGAAAGTAAAGCTGGCGGTGGTCACCAACTCCACCTATGACGGCTTGTGCTACAACGCCGAGCTGATCAAACAGATGCTGGGCAACAGCGTGGAGGTGCTGCACTTCGACGAGGCCTGGTATGCCTATGCGGCGTTTCATGAGTTCTTTGCCGGGCGTTACGCCATGGGTACTTCACGCAGCGCCGACAGCCCGCTGGTGTTCAGCACGCACTCCACGCACAAGTTGCTGGCGGCATTCAGTCAGGCGTCGATGATCCATGTGCAGGATGGCGGCGCGCGGCAGTTGGATCGCGACCGTTTCAACGAAGCGTTCATGATGCACATCTCGACGTCGCCGCAGTACAGCATCCTCGCTTCGCTGGACGTGTCCTCGGCGATGATGGAAGGTCCGGCCGGGCGCTCGCTGATGCAGGAGATGTTCGACGAGGCGCTGAGTTTCCGCCGGGCGCTGGCCAACCTGCGCGAGCACATCGCCCCGCACGACTGGTGGTTCAGCATCTGGCAGCCGCCGCAGGTGGAGGGCGTGCAGCGCACGGCGACCGAAGACTGGTTACTGCAGCCTTCGGCGCAATGGCATGGCTTTGGTGAGTTGGCCGAGGACTACGTAGTGCTCGACCCGATCAAGGTGACCCTGGTGATGCCGGGGCTTGCGGCAGGTGGCAGCCTTGGTGAAACGGGAATTCCGGCGGCGGTGGTGAGCCGGTTTCTCTGGGAGCGCGGCCTGGTGGTGGAGAAGACCGGGCTGTATTCGTTCCTGGTGCTGTTCTCCATGGGTATCACCAAGGGCAAGTGGAGCACGTTGTTGACCGAGTTACTGGAGTTCAAGCGCAACTACGACGCCAACACTGCTCTGGTGCAGAGCCTGCCGTGTGTGGCGCAGGTTGATCCGGTGCGCTATCAGGGCCTCGGGTTGCGGGATTTGTGCGACCAACTGCACGGCTGCTACCGCAGCAATGCCACAGCCAAGCAGCTCAAATGTTTGTATGCGTGCTTGCCGGAGGTGGTGATGAAGCCCGGCGATGCGTATGACAAGCTGGTGCGCGGCGAGGTCGAGGCGGTGCCGATCGAGCAGTTGCTGGGGCGGGTCGCGGCGGTGATGCTGGTGCCGTATCCGCCAGGCATTCCACTGATCATGCCGGGGGAGCGCTTTACCGAGGCGACCCGCGCGATCATCGACTACCTGGCGTTTGCCCGGGCCTTCGACACTGGCTTTGCGGGGTTCGTGGCCGATGTGCATGGGCTGCAGCAGGAGGGCGGGGTATACACCGTGGATTGTGTCATCGAATAGGGCTTTATGTGTGAGCCGGCGGCCACCGGGAAATGGGCACCTCTGCGTAATTCGTTACATCTTGTTTGAATGTCGCTCACGTCCCCAGATGCTAGAATCCGCCGCTTGAAATCAGGAGATAGGCGCGTGCGCAAAATTGCGGTAGTGATGGCAGTGCTGGCCCTGGCAGGCTGCGAAAACGAAGTCGAGCAAGTCCACAAACAGGTTGCCGAGCACCTGCAGAACCCTAAAACCGCCAAGTTCGCCAACGTGCGGATCAGCGAGCAGGGCACCATCTGCGGCCAGTTCCGTGGCAAAGACGCCAGCGGTGCCTTCGAGTCCTACCGCAGCTACGTGGCGATCAAAAAAGACGCCACCTACGAGATCATCATCGACCAGAGTCCTGCCGAGCTCATGCGTATCCGCGAAATCTGCGGGGGGGCCGAGTTGCAGCGGCGTGCCGATGCCCTTGCCGAGCAGCCGGCGGCGCAAGGCTGGGACGTGGAAATCATCCAGGGCGCGAACATGGGCGCCGTCAGCGACACTACCGCACGCCTGATCGAGAAACAGATTCCCTCCAGCGTGATCAAGCGCGACGGCAAGCCGGTGGTGCTGCTGGGGCCGTTCCCGGACAAAGCCGCCGCCGACGCGCAGAAGGCCGATGTGATGGCGCGCCTGGGCATCGACTCGGTGGTGATCCAGCACGACGCCGTCCGCTAGCCAGGGCCTGCGCCGCTGCCCGGGCAGGGCAGCGCAGGCGCAGCTATGCTCTAGGTGTTGGCGCTTCAGCAACGCCACGAGCATGGCGCGTCTGCGACGACGCGAGCGTTGAGAGGAGGTTGCCTATGTCCACGCTGGAGCGCGCCATTGCGGTGGCCACCAAGGCCCACGAAGGACAGCAGGACAAGGGCGGCAGCGCCTATATTCTGCATCCTCTGCGGGTGATGATGCGGGTCTGCACGCCTGAACAACGGATTGTCGCGGTGTTGCATGACGTACTGGAAGACTCCACTACCAGCCTCGCGGACCTGGCCCGCGCCGGCTTCAACCTGAAGATTCTCGCGGCAGTACAGGCCTTGAGTCGGCGTGGCGACGAGAGCTACGAGGCGTTCGTGTTTCGTCTGGGCAGCGACCCGCTGGCGCGGGTGGTGAAGCTGGCGGACCTGGCGGACAACAGCGACCTCTCGCGAATCCCGCTGCCAGGCCCGGAAGACCTGGCCCGTTTGCAGCGCTATCAGCAGGCCAGCGCCTATTTGCAGACGCTGACCTGAGCGTTAGCCGCAAGCGTTGAGATTGACCGGGCCTACGAACTCGTTGCCGTGGCCCATGACGCACGCTACCCGCTGGTTACGCTGGCGTTCCCAGGCTTGCGGCGGATAGGTCTTGTTCCACGCTTCGTACAACTGGCGGTCCTGCTTGGACAGTTTGAGGTTGTACTGCTTGCTCATATAGAAATAGGTGCGCGCGATCATCCCGCGGATCGACGGGCGCGGCATCACCTTCTTCGCCTTGAAGTCGACCTGGGTCAGGCACGAACCATACTGGCCATGCTGTTCTGGCAACCAGCCGAAGCTGAAGTTGCTACGGTCGCCATTCACCTCGCCGATGCTTGGCACCAGGTTATGCAGGTCGGCCTCGGCACGCTGGTAGACCTTGTCGTTGCGCGAGCAGTTCTTGCGTCCACCGTCTTGCCAGCACTGACGCTGATGACCGATCTGCCAGGCCGGGACGATGTGCTCCCACTCGATGCGCGAGGCGCGGTTGAGGTTCTTGCGCGGCTTGTAGCCGCAGGCGGCCAGGTCGACGCGGTTGCCGTTGTACTTGCAGCCGCAGTAGAACTCGGTGGACTGCGGTGCATACAGGCCCCAGGCAACTTTCTTGGCTTCGCTGAAGGTCCGCGGGGCATCGGCCAGGGCGTTGAAGCTGAACCCGAACATCAGGCAGGTGACTGCCACTACAGAAACTCTCATCCGCTTCAGTCTTCCTTCGGCACAACCCAGAAAATCTGCACGCCGCCGTCATCGCGGTAGGCGAGGGTAACGTTGTCGTTTTCGGCGATTTCTTCGAGTAGGGTTTCCCAGTCGGCGGGCGACTCGTGTTCCAGGCGGAAAATCAGCGCTGCGCGGGACTTTTGCGCAGTAGGCGAGTTGATGATTTTCTGGATACGGATGCCCAACTGCTCATAGCTGCTGACAGGGCTCGATGCTGCGGAGGCGTTGGCCATGGATGAGTTCCTTATTTAGCTGTATGTGCGTACAGTATTTTACTGTAGGCATTTTCGCAACAGCTCGTCGGTTAAAGAACGCATGTGACCGCGCAACGTGGTGTTTGCTGCACCGCTCTGAAAATAAATTACTTTTGATTTCAATGGGCTAGGTCACCCTCGAACGAGGGTGACCGGTGTGCGCAGGGGCTTAGTATTCCCAGAAGATCCGCTGCAACTCCTTGCTGTCCTGGGTCTTGGTCAGGGCGACCATGGCCAGAATCCGGGCTTTTTGCGGGTTCAGGTCGTGGGCAACTACCCAGTCGTTCTTGTCGTCAGGCTGTTCGGCGTTGCGCAGAACGAAACCGCCAGCGTTGACGTGAGACGAGCGAATGATCTGCACGCCGTTCTTGCGCAACTCTTGCAGTGCCGGCACTACCCGCGACGACACCGAACCATTGCCGGTACCGGCGTGGATGATCGCCTTGGCACCGGCCTGGCCGAGTGCCTTGTAGGCGGTGTCGCTGACGTTGCCGTAGCCGTAGGCGATGTCCACCGCCGGCAGGCTGCTGATGGTCTTGATGTCGAACTCGGAATTGCTGGTGTGGCGCTTGGCTGGCAGGCGGAACCAGTAGGATTTGCCCTCGACCACCATGCCCATCGGGCCCCAGGCGCTCTTGAACGCTTCGGTCTTGATGTTCACGGTTTTGCTGACGTCGCGTCCGGACTGGATCTCGTCGTTCATGGTGACCAGCACGCCCTTGCCGCGCGATTGCTTGTCGCTGGCCACGGCCACGGCGTTGTACAGGTTGAGCATGCCGTCGGCAGACATGGCGGTGCCCGGACGCATCGAGCCCACCACGACGATCGGCTTATCGGTCTTCTCGACCAGGTTGAGGAAGTAGGCGGTTTCTTCCAGGGTGTCGGTGCCATGGGTAATCACGATGCCGTCGACGTCCTTGCTGTCGGCCAGTTCCGCGACGCGCTTGCCCAGTTGCAGCAGGTTGTCGTTGGTGATGCTTTCCGAGGCGATCTGCATCACTTGTTCGCCGCGCACGTTGGCCAGGTTGGCCAGTTCCGGTACGCCGGCAATCAGCTTGTCGACGCCGAGCTTGGCGGCCTGGTAGGTAGCGCTGTTGGCGGCGCTGGCACCAGCGCCGGCAATGGTGCCGCCGGTGGCAAGGATGACCACGTTGGCCAGTTTCTGTTGATTCTCGACGTCCTTGGCATTGACGCCGGCGGGCAGCAGCATGAACAGGGCGAGGGCGCCCGGTACGAAGGAGTGAAGCGCAGCTTTCATCGTTATTTTTCCCTGTGAGTGAACTCGCTGTGTTGCACAGGGCAGGCAGCAGAAAACGTACCAGCTCACTGAGTGGTTTGATAGGTTGGGTAACCTACTGATTTATCTATAATTATCAGGCATTTCCTACGCAAGCTTGCGATTGTTCCGGTTCGGCATTCCGAATAATTGTGCGAAGTCTGTTCGGTTTTCCGATGGTTTTGCGGATAATTCCCGGCAACACCCTGGCGAAGGAGCGCGGCGGGCCGATTTGACAAACCCCGGTGGCGTTCGCATAGTGATCAAACGCAAACGTTTGCGACCCGACAAAAATCATAAGATCCGGAGTAGACCCATGACGTTGCCCTTTGCTGGACGCGTGCTGGCTGTTGCCATGCTCGCTTCGCTGTCTACCGCGCTGCCGTTCAACCTCGCCCATGCCGACGACGCCAAGCCGAAAGTGGCGCTGGTGATGAAGTCGCTGGCCAACGAATTTTTCCTGAAGATGGAAGACGGCGCCAAGGCTTACCAGAGCGCCAACCCGGACACGTTCGAGCTGGTCTCCAACGGCATCAAGGATGAGTCCGACACCAGCAGCCAGATCCGCATCGTCGAGCAGATGATCGTCTCGCGGGTCAACGCGCTGGTGATCGCCCCGGCCGACTCCAAGGCTCTGGTGCCGGTGATCAAGAAGGCCGTCGATGCCGGCATCACCGTAATCAACATCGACAACCGCCTCGATCCTGCTGTGCTCAAGAGCAAAAACCTCAGTGTGCCCTTCGTTGGCCCCGACAACCGCAAGGGCGCGCGTCTGGTCGGCGACTACCTGGCGGGCAAGCTGAAGGCGGGCGATCAGGTTGGCATCATCGAAGGCGTGCCAACCACGACCAATGCCCAGCAGCGCACCCTCGGCTTCAAGGATGCGATGGAAGCGGCGCAGATGAAGATCGTCTCGGTGCAATCGGGCAACTGGGAAATCGACAAAGGCAACGCTGTCGCCGCAGCCATGCTCAACGAATACCCGGACCTCAAGGCCCTGCTCGCCGGCAACGACAGCATGGCCCTCGGCGCGGTGTCGGCGGTACGTGCCGCCGGCAAGGCTGGCCAGGTCCAGGTGGTCGGCTACGACAACATCAAGGCCATCGCGCCGATGCTCAAGGACGGCCGCGTACTCGCCAGCGCCGAACAGTTCGCCGATAAGCAGGCGGTGTACGGCATCGACGCCGCGCTGAAGGTGCTCAAGGGCGAAGCCTCCGGCGCCGATGCCGACAACGTCATCCAGACCCCGGTCGAACTGGTCACTAAACCGTAGTCAGCTGTCGGTCGCCTGCCGGTTGCGGCAGGCGCCAGGAGAACGAGTTATGTCAGCCACTGCGGACGTGGTGCTGTCGGTCAGCGGGATTGGCAAGACCTATACACAGCCGGTGCTCGGCGACATCGACCTGAGCCTGTTGCGTGGCCAGGTGCTGGCCCTGACCGGCGAGAACGGTGCGGGTAAAAGCACCTTGTCGAAAATCATCGGTGGCCTGGAGTTGCCGAGCACTGGCCAGATGCACTTCAAGGGCGCCGCCTACCAGCCCGGCAGCCGCAGCGGCGCCGAACGCCTGGGCGTACGCATGGTGATGCAGGAACTGAACCTGCTGCCGACCCTGACCGTGGCCGAGAACCTGTTCCTCGACAACCTGCCCAGCCGTGCCGGCTGGATCAGCCGTAAGCGCCTGCGTCAGCTGGCCCAGGCAGCGATGGCGCAGGTCGGCCTGGAAGCGATCGACCCCGACACGCCAGTGGGCGAACTGGGCATCGGTCACCAACAGATGGTCGAGATCGCCCGTAACCTGATCGGCGATTGCCATGTGCTGATCCTTGACGAACCGACCGCGATGCTCAGCGCACGCGAAGTCGAATTGCTGTTTACCCAGATCGAACGCCTGCGGCAGCGCGGTGTGGCCATCATTTACATCTCCCACCGCCTGGAAGAGCTCAAGCGCATTGCCCAGCGTATCGCCGTGCTGCGCGATGGCAAGCTGGTCTGCGTCGAACCGATGAGCCGCTACAGCAGCGAACAGCTGGTGAACCTGATGGTCGGCCGCGAACTGGGCGAGCACATCGACCTGGGCCGCCGTGAGATCGGTGCGCCGATCCTGCGGGTTAATGGCCTGAGCCGCGCCGACAAGGTGCGCGATGTGTCGTTCGAAGTGCGTAGCGGCGAGATCTTCGGCATTTCCGGGCTGATCGGCGCCGGGCGCACCGAGCTGCTGCGCTTGATCTACGGCGCCGATGTGGCCGACAGCGGCAGCCTGGAACTGGGTTCGCCACTGCGCCAGGTCTGCGTCGACTCACCCGTGGCAGCGGTACGCAACGGCATCGCCCTGATCACCGAAGACCGCAAGGGCGAAGGCCTGCTGCTGTCGCAGTCGATCAGCGCCAACCTCGCCCTGGGCAACATGCCAGCGATCACCCGCGCCGGGGTGCTCGATGCCGGCGCTGAGCGAGCGCTGGCCCAGCGCCAGATCGCGGCCATGCGCATTCGCAGCTCCGGCCCCGAGCAACTGGTTGGCGAGCTGTCCGGTGGCAACCAGCAGAAGGTGGTGATCGGCCGCTGGCTGGAGCGTGACTGTCAGGTGCTGTTGTTCGACGAGCCGACCCGTGGCATCGACGTCGGCGCCAAGTTCGATATCTACGGCCTGCTGGCCGAGCTGGCGCGCCAGGGCAGGGCGCTGGTGGTGGTGTCCAGCGACCTGCGCGAACTGATGTTGATCTGCGACCGTATCGGCGTGCTGTCGGCCGGGTGCCTGATCGACACCTTCGAGCGCGAACACTGGACCCAGGACCAACTATTGGCCGCCGCATTTGCCGGCTACCAGAAACGTGATGCGTTGCTGCATGAAGCAGCACCCAGGAACCCTGTATGAAAACGCCTGAACTGGACACGCCGGTAATCACCGGCAAACGTGGCGGCAACTACCTTGGCCTGGGTACCTACCTGGGCCTGGCCGGTGCACTGCTGGCGATGGTGGTGCTGTTCTCGCTGCTGAGCGAGCATTTCCTCTCGTACGCGACCTTCAGCACCCTGGCCAACCAGATTCCCGACCTGATGGTGCTGGCGGTCGGCATGACCTTAGTGCTGATCATCGGCGGTATCGACCTGTCGGTTGGCTCGGTGTTGGCGCTGGCCGCGGCGGCGGTCAGCGTAGCGATGCTCGGCTGGGGTTGGAGCGTGCTGCCGGCGGCCTTGCTCGGCATGGGCTGTGCGGCGCTGGCCGGAACCATCACTGGCTCGATCACCGTGGCCTGGCGCATCCCGTCGTTCATCGTTTCGCTCGGCGTACTGGAAATGGCCCGTGGCGTGGCCTACCAGATGACCGACTCGCGCACCGCCTACATCGGCGATGCCTTCGCCTGGCTGTCCAACCCGCTGGCGTTCGGCGTGGCGCCAGCGTTCATCATCGCCTTGCTGGTGATCATCGTTGCCCAACTGGTGCTGACCCGCACTGTGTTCGGTCGCTACCTGATTGGCATCGGCACTAACGAAGAAGCCGTGCGCCTGGCCGGTATCGACCCGCGTCCGTACAAGATCCTGGTGTTCTCGCTGATGGGCCTGCTCGCCGGGCTGGCGGCGCTGTTCCAGATTTCCCGGCTGGAGGCCGCCGACCCGAACGCCGGCTCCGGCCTTGAGTTGCAGGTGATCGCTGCCGTGGTGATCGGTGGCACCAGCCTGATGGGCGGGCGCGGCTCGGTGATCAGCACCTTCTTCGGCGTCCTGATCATTTCCGTGCTGGCGGCAGGGTTGGCGCAGATCGGCGCGTCCGAGCCGACCAAACGCATTATCACCGGGGCGGTCATCGTGATCGCCGTGGTTCTTGACACTTATCGGAGCCGGCGTGGCCGTCGGCGGAACTGAACAATGGCAACCATCAAAGATGTAGCGGCGCTGGCGGGGATTTCCTATACCACGGTGTCGCATGTGCTGAACAAGACCCGCCCGGTCAGCGAACCGGTGCGGCTGAAAGTCGAAGCGGCAATCGCCGAGCTGGACTACGTGCCCAGCGCGGTAGCGCGTTCGCTCAAGGCACGCAGCACTGCGACCATCGGCCTGCTGGTACCGAACAGCGTCAACCCGTATTTCGCCGAGCTGGCGCGGGGCATCGAGGACAGCTGCGAGCGTAACGGCTACTGCGTGATCCTGTGCAACTCCGACGACAATCCGAAAAAGCAGCGCAGCTACCTGCGGGTGCTGCTGGAGAAACGCATCGACGGCCTGATCGTCGCCTCGGTCGGCGAAGACGGCGACCTGGCCGAGAGCCTGGCCATGGTACGTACGCCGATGGTCATCGTCGACCGTGCGCTGCCCGGCGTGGAGGCGGACCTGGTGTGTATCGACCACGAGCAGGGCGCCTATCTTGCGACCCGGCACTTGCTGGAGTTGGGGCACCGCGACATTGCCTGCATCAACGGCCCGGCCACCACTTGCGTGGCAAAGATGCGCCTGGCCGGTTTTCAGCGGGCGCTGAGCGAAGCTGGGGTAAGCCTGCCCGAGGGGCGTGTGGTCGACAGCGATTTCACCAGCCTGGGCGGTTATGGCGCGGCGGCGCAGTTGCTCGGCGATAACCGGCCGACGGCAATTTTCGCTGCCAACGACATGATCGGCATCGGCGTGCTGCGTGCCGCCGCCGAGCGTAATATCTGCGTGCCGGGCGAGCTGTCGGTGATCGGCTTCGACGATATCCAGATGAGCCAGTACGTGTACCCGGCGCTGACCACGGTCGGCCAGTCGATCCGCGAGCTGGGCGAGCGCGCCGCCGAACTGCTGCTGCGGCGTATTACCGAGCCGGTACGCAGTGGCACTGAGCAGCGCATCGTCGCGCCGAGCATTGTGTTGCGCGAGTCGACCGGGCCGCGCCCGGAGTTCTTCAATGATTACCGCTGAGACGGGGCAAGCATGCACGCGAACGTAGTGGTGGTGGGCAGTCTCAACATGGACCTGGTGACCCGCGCGCAGCGCCTGCCGCAGGCCGGCGAGACCCTGGCCGGCGAGTCGTTCTTCACCGTGCCGGGCGGCAAGGGCGCCAATCAGGCGGTGGCGGCGGCGCGGCTTGGCGCGCAGGTGGCAATGATTGGTTGTGTCGGCGCCGACGCCTATGGCCAGCAGTTGCGCCAGGCGTTGCTCGACGAAGGCATCGATTGCCAGGCGGTGGACAGTGCCTCTGGGGTTTCCAGCGGCGTGGCGCTGATTGTGGTCGACGCCAGCAGTCAGAACGCCATCGTCATCGTTGCCGGTGGTAACGGCCAGCTGACGCCTGCTTCGGTGCAACGTTTCGATGCCTTGCTGCAGCAGGCACAGGTGATCGTCTGCCAGTTGGAAGTGCCGACCGATACCGTCGCCTACACCCTGGCGCGCGGGCGTGCGCTGGGCAAAACCGTGATCCTCAACCCGGCACCCGCTACCGGGCCGCTGCCGGCCGAGTGGTATGCCGCCATCGACTACCTGATTCCCAATGAAAGCGAAGCGGCGGCCTTGACCGGCCTGCCGGTCAACGACCTGCAAACCGCCAAGGTGGCCGCCACCCGTTTGCTCGGGCTGGGCGTCGGCAAGGTGATTGTCACCCTCGGCGCGCAGGGTGCAGTGTTTGCCGCTGGCAAGGGTTTCGAGCATTTCCCGGCACCCGTGGTGCAGCCACTGGACACCACGGCAGCCGGCGACACCTTTGTCGGCGGCTTTGCTGCGGCGCTGGCTCGGGGCGAAGACCTGCGCGCGGCGATTGCCTTCGGTCAGCGCGCGGCGGCGATTTCGGTGACCCGTGAGGGCGCGCAGCCATCGATTCCGTATTTGCATGAAGTGCAGGCTGTGGTGACCCGATGAAGAAGACTCCGCTGCTCAATATCGCCCTGTCGCGGCTGATTGCCTCGCTCGGGCACGGCGACATCCTGCTGATCGGCGACGCCGGCTTGCCGGTGCCCAGTGGCGTCGAGCTGATCGATCTGGCGCTGACCCAGGGCGTCCCAGACTTTGCCTGCACCTTGCGCACGGTACTGGCCGAGATGCAGGTGGAGAGCCATGTGCTGGCCGAAGAAACCCTGCGGCATGCACCCGGCGGGCTGCCGCTGATCCAGCAACTGCACGCCAGTGGCGAGCTGGGCACGCGCAAGCTGATGAGCCATGAAGAATTCAAGCAGCTCAGCCGCTGGGCCAAAGCCATCGTCCGCACTGGCGAGTGCCAGCCTTACAGTAACATTGCCCTGGTTGCCGGGGTCACCTTCTAGCCAAGCTTCCTACCTGCACATGGAGTGCCCAATGTCTGTTCTTGCCGGAAAAGCCAAACGTTTGCTGCGAGGTGTACTGCTGATGTCTGCTCTGACTGCCGCCATGGCCCAGGCCGCCCCCCGTGAGCTGATCATTGACACGGACCCGGGTGCCGACGATGTCGTCGCGTTGTTGTTCGCCCTGGCCTCGCCGGAGGAACTGAAGATTCGCGCGATCACCACGGTGGCCGGCAACGTGCGCCTCGACAAGACCTCGCGCAACGCCCGTCTGGCGCGCGAGTGGGCCGGCCGCGAAGACGTGCCGGTGTATGCCGGTGCACCGAAGCCGCTGCTGCGTATGCCGATCTATGCGGCGAACATTCATGGCGAGGAGGGCTTGCCGGGCATCAAGGTGCACGAACCGAAGCAGGGCCTGGCCCAGGGCAACGCCGTGCAATACCTGATCGACACGCTGAGCAAGGCCGAACCGCACAGCATCACCCTGGCCATGCTCGGCCCGCAGACCAACTTGGCGCTGGCGCTGATCCAGGCCCCGGAGATCGTCAACGGCATCAAGGAAGTGGTGGTGATGGGCGGCGCGCACTTTAACGGCGGGAACATCACCCCGGTGGCCGAGTTCAACCTGTTCGCCGATCCGCAGGCCGCTGAGGTGGTACTCAACAGCGGGGTGAAACTCACCTACCTGCCGCTGGACGTCACCCACAAGGTGCTCACCAGCGAGGCGCGGCTCCGGCAGATTGCCGCGTTGAACAACCAGGCCAGCAGGCTGGTGGTGGATATTCTCAATGCCTACGTCCAGGCCGACATGAAGCACTACGGCTTGCCCGGCGGCCCCGTGCATGATGCCAGTGTGATTGCCTACCTGCTCAAGCCGCAGTTGTTCAGTGGCCGCGCGGTGTACATGGCGGTCGACAGCCGCGAAGGGCCGACCTTCGGTCAGACCATTACCGACTGGTACGGTACGCTGGAGAAGCCGGCGAATGTCACCTGGATCGAAAACGGCGATGCACAGGGCTTCTTCGACTTGCTCAGCAGCCGCCTGGCGCGCTTGAAGTAAGCCATTCAGGCTGGTGTCGAGTGCTCCTTGTAGCGCTCGAACACCTGCTCGACGAAGTTGCGCGCGGCGTCACTGCCGAGGTCCTTGACCAGTAGGTCGACGGCGATAAGGATCAGCTCTTCCGGGGTGCCGGGGCTGTAGGCGCTCTGGCCTTCGGGCCATTTCACCTTGATGTCGGCTTCGATGTGGTGGGTTGTCATGACGGTCTCGAGTCGTTTTCGCGGCAACTGCCAACTGCAAGTTAATCATGTCGGTAGAGCTTGGGCACTGCTACTTAGGCATAAGCGCAGGGGCGTGGCAAACTAACGGTGTTTTCCACCGCCAGGGCCGCGACGTGCGCATCGATCTGAACAACCCCGAACACTTTACCGTGGAACATGTGCGCCAGTTGCTGGCCAGCGCCGACGGCCGCGTGCACAACCAGTTGCGGGTCAATCGGGCCGGCGAGGCGTGGTTGTCGCAGGTGGTCGGTGGGCGCGACATCGATGGCTTGTTGTTTCGTCTGGAAACCTGGGCCGCCGGTTCCGGTTGCGTCGGCGAAGCGGCCGCCGCCGATGAGCGGTGGGTGCTGCAGGTGTTTAATGTGCTGAAAAACAATTGGCCGAAACCGAGCAGCGATTACATCGACCTCTACTAGCGACAGGGATAAACACCCTGTGAAGCCTGGCCTCTGGGGGCGCCGGCCTTGCCGACGATGAGGGTGGTAATGATCCGCTGCTGACAACGCCAGCGCCCAGGCAAACCCATATACAAGTAAATATCAGTGCTGCTATATCGTTAAAGTTAAACGATAAGGGGCCGATCTTGCATTCATGTAGGAAAGTTCCTAAAGAAAGCAAGGATGGTGCATGCGGCGTTGGGTTGTTTCTGTTTTGAGTTTATCCGTCGCCGTTGTTCAGGCTGCCGAGCCGGCTGCGCCGGGTCAGGAGGTGCTGCGTCAGCAACAGCAGCAACAGCACGACCTGCAGCAACTGCAACTGGAGCAGCGGCGCCGCCAGCTTGAGCGTGGTGCCTTCGGCGCGGCGCCGGCCACCCCGGCGATCCCCGCCAATGTCGCCGCCGACGAGCACTGCTGGCCGCTCAGCGGTACCCGTATCGGCGGTGTCAGCCTGATCGGCCGCGCCAAGCTCGACGAACGCATCACGCCGCTGCTGGCGCCCTGCATGGGCGTCGGCCAGATCAATCACCTGCTGGCGAGCATCACCGCGCTCTACGTCGAGGCCGGCTACGTCGCCAGCCGGCCGTACCTGAGCCGCGCGCCGGCAGCGGGGCAGTCGCTGGATATCCTGGTCGACGAAGGCTACCTCGAAGCCATCGAACTGGCCGACCAGAGCTTGCCACTGTCGCTGGCCGGAGCCTTCCCCGGCATGCTCGGCAAGCCGCTCAACCTGCGTGACCTGGAGCAGGGCCTGGACCAGTTGAACCGCCTGCGCTCGGTCGATTTGGGTGCCGACATCGCCCCCGGCAGTCAGCCCGGCGCCTCGCGGATCATCCTCCGCGCGCGCAGCGCCGGGCAGTCGCGCTGGGCGTTGGGCCTGGGCCTGGACAACCTCGGCAGCGCCGCCACCGGGCGCGACCGCGACACCCTCACGCTGAGCCTCGACAGCCCGCTGGAGCTCAATGACCTGCTGAGCGTGAGTGCCAGCGACACGCTCAACCAGAGTGGGCGCTTCAGCCGTAACGCCAGCCTCTATTACGCCATCCCTTACGGTTACTGGACCTACAGCCTGTTCGCCAGCCATGCCGAATACCGTGCGCCGTTCAAACTCAGCAGCGTCACCCTGCAGAGCACCGGCATCACCGATCAGCTCAGCGTGCGCGCCGACCGCGTGCTGTGGCGCGACCAGCGCCATCAGCTCAGTGCCAACCTGCAACTGGCGCACAAGGCAGTGCAAAGCGAACTGGGCGGCGCGCAGCTGGCGATTCAGAGCCCGACCCTGACCGTCGCCGAAGCCGGGCTGAGCCTGTTCTGGCTCGACCGCGCGGTGTGGAGCGCCGACCTCAACTATGCCCAGGGCCTGCGTTGGTTTGGCGCTGACGACGATGCGCAGCGGGTGGTCAGCAACCTGCCGAAAGCGCAGTTCCATAAATACCGCGCCAGCCTCAACCAATGGCGCAACGGCCAACTGGGCGACCAGGCCTGGCAATGGCAGAGCCAGCTCAACCTGCAATACAGCGCCGACCCGCTGCCCGCGATCGAGCAACTGCTCGGCACCGACGATTCCGCCGTGCGCGGCTATCGCCTCAACAGTGCTTCCGGTGCCAGTGGCGCCGTCTGGCGCAACACCTTGCGCCTGCCCGTGCGCAGCGACGTGCCCGTGCAGATCACTCCGCGCCTGGGCCTCGACCATGGCTGGGTCAAGGCCGACCACGGGGTGCCGGGCCAGCGCCTGAGCGCTGCCAGCGTCGGCCTGAACCTGAGTTGGAAGGCCGTGCACGTGGACCTCGATTACCAACGCAGCCTGCATACCCCGGAACACTTTGCCCGGGAGCCGGAAGTCTGGTTGCTGCGGCTGGGGGTGCAGCTATGAAACAGCCAATAAAAACGTCCGGCTTGACCGGCGCATCGCGTGATTGCCGTAGCCAACATGGAGCGTTTCTTATGCCAATGAACAGCCGTTTCACGTTCAACCTGTGCCCAAGTGGCAAGCTGCGCTGGGCGATTGCCAGCCTGTTGCTGGCCGCGCACCTGCCCAATGCCCTGGCTGGCGGCGTAGTGGTCGCGCCCGGCCCCGGCGGTACCGCGCAACTGCAAACCCAGGGCGGGGTGCCGATTGTCAATATCGTCGCGCCGAATGGCGCTGGCCTGTCGCATAACCAGTTCCTCGACTACAACGTCGACCGTCAGGGCCTGGTGCTCAACAACGCCTTGCAGGCCGGCCAGTCGCAACTGGCCGGGCAGTTGGCGGCCAACCCGCAGTTCCAGGGGCAGGCAGCCAGCGTGATTCTCAACGAAGTGGTCAGTCGTAACGCCTCGGCCATCAATGGTGCCCAGGAGGTCTTCGGGCGCGCCGCCGACTATGTGCTGGCCAACCCCAACGGTATTTCAGTGAACGGCGGCAGCTTCATCAATACGCCGAACGCCAGCCTGGTAGTCGGTCGCCCGGAGCTGAACGACGGTAAGTTGCAAGCCCTGAGCAGCCGGGAGGCGAGCGGTACGTTGCAGGTTCAGGCAGGCGGCCTGCGCAATGGCGAAGGTTCCGTCAACCTGATCGCGCCGCGCATCGATGCCCAGGGCGGCCTTGTCGCGCGCGATCAGTTGAACATCACGGCGGGCCGCAATCAGGTGAACTCCGCCAGCGGCCAGGTCACTGCGGTGGACCCGGCCAGTCACAGCAATGAGCAGCGGATCGACGCCAGCCTGTTCGGCGCGATGCAGGCCGGGCGCATCAACATCGTCAGTACGGCCGAGGGCGCGGGGGTAAGGGTTGGCGCCGGGCCGATTGCCGGGCACGACGGCGTGCGGATCGACTCGGCTGGCGACCTGAGCGTCAGCGCCCAGGCCACCCCGAACAGTCTCGACCTGAGCCGGGCCGGCATTCGCAGCAGCCAGGGCGATGTCAGCCTGCGCAGTGGCCGGGACCTGAACCTGGCCGCTACCGACGTCGCCGCCCGCGACGTGCGCCTGGAAGCCAAGCGCAACCTGACCCTGGGCAGCGTGGAAAGCCGCAAGCTGCAGGAGCAGCGCGACAGCTGGTACAACAGCACCATCGGCATCACCTGGGAAACCTACGAACGGACCCGCAGCGACAGCCAGACCCGCCAGCACGGCACCCAAGTGCTCGCCAGCCGCGATGCGCAGCTAACGTCTGGCAATCACAGCGAGCTGCGCGCGGCCAAGCTGGATGCCGGCAACACGCTGAGCGTGCACAGCGGCGGCGATCTGCGCCTGACCGCAGCCAGCGAGGTTGAAGTACACAGCGACCAAGGCAAGCATCGCAAGCATTTATGGAATGCCGACTGGGACAATCGCAGCGAGGAGCAGCGCAGTGTCAATACGCAGCTCAAGGGCCGCGACATCGACCTGCGCAGCGCCGCTTCGCTGCACAGCGAAGGCGCGCAGTTGACCAGCGACAACGACATCCAGGTGGCGAGCAAGCAGTTGGAGATCACCCGTGCGGTCAACACCCGCAACAGCAGCAACCACGCCAGCGACAGCACGTTCTTCGGCGTCGTCAAGCACGAATCCCGGCAGCGCGCCAAGGACAGCAGCACGGTGCGCAGCGAGCTGAGCTCGGACAGCAAGCTCACCCTGAAAAGCGCTGGAGACTTTACCGTAACTGGCGCCACGCTCAACGCCGGTGGTGCCCTGGTCATCGATGCGGGCGGCGAGGTGAACGTCTCGGCGGCGCAGGATCAGCGCGAGCGCAGCAGCTCCAGCGCCAACCGTGGCTTCGAGCTTTACGCCAAGGAAAACGCCGTCGGCGCCGGTCAGTACCGCGCTGGCCTGAATTATCGGAATCAGCAGAAGCACGAAACCGAGACTACGGTCAGCCAGCAAGGCGCGAGCCTGAGCGGGGCCAGTGTGCAGGTGCGTGCTGCCGGCGACCTGACCCTGAAGGGCGCGCAGGTCGAATCCAGCGCAGGCGACACCCGCCTCAGCGGCAAGAACCTGGCCCTGCTGGCCGAGCACGACAGTCATAGCAACAGCGTGGAGCAGTCCCATACGGGCGCTGGCCTGTACCTGGCCGGTGGGCTGGACCGGGCGGGCGCGGGCATCGACTTCGCTCATGGCAGTTCGCAGGATGCCAACAGCAAGACCACGGCGATCACCACTGGCGTTACCAGCAGCGGCAACCTGAACATCAAGGCTGGTGCGCTCAGCAGCGAGGGGGCTCAGGTTCGGGCCGGTAACGCCCTGGCGCTGAATGCGGAAACGCTCGACAACCACGCGGCAAGCAATACCACGAGCACCAACCACCGCGAGAGCAACTGGTCGGCCGACCTCGGCGTCAATGCCGAGTACAAGGACATTGCCCGGCCAGTGGTGGCTGCCGTCAAGGAGGTGCTGGATGGCAAGGTGCCAAACAAGGATGCGCTGGGCAACCTCGGTCAGCCTAACCTCGGCGTCGACCTGGCGGTGGGGCATGCCAGCGCTGGCCATGATGAGCAGGGCAGCAATGCGCTGGTCAGTCAGTTCCAGGGCGGCACTGTCGAGGTCGAGGTTGGTGGCACCTTGCGCGACCAGGGTACCCAGTACAACGCCAATGCTGGCAAGGTAACTATCAGCGCCGGGCAGTTGCAGGCCGATGCCGCTAGCAACCGCAGCAGTCGCAGCGAACAGGCGGTGGATGCCAAGGTTGATGTGCGGGTTTACACCAAGACCGGTGAAGACCTCAACGTAGCCGGCAGTGGCGCCGGCGGCAGCAGTTACTCCAGCAAGGACAGCAGTACGGCGGTGGTCGGTGGATATGCCGGCAGCCAGGGGGTGAAGGTCGAGGTGCGCGGCGCTGCGCGCTTCGAAGGTAGCCGTTTCGATGGCGGCCAGGGCGGGGTGGTGGTCGAGACCGGCGGCGAGCTGGTCCTGAATCAGGCCGATGATCGCCAGCACAGCGACAGCGCAAGCCTGCGTGGCAGTGCCTCGCTGAGCGTCGGCACTTTGCCGGGAGTTAACGGCAGCAATGTCGATGTGGGCGCCGGGTTGCAGCTGGACCACGCCAGCAAGCAGGTTGCCGATCGCCAGGCGCGGGTCGCCGAGGTGCTTGCCGCTGGCCCTGTGCAACTGAGCAGTGCTGGGGCGCAGGTGCAGCAGGGCAGCAAGGTCGGCAGTGCCAGTGCTGTCGAATTGCGGGCAGGTGGCGCGCTCGATTTGCAGGCGGCCACGAGCAGCCACAGTGCCAACGGCGGCAACCTCGGTGGTGGGTTGAACGTGGGGGGTAGCAAGGTCAGCGGTGAGACGAGCCTCGACAAGAGCGGCAAGCTGTCAGGCAACTTCAGCGTGGGGCGGATCAGCGAAGACACGCAAACGCTGTCGGCTGGCCAGCTCGACAGCCAGGGGCGGGTGGCCCTGGGCGGTGAGTCGGTGCACTTGCAGGGTGCTCAGGTGGCAGCGGTCGGCGTGAGTGTCGATGCCGGCAAGGGCGGTATCCGGCAGACGTCTGCGCAGTCCAGTGAGCAGCGCGGCAACTGGAGCGTCGGCCTGAACGCGGGTGGCAACCTGAGCAGCACTGCGCCGACTTCGGCCGAGAAGAGGCCTGGCAGCGATTATGCTTTCAATGCCGGCGCAACGGTTGGCGTGGATTATCTGCAGGGTACTCGCCAGCAGCACAGCGAGGTCAAGGCCGGGCAGGTGCAAGTGAACAACGCCGGTGAGCTGCTGGTGGAGCGACGCAAGGATGCGCAGGATCAGTTCAAGCTCGATGTGGACCTGGGTCTGACCGGCAAGCGCCTCGCGCCTGACGAGAAGCGCCCGGTGGCGGGCACTGACTACACGCCAACATTGACCGCCCAAGCGGAGTACGCGCACGCCGAGCACGTGCAGGCGGGGGCCGGCCTCAATGGCGCGGGCGCCACCGAGGCGACCAGCCTGGACTATGGCGTAAAGGCCGGGCTGCAGCTGCCGCACAAGGCCGACGACAAGGCGCCACAGGTGTCGTTGGAGGACGGTCAGCTGAAGGTTGGGCCGGTCACCCTCAGCGCTCATTTCGACAGCAAGAAAGGCTGAAGCGGGCCTGAGGTTGTCAGGGGCGAACGCGCTCGCCCCTACATCCGGTGACAATTGCGGGGGTTTTTATCGGCCCGGGCCTCGGGCAGACTAGGCCGCTTTTGCAACAAATTGCGTTAGAGGCTGTCGCATGAGGCAGCATTTCAGTATTTGGAGGAGGATTCATGTTCCGCACGCGTGCATCATTGGTGAGCCTGCTGGCTGTCGCTGTTCTGGCCGGTTGCAGCACTGGCGGCAGCCCGTCGAAGGCCCCGGAGGCAGTTGCTGCCAATAACGATGGCCGTTGCGAGGCCAGCGGCGCGGCGTTCGCGGTCGGCAAGCCGGCTTCGGCCGAACTGCTGGAGCAGGCGCGCAAGGCGAGCGGGGCACAGATCGCCCGCATCCTTAAACCGCACGATGTCATGACCCTGGAATACCGCTCCGAGCGGCTGAACCTGAATGCCGATGAGCAGGGCGTGGTTAGCCGGGTCAACTGCGGTTAAAAACAACGCGGGACGAGCCCGCTCCCACAGTGAGTGGTTGTAGTGCTTTTCTGTGGGTGGGGCTCGTCCCGCGAGCTGGCTTGAAAATCAGGCACAAAAAAACCCGTCACTAGGACGGGTTTTTTTATTCGTCAGATCTTACTCTGGACGAACTTGTGCAGCCTGCATGCCCTTCTGGCCTTTCTCGGCAACGAAGGAAACGGTCTGGCCTTCTTTCAGGCTCTTGAAGCCGTCGGACTCGATGGCCTTGAAGTGTACGAACAGGTCGTCGCCGCCACCTTGTGGAGTGATGAAGCCGAAGCCTTTTTCATCGTTGAACCATTTGACGGTGCCGGTTTGGCGATTGGACATGGGTGTATCTCCAGGAAACATGATTTTTTCGGTAGTGCGGTGTCGCCGAGGCCAACAAGGTGCACTCGGACATCATAGTCTAATTCTGCGCCCTGGGTAGGTTTTACCTTGGCTGAATGCTGATCTGGGGCAAATTAGCTGGTTTTTTGTCTATTTTTTCGGCGCACAGGCCGCGGTAACTGCGTCCTGCGCCCGTTTCATCAGCTTGGCATCGACCCCGGTCTTGCTATCCAGTTGCTCGATTTCGGCCGTGCTGAAGTTTTTTTCGATGGCATTTGCACCGCATTTGCAGTGCTGGTCGGCCACCGTGGCGCTTACGCCTTGCTGACTGGCCACTTGGACACATTGATCCATGTACGCACCTTTCTTGCCGGCAGGCCATGGGCCGGCATTGGCCCCCAGCGGCAGCAGCAGGGCAGCGGCGGCCGCCAGGGTCAGAAGAGACTGAAGTCGCATAACCAAACACTCCTTGGGTTGTCGGTTCTCATCAAGCGTAGGACGCTTCAGTAAATCTGAGCGGAAAAAAAACGCAGGAGTTCACGGCTTCGGGCTCATTCATCACTAATTTGCTGCGGCCGTGTGTCTGCGGCACCGTTTGTCCGAATGCTTTGTGCTAGCATGCTGCGCTCTGGGGCACTCGGGCTATTTAACCGCTCGCCCTCATTTATTTATCCAGTCACTCTGGTTCGTTCCCTGGCAGGCCTTTGGGCTTCTGCCACTGTGAGGCAGGCTTTCCGCAAGGAAAGACAGGGGCGAATCGCGTACTGGCTCATCCCAACCCACGTGACCTTTGGTAGGGGTCACCACTAGGAGAGGAGGCGCCATGCCCGTAATTACTCTTCCCGATGGCAGTCAACGCTCGTTCGACAAGGCAGTTTCCGTTGCCGAGGTCGCCGCATCCATTGGTGCCGGCCTGGCCAAGGCCACCGTTGCCGGCAAGGTCAACGGCAAGCTCGTCGACGCCTGCGACCTGATCGAACAGGACGCCAGCCTGCAAATCATCACCCCCAAGGACGAAGAGGGGCTGGAGATCATCCGTCACTCCTGCGCTCACCTGGTCGGTCATGCCGTCAAGCAACTGTACCCAACCGCCAAGATGGTGATCGGGCCGGTCATTGACGAAGGCTTCTATTACGACATCGCCTATGAGCGTCCTTTCACGCCTGAGGACATGGCTGCCATCGAGCAGCGCATGCAGCAGCTGATCGAGACCGAATACGACGTCATCAAGAAGGTCACACCGCGTGCCGAAGTGATCGACGTGTTCAAGGCCCGTGGCGAAGACTACAAGCTGCGCCTGGTCGAAGACATGCCGGATGAACAGGCCATGGGCCTGTACTACCACGAAGAATACGTCGACATGTGCCGCGGCCCGCACGTGCCGAACACCCGTTTCCTCAAGTCGTTCAAGCTGACCAAACTCTCCGGTGCCTACTGGCGCGGCGATGCCAAGAACGAACAGCTGCAGCGCGTGTACGGCACTGCCTGGGCTGACAAGAAGCAGCTGGCGGCCTACATCCAGCGCATCGAAGAAGCGGAAAAACGCGACCACCGCAAGATCGGCAAGCGCCTGGGCCTGTTCCACCTCCAGGAAGAAGCGCCGGGCATGGTCTTCTGGCACCCGAACGGCTGGACCCTGTATCAGGTGCTCGAGCAGTACATGCGCCAGATTCAGCGTGAAAACGGCTACCTCGAGATCAAGACTCCGCAAGTGGTCGACCGTTCTCTGTGGGAAAAATCTGGTCACTGGGCCAACTACGCCGACAACATGTTCACCACCCAGTCGGAAAACCGCGACTACGCCATCAAGCCGATGAACTGCCCATGCCATGTGCAGGTGTTCAACCAGGGCCTGAAGAGCTACCGCGAGCTGCCGCTGCGTCTGGCCGAGTTCGGTGCCTGCCACCGTAACGAACCGTCTGGCGCACTGCATGGCATCATGCGTGTGCGTGGCTTCACCCAGGACGACGCGCACATCTTCTGCACCGAAGAGCAGATGCAGTCCGAGTCGGCCGCGTTCATCAAGCTGACCCAGGCGGTGTACTCCGACTTCGGCTTCAAGGATATCGAGCTGAAGCTCTCGACCCGTCCAGAGAAGCGGGTAGGTTCCGACGAACTGTGGGATCGCGCCGAAGGGGCCCTGGCTGCCGCACTCGACAGCGCTGGTCTGCCGTACGACCTGCAGCCGGGCGAAGGTGCCTTCTATGGGCCGAAGATCGAGTTCTCGCTGAAGGATTGCCTGGGCCGTGTCTGGCAGTGTGGTACCCTGCAGCTCGACTTCAACCTGCCGGTGCGTCTGGGGGCCGAGTACGTTTCCGAAGACAACGGTCGCAAACAGCCGGTCATGCTGCACCGGGCGATTCTCGGTTCGTTCGAGCGTTTCGTCGGAATTCTGATCGAGCACTACGAAGGTGCATTCCCGGCCTGGCTGGCGCCAACCCAGGCGGTGATCATGAATATCACCGACAAACAAGCCGAATTTGCTCAGCAGGTGGAAAAAACTCTGGCCGAAAGCGGTTTCCGTGCCAAGTCCGACTTGAGAAATGAGAAAATTGGCTTTAAGATCCGCGAGCATACCTTGCTCAAGGTTCCTTATCTCCTGGTCATCGGGGATCGGGAAGTCGAAACGCAAACTGTCGCTGTGCGTACCCGTGAAGGTGCAGACCTGGGCTCGATGCCCGTCGCCCAATTCGCGGAGCTGCTCGCGCAAGCGGTTTCCCGGCGTGGTCGCCAAGATTCGGAGTAATTACTATTAAGCGTGATATGAGAAACGATAAACGAGCTGCACCGAAGGCCCCGATCAACGAGAATATCTCGGCACGTGAGGTTCGGTTAATTGGCGCTGACGGCGAGCAGTTGGGCATCGTCTCGATTGAAGAAGCGCTTCGTATCGCTGAAGAAGCGAAACTGGATCTGGTAGAAATTTCTGCTGATGCCGTACCTCCTGTCTGCAAAGTCATGGACTACGGCAAGAGCCTGTTCGAGAAGAAGAAGCAACAGGCCGCAGCCAAGAAAAACCAGAAGATCATCCAGATCAAAGAAATCAAGTTTCGTCCAGGGACGGAGGAAGGGGATTACCAGGTAAAACTACGCAACCTGGTACGTTTCCTTAGTGATGGGGACAAGGCCAAGATCTCTCTGAGATTCCGTGGTCGTGAGATGGCCCACCAGGAGCTGGGTATGGAACTGCTGAAGCGGGTTGAAACTGACCTCGCCGAATACGGTACCGTCGAACAGCATCCGAAGATGGAAGGACGCCAGCTTATGATGGTCATCGCCCCCAAGAAAAAGAAATAACCACCAGGGCACGGCAGGCCTTGCGGTTATGTTTATCCACTCGAATGCGGAGTACCAAACATGCCAAAGATGAAAACCAAAAGCGGTGCAGCGAAGCGTTTCCTGAAAACTGCTTCCGGCTTCAAGCACAAGCACGCTTTCAAGAGCCACATCCTGACCAAAATGTCGACCAAGCGTAAGCGTCAACTTCGTGGTAGCAGCCTGCTGCACCCGTCGGACGTTGCAAAAGTCGAGCGCATGCTGCGCGTACGTTAATTTCGGTCAAAGATAGAGGAAGTTACTCATGGCTCGTGTAAAGCGTGGCGTCATCGCTCGTAAGCGTCACAAGAAAATTCTGAAACTGGCTAAAGGCTACTACGGCGCTCGCTCGCGCGTATTCCGTGTTGCCAAGCAAGCGGTCATCAAGGCAGGCCAATACGCCTACCGCGACCGTCGCCAGAAAAAACGTCAGTTCCGCGCTCTGTGGATCGCTCGTATCAACGCTGGTGCTCGTACCAACGGCCTGTCTTACAGCCGTCTGATTGCTGGCCTGAAAAAAGCGTCGATCGAGATCGACCGTAAGGTTCTGGCTGATCTGGCAGTGAACGAAAAAGCGGCGTTTGCTGCGATTGTCGAGAAAGCTAAAGCCGTTCTGGCTTAAGTACCCACGACAATCATTCGCCGCTGGTAACGGCGGCGAATGTTAAACGTCATCGATAGGGGAAGAGCCTGTAAGCTCTTCCCCTATTTCGTATCTGGAGTCTGTACATGGAAAACCTGGATGCGCTGGTTGCCCAAGCCCTGGAGGCTGTGGAACGCGCTGAAGACATCAACGCCCTGGAACAGATCCGGGTTCAATACCTTGGCAAGAAGGGCGAACTGACTCAGGTGATGAAGACCCTGGGCAACCTGCCAGCCGAGGAGCGGCCGAAAGTCGGCGCGCTGATCAACGACGCCAAAGAGCGCGTCACCGAAGTGCTCAATGCCCGCAAGGCAGCCTTCGAAGAGGCCGAGCTCAGTGCTCGCCTGGCGGCCGAATGCATCGACGTGACCTTGCCGGGCCGTGGCCAGACCTCCGGTGGTTTGCACCCGATCACCCGTACCCTGGAACGCATCGAGCAGTTCTTCACCCATATCGGCTACGGCATTGCCGAAGGTCCAGAGGTTGAAGACGACTACCACAACTTCGAAGCGCTCAACATTCCTGGCCATCACCCGGCCCGGGCCATGCATGACACCTTCTATTTCAATGCGAACATGCTGCTGCGTACCCACACCTCGCCGGTGCAGGTGCGGACCATGGAGTCCTCGCAGCCGCCAATCCGCATCGTCTGCCCGGGCCGCGTCTATCGCTGCGACTCGGATCTGACGCACTCGCCGATGTTCCACCAGGTCGAAGGCCTGCTGGTTGATCGCGACATCAATTTTGCCGACCTCAAAGGCACCATCGAAGAGTTCCTGCGGGTGTTCTTCGAGAAAGAGCTGGCGGTGCGTTTCCGCCCGTCGTTCTTCCCCTTCACCGAGCCTTCGGCTGAAGTCGATATCCAGTGCGTGATGTGCAGTGGCAAAGGCTGCCGGGTCTGCAAGCAGACTGGCTGGCTGGAAGTCATGGGCTGCGGCATGGTGCACCCGAATGTGCTGCGCATGTCCGGTATCGACCCCGAAGAGTTCCAGGGCTTTGCCTTCGGCATGGGCGCCGAGCGCCTGGCCATGCTCCGTTACGGCGTCAACGATTTGCGCCTGTTCTTCGACAACGACTTGCGGTTCCTTGCGCAATTTCGCTAGGTCGCGCACCCGTAACGAATCTTTCAGGAGAGCAGGATGAAATTCAGTGAAAAGTGGCTGCGCGGTTGGGTCAACCCGCAGGTATCCCGTGACGAGCTGGTGGCCCGTCTGTCGATGGCAGGTCTTGAGGTTGACAGCGTAACCCCAGCCGCCGGTCAGTTCAGCGGCATCATCGTTGGCGAGGTGCTGAGCACCGAGCAACACCCGGACGCCGACAAACTGCGCGTTTGCCAGGTAAGCAACGGTAGCGAGACCTTCCAGGTAGTGTGCGGCGCGCCAAATGTGCGCCCTGGCCTGAAGATCCCGTTTGCCATGATCGGTGCCGAACTGCCGGGCGACTTCAAGATCAAGAAGGCCAAGCTGCGTGGTGTTGAGTCCAACGGCATGCTGTGCTCGGCGGCCGAGCTGCAGATCAGCGAAGAAAACGACGGCCTGCTTGAGCTGGCTGCCGATGCACCGGTTGGCGAAGACATCCGTGTGTACCTGGACCTGGACGACGCCAGTATCGAGGTCGACCTGACCCCGAACCGCGGCGACTGCCTGTCCCTGGCCGGCCTGGCCCGTGAAGTGGGTGCCCTGTACGCCGTTCCGGTTACCCGTCCAGTGGTTCCGGCTGTAGCCGCCGCGCACGACGAAGTGCGCCCGGTTGAAGTGCTGGCGCCGGCCGCGTGCCCGCGTTACCTGGGTCGGGTTATCCGCAACGTCGACCTGAGCAAGCCAACCCCGCTGTGGATGGTCGAACGCCTGCGTCGTGCCGACGTGCGCAGCATCGACGCTGCGGTCGACATCACCAACTACGTGATGCTCGAGCTGGGCCAGCCAATGCACGCCTTCGATCTCGCCGAGATCAACGGCGGGATTCGTGTGCGCATGGCAGAAGATGGCGAGAAGCTGGTGCTGTTGGACGGTCAGGAAGTGACCCTGCGCCCGGACACCCTGGTCATCGCCGACCACAGCCGCGCCCTGGCGATTGCCGGCGTGATGGGTGGCGAGCACAGCGGTGTGGCTGCTGGCACTCGTGACATCTTCCTCGAAAGTGCCTTCTTCGAGCCTATTTCGGTGGCTGGCAAGGCCCGTTCCTATGGCCTGCACACCGATGCCTCGCACCGTTACGAGCGTGGTGTCGACTCGCAGCTGGCCCGCGAAGCCATGGAGCGCGCCACTGGCCTGCTGCTGGAAATCGTTGGCGGCGAAGCCGGCCCGATTGTCGAGGCTGTGAGTGAAGCGCACCTGCCGAACGTGGCCCCGGTCACCCTGCGTGCCGAGCGCATTACCCAGATGCTGGGCATGGAAATGGCCAGTGCCGAAGTCGAGCAACTGCTTAACGCCCTGGGCCTGACCACCACTGCTGGTGAAGGCCAATGGCAGGTAGCGGTACCAAGCCACCGCTTCGACATCAGCCTGGAAGTCGACCTGATCGAAGAGCTGGCGCGCCTGTACGGTTACAACCGTTTGCCGGTACGTTACCCGCAAGCACGCCTGGCGCCGCAAGCCAAGGCCGAAGCTCGTGGCGAGCTGCCGGCGCTGCGTCGTCTGCTGGTCGCCCGTGGCTTCCAGGAAGCGATCACCTACAGCTTCATCGAGCCGAAACTGTTCGAGCTGTTCACTCCAGGTGTCGAGCCGCTGCTGCTGGCCAATCCGATCTCCAGCGACATGGCCGCCATGCGTGCCTCGCTGTGGCCGGGCCTGGTCAAGGCGCTGCAGCACAACCTCAACCGTCAGCAGGATCGCGTGCGTCTGTTCGAAAGCGGTCTGCGCTTCGTCGGCCAGTTGGGCGACCTGAAGCAGCAGCCGATGCTGGCCGGTGTGGTGTGCGGTAGCCGTCTGCCGGAAGGTTGGGCCAACGCCCGTGACAGCATCGATTTCTTCGACGTGAAGGCCGATGTAGAAGCAGTGCTGGGCTTCTCCGGTTCGCTGGACGACTTCACCTTCGTTGCCGGCAAGCATCCGGCGCTGCACCCTGGGCAGACTGCACGCATCGAGCGTGATGGTCGCGAAGTCGGCTACATCGGTGCACTGCACCCTGAGCTGGTGAAAACCCTGGGTCTGGACCGTACTGTGTACGTCTTCGAGCTGGTGCTGGGCGATGTGGTGGAAGGGCGCTTGCCGAAATTCCACGAGCTGTCGAAATTCCCGGAAGTGCGTCGTGACCTGGCGTTGATGGCGGGACGTGATGTAGCTTCGAGCTCGCTGCTTGACGTAATCCGTGAAAATGCAGGTGAGTGGCTGACTGACCTCAGGCTGTTTGATGTTTATCAGGGTAAAGGTATTGATCCTGATAGAAAAAGCCTAGCGGTCGGCTTGACCTGGCAGCATCCATCGCGCACTCTTACTGACGAAGAGGTGAGCACTGCAGTGGAAAATATCCTTACCTCGCTCGAACAAAGGTTGAACACCACGTTAAGGAAATAGCGTATGGGTGCTCTGACGAAAGCTGAGATGGCAGAACGGCTGTACGAAGAGCTGGGCCTGAACAAGCGTGAGGCCAAGGAATTGGTCGAGCTGTTTTTCGAGGAGATCAGGCACGCTCTTGAAGACAACGAGCAGGTCAAATTGTCCGGTTTCGGCAATTTCGACCTGCGGGACAAACGTCAGCGTCCGGGTCGCAACCCGAAAACGGGTGAAGAGATCCCGATCACGGCGCGTCGAGTCGTCACCTTTCGTCCAGGGCAGAAGTTGAAGGCCCGAGTTGAGGCTTATGCTGGAACCAAGTCATAACGACGAGCTTCCGCCGATCCCCGGCAAGCGTTACTTCACCATTGGTGAAGTGAGTGAGCTTTGTGCGGTAAAACCGCACGTGCTGCGCTACTGGGAGCAGGAGTTTCCTCAACTCAACCCGGTCAAGCGCCGCGGAAACCGCCGGTATTATCAGCGCCAGGATGTGTTGATGATCCGGCAGATCCGCGCGTTGCTTTACGACCAGGGCTTCACCATCGGCGGTGCGCGTTTGCGCCTGTCGAGTGATGAGGCCAAGGATGACACTACCCAGTACAAGCAACTGATTCGGCAGATGATTGTCGAGTTGGAAGACGTGTTGGTAGTGCTGAAGAAGTAACCCGGCTGAAAGGATTCCCCCCTGAAAATAATCCTTTCAAAATTCAAAAGCTTAGGGTAAATTCTTCAACGTTCTCGGCAACATTGAGAGCTTGCTTCAAGCCCAGTCGGGGCGTAGCGCAGCCCGGTAGCGCACTTGCATGGGGTGCAAGGGGTCGAGTGTTCGAATCACTCCGTCCCGACCATATAATTCAATGACTTAGCCCAATCTTCACAGGTTGGGCTTTTTCATGCGTGGGGACTTTTTCGGGACATCATCCGATTTAACTACCCGGCGATTTCGCCGATGTCGAGGTCAGCTTTGTGAGTTCACGCCGGATTTGGCCCTTTCTCGCGTTTTCTTTGGCACCAAGCCTGTCTTAAATTCCCTTCCTGAGCTGGCCTTTACACGTGCCTGGTAGCCCGCCTGAAGCCCTATTTCCCGGCGGTCATGGCGTTTTTCCTTATCCGCACCGTGACTCTGAGCCCTGGTCGCTCAGTTCCGATTCCCCGCACTTAATCCTGATCAGAAAAACCTGCTCAAAGCCACGCCGGCCGTGCCTTTGAAGACAATCGGAAGCGGCTTTTGACCAGATTTCCGATTGTCAGCTTGGGAATCGGAACTGGCCAGGGGAAAGCGGGGAGGGCGGTCCTTGGTTCGAGTCAGTTGCTGAGGGGGCCCAGCGGAATCTTTAGACCCTTTGATCACAAGGCCCAGAGCTTGTTTGTGATCAACAGAATGGTGCTATCAAGCCCGCCTGAAGGCTCGAAAATCTGATTTTTTGGGCCCAAACCGCAGTGCCAAACTTCCCGCGAATTTCACCAACTTCCCGCCGGTTTGGTGACAATCCATTTTGCACCTACTTGGCACCAAATAGCTTGACCTCCCCGCCCGAAAGCCCCGCCAGACAAGGCTCCAGCCGTCTGAGACAACATATCTTACCGCCGACCGGTTGGTGCCAAATCCGCTGCTAACTCACAAGCTTCTGCCTCGGACCACACCACATCTTCATGTCCCTTCTGGTAGTTTCTGGTCAGCTCAATACCTTCCACTGAGGCTAACTCCCAAGTAGCGTCATCCGTGGATGCGGAGAAATCGTCAGTACCTACTGCGGGCTCGCCACCACAGCTGCATTAACTCAGTGGCGGGCGAGTGCCCGCTACGGGTGAGGGCCAACTCGGCGCAGTGTCCGGGATTTTTCTGTCATTACCAGAGCACCTCGGGGTATGTCCAACAAGCTAACATTTTCTCTTCAGCGTTCCTTGGCGACGCTGGAGAGTGGTGCGGTCAGAGGGTGCGCTTGCTATGCAGGTAGGCTCTTGCTTGCTGGTGAGTTTTTTGCCAAGTCTGATCATAGGCTCTTCCAGTATCCGGTATGTCGCGAGTGCGACCACTATGGAGATCAGGGAAACCAAGATAAGGGTAAACACTGGATTCATAGCGTATCCGGATTTTCTCAGTGCCAAGGTCGCCAGCCCCAAACGAGTCAGCTGGTTTGAAATGAACGGTGGCAAGTGAATTGAGTTGCGATAAAAACCGTATACGGTGAGCACCCCTGCAATGCAGAAGACTAGTCGGGTGCTACCGGTGACGATGGTTGAGGCATCTCCGGAGGCTGGGTAGAATATAAATATCCCATACCGACAAATATACATATGCATCGGTAATGCTACGCTGGTATTGACTGATCTTGTATTGTAATAAATGGCCAGGCCGGCTACATAAAGGGATAGGTTGTTGAGGAGGTTGATGTAGGTCGTCCACTGGTTAGCCAAGGAGTGTTCGGCATTGATAGCAGAAAAAGCGAACCAGGTTGTCAGCATGCAACATAGCAAAAATACCTGGTTCCCTGCGAGCAGGCTGCTGCTATAGAGCGTGATGAACAGCGGGTGAGGGCGTAGTAAACCAGCTCGTTGCCGATTGACCAGGCTCCCGTATTTATGTAGGCGGCAGGGTCGATGAATCCAAATAGTCCGGTGACGTTTAGAAATATTCGATAAGCATATACATCTTCATGCCTAATGAAAGGATATGAATGTTACCACTGCAATCGCGAGCCAGAGCAGTGGCAAGATTCTGAATGCCCAGCGTATGAAAAATGTGGACCACTGGTGTCTGGCTTCAAGTGTCTTGTGGTAGACCACGGCCATGCTCAAACCGGAAAGTATGAAAAACATGGAGACGCCATAAATACTCATTACCCCAAGAAGGGTATCTGATTGAAGGTCTCCTATTTTCCAGAATGTCCCCATTCTCGCCCACATCCCCTGCTAGAGTGAGGCTCCGCATGCTTTGGGGCACGGGTAAGGTGAGGTGCCAGTTTAGCGACATGCTGTCGGAGGAAAGATACACGCCAGTGGGGGGCGAACAGCCCGAGATCGTTGTTTGAGCGAATGGCCGTGATAAGGCGGGTGAGCCCTGATGGCCGCAGGCACGGGATACACAGCGCCGGTACAGCGAAGCCGAAGGCGTTCTCCCTCGGCAAGAAGTTGAGCGCCTTTGTCTATCACCGGTCAGTTCTTAGTAGGATGTGTTCAGCAACGTATCTAACCAATCTGTTGAGGCTTTGCTCGAACGTCTGATTAGCCGTGTCAATGACGAGGTCAGGGGCCAGGGGTGGTTCGTATGGCGCGTCTATCCCAGTGAAATCGCGAAGTTCTCTGGCTCTGGCCTTGCGATACAGGCCCTTTGGGTCGCGCTTCTCGCAGGTCGCCAAGTCTGCCGCTATGTAGATCTCATGAAAAGAGGTGTTGCAGGCCACAGCACGAGCACGAGCACGTCCCTCTCGATAGGGCGAGATAAACGCGGTGATGCAAATCATGCCCGCATCTGCAAAAAGCGCTGCCACCTCACTGACACGGCGGATGTTCTCTGTTCTGTCGTCTTCTGAAAAGCCGAGGTTAGCGTTAAGCCCTTTGCGAACATTGTCGCCGTCAAGTGTATAGCATGCGTAGCCAGACCTAAGTAGATGCGCTTCAAGGGCCATCGCCAAGCTTGATTTGCCGGACGCCGAGAGCCCCGTTAACCAGATCACAGCGCCGTGATGACCCATGAAATGAGCGCGCTCATCCTGGGCCACCTGATGGCTGACCGAAGTCAAATTATGGATGTTGACTGGCGACTTCATAAGTAGTCTAGCGTCTCCCAGCGCATGAAGTGGAACGCGCCGAGCATTCTACTCGGCCACGCGCCATTGTGAACAGTGATCCTGTGCTTTACCAGTATGGCCAGCGCATACGACGATCAACTCCCAACGTCTGCCAAGTAACTGGATAGGTATTGACTCGGGAAGGAATGCTGTTCCAGGCTGCTCAAACCAACAGTGATTTCCGCACGCCACTTTTCAAGAAGCACTGCTGAGGCCTGGCACTTATCCACTCTAACTCCTACCGCCTTAAGTGTCCTCTGGCTTCGTCGCATGGAGCTCGGATCATTCTCAATGTAGTACGAGAGAGAACTTCGTTTTATCGAGTTTAAATGAGGTAATAGAAACTGTTCTGGCTTTCCTTGTTGATCGGCGGAAATTATTTTTACAACTCGATTAAGTATTCGCATGGCCTGAAGTTCATGCCTGCTCAGTGAGCGGTTGTGCTGAATGCTCTCCGGGGAGCGTGGCCTCAACGTACAGCCTCGTGTAGTTCAGTAGCGCGAGCAGCAGGGCATGCCACCGCGCTCCGAAAACGTAGGGGGTTTCGGAGGCACCTTCGTTTACCGCTTGGTTGTAATAGCTGCCCGCAAATGACAAGGGGCTTCTGGTTACAATCAATACTTTAGCATTGGGTAGTTTGTGCTTCAGCGCCGCAGCCACGAGGTCCTGATACGCTTGAATTTCGGGTCGCGTTACAGGTCGTGGTGCCGATCCGCAGCGCTGGGTATGTCTGGGGTTTCCTCGCCGTGATCTTATCAAACGATCGAAGGTCGAGCTAACCGACCGTCAGCAACTGCGGGGCACGACGTGTGTAAAAAGCCGAGTGCCTTTTCATTACAGTAAGTCGACAATATTGCTCTCAATGTGTTGGCAGACGTGCCAACTATCAAACCCTGTGCATTTAACGCCTGAGTGGGTCGCTCTGTGGCAGTCAGGACGGATTGCGGCCACCTATCCAGGTAGGCCAAGCCCACCATCGGCCACACAACTAACATGATGTGGCCCAAGGCTTTTCGTACAGAGCCTAGATACGGCTTACCGTCACATCAGGGAAAGATTCTGCCGTGGCGAGCGTGGTACCGAAGGAGCGCATTCAATGGTCTATTGCAGCGTTTCACTGGTGTGGGCGCGTACTTCCTCGGCTGCATGGCCAAAGCCCTGACTGAGGGTGTGGAAACACGAACCCTCAACGGGCGGCACCGTTACCAAAGCGCTGGCGGTGCGCTCAGGGCCTGGTTGAATACGGCAATGGCGCGTTCTACATCGGCTTCGCTGGTGTAACGGCCTACGCTCACCCGCACGCTGCTCAACGCCTGCCCGGCATCCAGACCCAGCGCCAGCAGCACATGCGAAGGCGCCTGGCTGGCGGAGTTGCAGGCCGAGGTCGACGACAGCGCGAGGCTGCCGGCCAACTGATTGCTATTAAAACCAGCCTTGGTGATGCATAAGTTCAAGGTGTGCGGAATGCGTTGCTGCGCGCAACCATTGAGCGCTACGCCCGGCAGGCTCAATAAGCCTTCTCGCAGGCGCCGGCTCAACTGTTCGATCCGGCGGCTCTCCGCTTCGATTTGCGCTGCCGCCAGCGCAAAGGCGGTGCCCATGCCGACGATCTGGTGCGTGGCCAGGGTACCCGAGCGCAAACCGCCTTCATGCCCGCCGCCGTGCATCTGTGCCTTCAGCAGCGCACGCGCCCGTGGGCCGACATAGAGGGCGCCGATACCTTTGGGGCCGTACACCTTGTGCGCAGAGAACGACATCAGGTCGACCGGCAGGGTCGCCAGGTCGATCTGCACCTTGCCCACGGCCTGCGCCGCATCCACATGCAGCAGGGCGCCATGGGCGCGCACGATCTCGCCAATGGCGGCGACGTCGGTGAGGGTGCCGAGTTCGTTGTTCACCTGCATCAGCGACACCAGCAGGGTGTCGTCGCGCAATGCGGCATTGACCGCTTCAGGCTGGATCAGGCCGTCGGCGTCCGGGGTCAGGCGGGTGACCGGGTAACCCTGCAGCTCCAGTTCGCGCACGGTGTCGAGCACGGCTTTGTGTTCCAGCACACTGGTGATGATGTGCCGGCGCTGCTCGCTGCTGCCCTGGGCGATGCCTTTGAGGGCCAGGTTGTTGGACTCGGTGGCGCCCGAGGTCCAGATGATCTCATCGGCGTGTGCGCCGACGGTCTGTGCCACCTGGCGGCGGGCCTGGTCGACGCTGTCGCGGGCGATTTTGCCGTAGCTGTGGCCATTGGAGGCCGGGTTGCCGAAGTTGCCTTCACGGCCCAAGCAGGCAACCATGACTTCGATCACCCGTTCGTCGACGGGCGTTGTGGCGGCGTAATCGAGGTACAGCGGTGAGGTGGACATAGGGCGTTCGCTTCGTATTCGAGTAGTTAGAAACCGGCCACGCAAAGGCGGTTTGGCTGGAGAAAAGAGTACTAACGCCAGCACGAAATTTTTTTGATTTCTGTTCGTGAATAATCAGCTGGGGTGAAAAATAATTCGCTGCTGCCACTCTTGATTAGGAATAAAATCCGGTCAACGCTTTTGAACGCATAACCTTATGCCCAGAGGGTGCAAATCGGCGGATGTGCGCGTGGTGCAGCGGAGGGTGGATGGACAAGTTTGATCGAGCGATTCTCGGGATTCTGCAAAGCGACTGTACCCGATCGGTGGCTGAGATCGCCGAGCGCATTGGCCTGGGCAGCACGGCCTGCTGGCGGCGGATTCAGAAGCTGGAAGAGGCGGGGGTGATCGACCGGCGGGTAGCGCTGCTGAACCCGCAGCGGCTGAATGTGGCGGTGAGCGTGTTTGCGGCGATTCGAACCAACCAGCACAACGCGGCGTGGTTGCAGCAGTTTCATGACGCGGTGGGGGCGTTGCCGGAGGTGGTGGAGTGCTATCGGATGGCAGGGGACACGGACTATCTGCTGCGGATTGTGGTGGCGGATATTGCCGGGTATGACGCGGTGTACAAGCAGTTGATCCGGATTCCGGGGATTACCGATGTGAGTTCGAGTTTTGCCATGGAACAGATCAAATTCACCACGGGGTTGCCGTTGCAGTATGCGTCGTTTGGGGATTGAGGCGGTGGGCTTGTCCCGCGATCTGGCGCGAAGCGCCAGCAAAGCCGGAGCACGTTTCGGTTCAGGAGCTGTCATCTTAGGAATCGCGCCGCTCAGTTAGAAGTGAATTAACGGCATGGATGTCAGTGCCAAACCAAATGGCGACTGTTCATTTACACGCCGCAGTTGTCGCCTGGAAACACCCATGGTAGAAAACGCATATTCATTTGCAAGTCAAATACTTCCATGACCCTCAGTGTAAAACCGAATAGATCCCTCTTCGACCTCGACCTGCTACGCGCGATTGTCGTGGTGGCCGATTGCGGCAGCTTCACCACCGCCGCCGCGCGCCTGCACTCCACCCAGTCGACCGTGAGCCAGAAGGTGCGCCGTCTGGAAGACATGGTCGGCCACCGCCTGCTCGAGCGTGGCAACCGCGAAGTGCTGCCCACCGACGCCGGGCAAACCCTGCTGGGTTACGCCCGGCACATGCTGCACCTGAACGATCAGATGCTCGAAGCGCTGGCCGGCGCCACGGTTGGCGTCACCGTGCGCCTCGGGGTGCCGGAGGACTTCGTGGGCGGGCGCACCACCAATGCGCTGTCGGCGTTCAACCGCCAATACCAGCAGGTCAAACTGGAAGTCACCAGTGGCCTGTGTCGCGACCTCAGCCAGAGTTACGACAACGGTGAGCTCGACCTGGTGTTGCTCAAGCAGCGGCGCAACAGCCGCGAGGGCGTCGCCTGCTGGCCGGAAGAGCTGCATTGGATCGACAGCGCCAAGCTGCCCGCGGTCGAACAGGACCCGATCCCGCTGGTCACGTTCCCGCCACGCGGGTTGTACCGCGACGACATGATCAACGCCCTGGAGGCCATGGGCCGGCGGTGGCGCATCAGCTTCACCAGTTCCAGCCTGAGCGGTATCCAGGCGGCGGTTGCCGATGGCATGGGCATCAGCCTGCTGCCACCCCGTGCCGCTACCCGCGATCATGTGCGGCTGGACGAGCGCAATGGCTTGCCGTCGATCGACAGCTACGAAATCGTCATCGTGCACCGGCCCACGGCCGACCCGATGGTCAAGGAACTGGCTGGGGTGTTGGCGAAGTTGCTGGAGGCGGATAAGGCCTAAGTCCCGGTACGCTGGTCGAAAAGCTCAAGGAACGCCTGGAGTCGCCGCGTGTTCAGGCCGATGCGCTTCGCGAGCCTTGCCAGCGATAGGGCCAGTGTGGCCGCCATCGCTGGCAAGGCCAGCTCCCACGGGGCCAGCTTCACCCGGGCGGGCTATCAGTCATGCACACCTTGCCGCTCCGCCACTGCCCGTAACGTGCGCAGCGACACCACCGGCGCATCGATCACGAACTGGTTCGCCAGCCACGACGGTATATCTCCCGCCGGATCTGCCTCCAACTGATAGGTCACCTCGGTCTGCTGATCTCCGATAGGCCGCATTCGCCATTCCCCGGCCAGCTGCCGCACCCGGATGAACGCCGGCGTATTTGGCACCAGGCCGGGCACCGCACTCAAGTGGCGGATCAGCGTGCCATCGTCGCTGGTCTCGGTCTGCACCCGGATCACCATGTCTCGCGGGCTGGCCGGCCACGGCAGTTCGGTGGTCAGGTACACCCAGGTGCTGTCGCCCTCGACCGTCAGCAAACGCATCGCGGCGCAGCCATACAACCACTTGCACGCCACCCGCAGGTTCTCCTGCAGGTCCATCAGCGTGCGCACGCTGGCCTTGATCGTCGCCACCCCGCGAAAGCGCTGGTACTTCGAGCCCGGTACATCACCCAGGTACACGCGGATCCCGTCCTCGTCATGCGCCAGTCGCCAGCCCTCGGCCTGCACCGGGGCCAGCAGGCTCGCACCCAGCAGGCATAAGGCAGGCAGCAACACACCGATCTTCATCGCCACACTCCTGGGCACGCCGGGTTTTCGAAGCATAGGCAAAGTTTTCCCACCCCACGAAAAAGCCCGGCGCGGGCCGGGCTCTTTCATGCAGGCGATGTAACCGAACAGCTTAGCGCTTAGGGTTCAGCACCAGGTTCATGTGACGGTTTACATCCTTGTACAGCAGGTAGCGGAACGGACCAGGGCCACCCGAGTAGCAGGCTTGTGGGCAGAACGCGCGCAGCCACATGAAGTCGCCGGCTTCCACTTCGACCCAGTCCTGGTTCAGGCGGTAAACGGCTTTACCTTCCAGCACGTACAGGCCGTGCTCCATGACGTGGGTTTCGGCGAACGGAATCACGCCGCCCGGCTGGAAGGTGACGATGTTCACGTGCATGTCGTGACGCATGTCGGCCATGTCGACGAAGCGGGTGGTGACCCACGCACCGTCGGTGCCCGGCATCGGGATCGGAGCGATGTCCTGTTCGTTGGTGACGAACGCTTCCGGGTGCGCCAGACCTTCAACTTCCTGGTAGTGCTTGCGGATCCAGTGGAAGGTGACGTTGGCGTTGGAGGTGTTGCGCAGGCTCCATTCGGCAGCCGGCGGAATGAAGGCGTAACCGCCTTCCTTCAGGGTGTAAGGCTTGCCTTCCAGGGTGATATCGACCTGGCCTTCGACCACGAACAGTACCGCTTCGGCGTTCTGGTCCAGCTCAGGGCGCTCGCTGCCGCCTTCTGGCGCCAGCTCGACGATGTATTGCGAGAAGGTCTCGGAGAAGCCAGTCAGCGGGCGGGCGATGACCCACATGCGCATCTTGTCCCAGAAGGGCAGATGGCTGGTCACGATATCGCGCATCACGCCTTTCGGGATGACCGCGTAGGCTTCGGTGAACATCGCACGGTCTGTCAGCAGCTCGGTCTGAGCCGGGTGCCCGCCGTGGGGGGCGAAGTAGGAGGATTTCGACATGGACAGTCTCGTTTGTTGTTTTGTCCCCGTGCCTGGCAGCGCCGGCCGGCGCCGCGTGGGGATGCACAGACACGATAGCCAACAGCTCCGCCTATCCACAAATTAAATGTTGAAATATCGCGTATTCATTTATCGAATAGGTGCGCCGCCGATCCTTATCTGCCGCGCGCAGTGAGGAAAGTCGTCGGTATCCCGAGTGCGGGAGCCGGCCAGGCCGGTTCCCGCCAGCACATTGGTGTTCTTTAGAACTGCCACTGCACCCCAAGCGAATACCCGGCCTGATTGCCTTCCTTGTGCGCAAAGCGGCTGTTGGCTTCGGCAAACACGCCCAGTGCCTCGGTCACCATCAACTGCGCCCCCAGTTGTGCCCGGCCGAAGTCCTTGTCCACGTCACCCAGGTCGGCTACGCGCACGCGGCCATCGCCACGGCTGCTCAGGTCGATCTCATCCAGTCGCCCCTCGGCCAGCTCGCGCACCCAGCGCACGCTGGCATACGGGCGCAGTGCCATCCCCGAACCGAGCGCCAGCGTGCCATGCACGCGCCAGCCGAGGCTCGCTTCCAGCCCGTCGTAGTCCTGCTGCTCATAGCCCAACGCGGTGCGCAGGTCGTTGTCCTCATGGAAGCTGTCGACCTTGTAATGGAGGTAATCCAGCCCGGCCACCGGTCCGGTTTTCAGCCCCGCGACGCTGACGTCGTAGCCGCCATCGACCCGCGCCCCCCAGAACGTCGCCGAGGTGTCCCCCGACAGTCGCTGATCGAGCAGCACCGGCCCGCCATTGGCCTGGATGTACACCGAGCGCTTGGTATCGAAGCGGGTGTGCCCGGCGCTCAGTTCGCCACCAAGCCAGGCCGGGCCGCCGTCGTTGAGCAAGGCGAACAGCCCGGCCTGCCAGGCATCGCCCTCGACCCGCCCGCCGTGGTCCAGGTTGTCGCGGCTGCGCTGGAAGCTCAGGCTGGCACCGATGGTCAGGGCCTCGTTCAGGCGGTAATCGCCCAGGGCATATAGGCCAATACGCTTGGCTTCGGGACTGCCCGGCGCGTCGAAGCCGCTGTCCGGCGATACTTCACCTTCCACCCCGACATCGCCTTCGAAGGTGCCCACGGCGCGGCTCGAATCGAGCAGCGTCAGCCAGCGCCGGTCATGCAGGCGGGTCAGCGCCTGGTGCTGGCGCTGCAACTGGTCTTCCAGCTGTCGGGCCAGGGCGCCACCGGAGGCGGTGGAGGCGAGCAGGTCGGCGTTGGTCAGCTCCAGCACCAGCCGCGTCAGCAGCCGCGAGAAGTCGCGCATGCGCTGGGCGATGCGTTCCTGGCCGAGGGCAGTGCTCAGCACCGCCTCGTTGTCTTCGGCCGGGTCATGCCAGGTGGAGCCGCCGGGGATCAGCGGGTTGTCGGTCTGGGTATACCCGTCCAGGTCGCCCAGTTCCCAGTTGGTGGCTTCGATAAACAGCACAGGCACGTTCAATCCATTGAAACTTTCGCCATCGCTGCAGCAGCCGGTACCGGCCGGGTACGCCGGGTCGAGCCCGGGGTTGCTGAACAGCGGGATGTTCAGTTCGCCGGCGATGCGCAGCAATTGATCGCGGTAGGCGCCGAGTGCCGGGTTGGCCACGCTGTTGCTGCCGGCGTGGGCGTACATCTTGTCACCGGTCACCAGGCTGTCGAGGTTGATCATGCCCAGCAGGTTGGCGCGCTGGCTGGCGCTGAGCGCGTTGACGTATGCCCGCGAACCGCGCAGGCCTTCCTCTTCGGCACCGAAACCGACCACTTCCAGACCGTTTTCCAGGGCAATGCCACCCAGGTTGCGGGCGATTTCCGTGAGCACTGCGGCGCCCGAGGCGTTGTCGTCGAGGCCTTGCAGGGTAGGGCGGCCGAAGTAGGTGTCGAAGTGGGCGCCGAGCACCACGTAGGTGCTGTTCAGGCCCGGGGCGGAGGCGATGACGTTTTGCGAACTGCGGGTGCCGGCCCAGGTGAAGTCTTGTCGGCGAGTGGTGTAACCGAAACCCAGTTTCGACTGCATCAGGTCGGCGGCGCCGGCAAAGTTGGCGGTGCCGCGGTAACGACCGGGATAGTCGGTAATCAGGCGGTCGAGGGTTTCCTCGGCGTATTCCCCATATTCATAGGCACCGGCGCCAGCGGACAACATGGCAGCGCCCAGGGCGGCAGCAACGGATAACGGTTTTAACACGGCACTTTTCCTTAAGTATTGTTACCGATCGTGCATCGTACGATGCGCCGGCGCGGAGAAAGCAGGATGTGTGCCGGTTTGTGATGAGTTCGGCTTTTGGGGCTCATCGCGGGACGGCGTCATCTACAGCATCGTGCTATCCACCAGCTCGATCCAATGCCGTACCGGCGTGCGCCCGGCGCCATCGAGGTGCGTCTGGCAGCCGACGTTGGCGGTGGCAATCACCTGCGGGTGGCCACTCTCCAGCGCATCGAGTCGGTTGTCGCGCAGCTGTTTCGACAGCGCCGGCTGGGTCAGCGAATAGGTGCCCGCCGAGCCGCAGCACAAATGCCCTTCGGGCACCGCGGTCAGGCTGAACCCCAGCCGCTGGAGCACCGCCTCCACCGCGCCGCCGAGCTGCTGCGCATGCTGCAAGGTGCACCAATGGAACGCCACCGTTTGCTCGACGCACAGCTCAAGCGCCTCCAGCGGCTCGGCCCGCAGCACTTCGACCAGGTCGCGGGCCAGCGCGCTGTTGCCCTCAAGGCGCAGGAATTCGGCGCGGTCGACAGCGTGCAGCTCACCGTCGACACGCTCGTCATGGAGGATGTTCATCGTCTGGCTCACGTCCCGTGTGTTGTTGTTCTCGGGGTACGGTCTGCTTGCACTATTGGCCAGTGCTGGCCTGGTGTCCATGACGCTTTGGTCGAGCGATACAAAAGCCCCTTCGAGAAGGGGCTTTTCAAGGCTGCGCGTGAAGGCTTAGAAGGTGCCGCGCAGGGTCACCATGTAGTTGCGCGGTTCGCCATACCAGTTGCCACGCACGCTGCTGCCGATGGTCTGGTAGTAGTGCTTGTCGAACAGGTTGTTGGCGTTCAGGGCTGCGGTCCAGTGCTCGTCGATCTTGTATTCGACCAGGCCGTTCCACACCGCGTAGCCGGACTGGATGTACGAGTACGATGAAGTCGCCGGGCTCAGCGAGCCGTCGCCCAGGCGCGTCTGCACGTTGCCGGTCACGTAGTTACGGCTCTGGATGTTGGCGCCCAGGCCGACTTTCCAACGATCCAGGTCACCCTGCAACTGATAGCTGGTGAAGAACTTGAACAGGTGCTTGGGGGTCTGGCTGCTCAGGGGCAGGCCGTCCTTGGACGGGTCCGCCGCTTTGCGCTGCTCGTTGATGTTGTAGGTGTAACCGGCCTGTACCTGCCAGCCCGGGGTCAGCTCGCCGCTGATCTCGGTGTCCCAGCCGCGGCTGACGATCTCGCCGCCGGCGACATAGCAGCAGTTGTTGGTCGGGGTGTCGGCGGACTCGATCAGCACCGCCTCGTTCTCGCGCTTGGTGTAATAGACGGCGCTGGAGAAGTTCAGGCGGCCATCGTAGAAGTCGCTCTTGACCCCGAACTCGTAGGTCTTGCCTTCGATCGGCTTGAGTTGCGATTCGCCAAAGCTCAGGTAGTTGGTTTGCGGTTTGTAGATTTCCGCGTAGCTGGTGTACAGCGACCAGTTGTTGTTCAGGTCGAGAATCAGGCCGCCGTAGGGGGTGACCACGCCGCTGGTCTTGCCACCCAGGCCGAAGGTCGAACCGAACGCCGGCACCACGCTGACCTGCTCGTCGTCATAGTCGTTGTAGCGGGCGCCGACAATCAGCTTGAGCGGATCGGCCAGTTGCGCCTTGAGGGTCACGTAGCCACCGGTTTTCTTGGTGTCCCAGACCGGATACTCATAGTACAGCGCAGGCTTGACCGGCTTGGGCAGCGCACCGACGTCGTCGCCGAACACGTTCACCGGTGTACGCGGCGAGTTGAGGCTGTAGTCGGCGTAGTACTTGTGAATGTTCTCGTGGTCGGCGCCGATCAGCAGTTCATGCTGGCGCCCGAACGCTTCGAAGGTGCCGTGCAGGTTGGCACTGATCAGGTTCTGCACGTTCTCGAACTCGCGCAGGGTGCGCGCGAAATTGGTCCCGGCGCCAGTGTCGGGGTTCAGCGCGCCGACCACCTGGCCGAGGTCGTGGTGCGTGTCGTATTTGCTGTAGGTGTAGCTGGCGTCGGTTTTCCAGTCTTCGTTCAGTGCGTGCTCGATCTTGGCGAAGCCTTCGACCTTCTCCGAGTTGGCGCTCGACCAGTCGGCGGCCAGCGACGTGTCGCGCGGCAGGCCCAGGTCGGCGCCGGTGCTGTAGCGCTGCAGGCCGTTGTCCCAGTAACCGTCGATGTCGCGTTTCTCGTAGCTGCCACCTACGGTTACCAGGGTGTCCGGGGTGACGTCGGCTTCGAGGACGCCGAACCAGGACTGCTTGTCGCTGTTCGGGCCGTCGTAGAAGTAGTCGCGGTTCTCGTAGGCGGCGGCAAAGCGCCCACGCAGCTTGCCGTCAAATCCCAGCGGCCCGGTGACGTCTACCTCCTGGCGGTAGTTGTTCCAGCTGCCGGCCGAGGTGGCCAGCTTGACCTGGTGGTGGGCCAGCGCGCGTTTGCGCACCAGGTTGACGGTACCGCCAGGTTCGCCGGTGCCGGCGTTCAGGCCGTCGGCGCCGCGCAGCACTTCGATGTGGTCGTACTGGATCATGTCCGGCAGCGACTGATAAGACTCTTCGCGCATGTTCGGCGGGCCACCGTCGGTGGTGACGTTGGTGACCTTGAAGCCGCGTGAATAGATTTCGACGTCGTTGTCGTTACCGCCCACCAGGGTGATACCGGTGGCCTGGTTGAGCACCTGGGTGACGCTGTGCAGGCCTTGGTCCTCGATGCGCTGGCTGCTCACCACGCCCACGGTCTGAGAGATTTCGCGCAGGGCTTGCGGGGTCTTGCCGCCGACCGATACCGCACCGCTGGTGTAGGAACCGGTGCCTTCGGTTTGCGAACCCAGCTGGCTGGCGGTGACCGCGGTACTGTCCAGGTTGATCGAGTTGCCGCTGGAATTCAGTGCGTTGCTCAGGGTGACGGTATTGCCTTCGACCCGGTAGGTGATACCGGTGCCCTGGACCAGGCGGCGCAGTGCGTCGAGGCTGTCGACTTCGCCCTTGATCGGCTGGGTCTTGAAGTTGCGTACGGTGTCCGGGCTGAACAGGATCTGCAGGTTGGACTGTTGCCCCAGTGCCTGCAGGGCGCCGGACAGCGACTGGGCCGGGATGTCCAGGTTGACCACTTCGGCTTGCGCCTGGGCGCAACCCAGCGCCAGCGCGATACCCAGGGCGAGAAGGGTGCGCTGCCTAGGTTTGGCGCAGTTGCGAACCCCGGAAATTCGTACGTCGTTGAGCATTGCTACTACCCGTTAAAGTGTGTTCGGCTGTAATTGAGAATTGTTCTGATTGTTAAGACGCACGCCCCGCACGAAACCGGAAAACTATTTTGTGCAGGGCGTGTGGGGATGGATCAGGCGAGCGCGCGATCGCTGACGACGCGGCCGCTGTCCATGCGTACCAGCTGGTCGGCGAGGTCGAAGTAGCGGTCGTCGTGGGAGATGACGATGATGGTCTTGCCCAGGCGCTTCAGGTCCGGCAGCAGCTCGGTGTAGAAGATCCGGCGGAAGGTCGGGTCCTGGTCGGCGGCCCATTCGTCGAACACCAGCACCGGGCGCTTCTCCAGCCACGCATTGACCAGGGCCAGGCGCTTGCGCTGCCCGGTGGAGAGGTCGGTGGTGGTGAAGTTGCCGTCCTTGACGCTGACCTTGTGGGCGATCTCCAGACGCTCCAGGTACTGGTTGGCGTCTTCGGGAATCTGCTGGTCGCCTTGCACCACATCGTCGAACAGGTAGTAGTCGGCGAAGATGGTGGTGAACGACTGGCGATAGTCATCGCGGTTGTGCGCGGTGATCGGTTCACCGTTCAGCAGGATCTCGCCTTCCTGCGGCGGGTACAGCCCGAGCAGCAGCTTGATCAGGGTGGTCTTGCCACAACCGTTCTCGCCGACGATGAAGGTGATGTCGCCTTGTTCGATGCGCAGGTTGACCGGGCCCAGGCGGAACGGCGGCTTGTCGTCCACCGCCGGGAAGCTGTAGGCCACGTTGCGTAATTCCAGGCGTTGCAGCGGTTCGGCACCACGGCCGTTGTCGCTGAGCAGCAGGTGCGGTTCGGGCGAGGAGAAACGCTCGGACAACTCGGCGATACGGCGGAAGGCAATCTGCGCGCGGCTGACGATCGGCAGGGTGCCGACCAGGTGCTCCAGCGGGCCCTTCATGTACAGCAGCACCAGCACGAAGCCGCTCATTACCGTCTTGTCGGCGCTCGGCCACAACGACTGCAGGGTCAGCGCCAGGCCGATGACGACGAAGAACAGCATCGAGCCGAAGGTCTTGGCCATGACGAAAATGTTGATCGAGCGGATCTGCGTTTCGCAGATCTGTTCGGCAGTCTTTTCGATCCGCCCGGCAAACATGCGTTGGCGCCGTGGGCGGTGAATGCGCAGTTCCTTGGCGCCTTCGGCAATGGCGTTGTAGTGCTTCTGCAACTCGTCCTCGGCATCGCGGGCAGCGAAGAAGCCCTTGATCCCGCGCGCCCGCGCCAGGTATTGCACCGCCGTGCCGAGGGCAATCGCCAGCAGCATGATGAGGAACATCGGCCACGACAGCAGCGCCAGGTAACCCAGGCAGCCGAGGGTCACCGTCAGCGAAATCGCCAGGGGCGCGAAGGCGAAGGCGAAGTCGCTGATGGTGTCGACGTCGTGGGTCAGCACCGGGATCAAGCGGTGGCTGCGGTAGCGTTCGATCTGCTCGATCGGCGCCGACAGCACCTTCTCGCCCAGCTCTTTGCGCAACTTGGCGATGATGTGCTGGCCGACATAGTTGGTGCCGATGTCCGAGCAGATCGAGCTGAGCAACGCCAGCAGGCACAGCCCGGCGAAAGCGCCCACCACCGCTTGGCTCAGGCCGCCTTCGGCATGCAGGGCATTGTTGGTGATGGCCAGCAGCGCCGTCACGCTGAGGCCGCCGACCATCCCCAGCAGTACCGACACGACGACAATCGGCCAGAAGGGTTTGAGCAGGGCGAACAGCTCGCTTAGCGCCCCGCGAGGTTGCTTGGTCATGGGGTTTTCCTGCTCAGGCACTGGTGAGGGCGACGGCATCGCGAATGCCGGCTTTGGCGCGCGCCAGGTTCTGATACAGCGACTGGCCGATTTCCGCAGCGCGGGCCGGCAGTACCGACAGCAGGGTGTCGCTCAGGCCGTGGGACGCTTCGCAGAAGCCTTGCAGGTACACCGCGGCGTGCAGCTCGGGGCTGGCCAGGGCGCGGTAGTTACGGTCGACCAGGTAGTCCTGCAAGTGATGTTGCAGCGGTGCCAGCAGCTCGCGGTGCGAGCGGCGCTCGTAGCCCGTGGCGAGAATCACCGCGTCGTAGCGGTGGGTCTGCTGCTGGTCGGTGGCCAGGTCGCGCAGGGTCAGTTCGATACCTTCGGCGGTCGCTACCACCGCTTCGATCTGCCGGCGGCAGAGCACGGCGTGGCGGAACTGGTGGGCGACTTTCTGGCGGTAGAGGATGCCGTAGATCCGCTCGATCAGGTCGACGTCGACCACCGAGTAGTTGGTGTTGTGGTATTCCTCGATCAGCTTGGCGCGCTCGGCCTGTGGCTGGTTGAACACCAGGTCGGTGTAGTCCGGGGCGAACACTTCGTTGACGAACGGGCTGTCATCGGCCGGCTTGAGGGCCGAGGCGCGCAGGATCATGTCGACCTTCACCGACGGGTAACTGTCATTGAGGTCGATGAATGCCTCGGCAGCGCTCTGCCCGGAGCCGACGATGGCCACGCGCATCGGCTCGCCCTTGGCGCACGGCAACTGCTCCAGGCTGGCCAGGTACTGCGAGTGGTGGAACACCCGCGCATCGCTCTTGAACGGAGTGAACAGCGGCGGGATCTTCGGCGTGCCACCGCTGCCGACCACCACCGAACGGGCTCGGCGCAGGCGCTCGTTGCCCTGGCTGTCGCGGGAGATCAGGCGCAGGTGCTCGATGCGGCCGTTGTGCAGATCAGGCTCGATCCGCAGTACTTCCTCGCCATACACCGCCTGGGTGGCGAAGTGGTCGGCGGCCCAGCGCAGGTAGTCGTTGTATTCCAGGCGGCACGGGTAGAAGGTGCCGAGGTTGATGAAGTCGACCAGGCGATTGTGCTGGTGCAGGTAGTTGACGAAGCTGTACGGGCTGGTGGGGTTGCGCAGCGACACCAGATCCTTGAGGAAGGAAATCTGCAACTCGCTCTGCGTTGCCAGGGTGTTGCCGTGCCAGCGGTAGTCGCTCTGCTTGTCGATGAACAGCGCGTCGATGGCGTGACCGTTGGTTTCGGCGAGTTCTTCCAGGGCGATGGCCAGGGCCAGGTTGGAAGGGCCGAAGCCGACGCCGATCAGGTCGTGGATTTTTTCCGGGGAGTGGGACTGGCTCATGGTTACGGTTCCTTGGATGGTCGAAAGGGGGCGCCTGTGAAAGGCGCCCCGGATCCTGCGCAAGTACACCGATAGAACGAGCCGTCAGAGCGAGAATTTACCGCTTTTGTCGACTCACAGTTCGCGTGCTACACGTAAGCCGATCCAGTCGCCACGGCTGTCCGGCAGGTTGGTGTTGCGGTTGCCCGAGCGTGAGAAAATCGGCGCTTCGCCCCAGTCGTTGCCGCGAATCTGCACGGTCTTGCAGTTGCCGCTCATCCACGCACTGCCATCGCTTGGCGCGCCCTCGTAGCTCTCGTTCCAGCAGTCGGCCACCCATTCGTAGACGTTGCCGTGCATGTCGTAGACGCCGAAGGCGTTAGCCGGGAAACTGCCCACCGGCGAGGTGAAGCTGAAGCCGTCCTTGGGCCCGTAGACGTTGGCATGCTGGCTGATCTGGTACTCGGCATTCGGGTCGAGCGGGAACGGGAACGGCCCGCTGCTGCCGGCGCGGGCGGCGTACTCGCGCTCGGCTTCGCTGAGCATGCGGTAGTGCTGGCCGGTCTTCTTCGACAGCCACTCGGTGTAGGCCTGCGCGTCGTGGTAGCTCATGCACACCGCCGGCTGCCGCGGGCCTTGCTTGTAGCGTGGTTTGCTGGCTGTGCATTCGCGGCCGGGGCGGGTATCGCCGTTGGCGATCTGGGTGCCCGACTCGCGCAGGTAGGCGTCCCATTCGCCTGCCGTGACCTGGTAGCGACTGATGGCGAACGGCTTGGCGAAGGTGACCGCGTGCAGTGGGCCCTCATCCGGCTGGCGGCCGACCTCGTCGTCCGGGGTGCCCATGATGAAAGTGCCGGCGGGCAGCACGACCATCTCCGGGCAGGCGGCCTTGCAGTCGCGCAAGACCGTGCCGGGTTGCTCCGCGGTGCTCGCGGCCAGTGCCGGCAAACTGCAGCCGGCCAGCAGCGCGGCCAAGGTCAGGTGATGCAGGGTACGCGTCATGAGTAGGGCCTTTTCAGAGTTTCTTGATCAGCAGGGCCATGGCCCGGTCGATTTCCTGCTCGTTGTTGAGCAGGCTCGGCGCAAAACGGATAACCGGGCCGACATCGCGGGCCACCGCGTCGACCATCACCCGGTTCTGGTTGAGGTAGGCAGCGATGGCGTCGGGGTCGCGGTCCTTGATCCGGAAGAAGGTGAAGCCGGCCGAATGCTCGGCACCGCGTGGGGTCACCAGCTGGATTGCCTGGTGTTCGAGCAGGCGCTGCTTGAGCGCATCGTTGAGCTGGTGGATGCGCGCCTCGACGTCGGCCTTGCCCAGTTGCAGGTGCAGCTCGAAGGCCTTGCCCAGCGCCCAGCGGTGTTCGAAGGCGTGGTAGCCGCCGGGGGTCATGGTGGTGGCGAAGTCTTCTTCCTGGGCGAAGGTGGCGAAGGTCGGTGTCAGGTGTTGCATTTTTTCCGAGGCGGCGCAGATGATCCCGGTGCCGCGTGGGCCGAACATCCACTTGTGGGTGCCGGCAATGAAGTAGTCGCAGTTGAAGTCGGCGAAGCTACGGTTCTCGACGCCGAAGCCGTGTACGCCGTCGACCACATAGAGAATCCGCTCCTGCTCACTGCGGTTGCGGTTGTGCTGGCGCACCAGCTCGCCGATCTCGCCGACCGGCAGCTTGACGCCGCTGCCCGAATGCACCCAGGTCATGCCGAGCACGCGGGTGTTCGGGCGGATGTTGCGGTCGAGGGTGCTGAGCACTTGATCGGTGGAGATTTCCCACGGCTCGCGGAACAGCCGCAGCTTGCGCACCTGGGTGCCCTGGCGCTGCTGGCGGTAGGCCAGGCAGCGGTGGGTGGAATAGTGCTCGTGCTCGCTGGTGAGGATTTCCTGCTGCGGGCCGACCTGCAGCCCGCCGTAGATCATCCCCAGGCCTTCGGTGGTGCTGCCGGTGAGGGCGATTTGCCGGGGCTTCACCTCAAGGTAGCGCGCGGCCCATTCGCGCACCTCGCCTTCGCGGTTCCATTCGTACTGGCTTTCCCAGTCCATCAGGCTGGCCGGGTTGCGGTCCAGTTCGGCGCGGTAGCGATCGATGGCCTCCTGCACCGGGCGCGGGTGGGCGGTGACCAGGAAGTTGGCGAAATGCGCGACATCCGGGTCCAGGGGGAACAGCGTCCGCAGGTTCTTCCATTTGTCCGCAGCGGTCAGCGCCAGCGGGCTTGCGGCGTGGGCCTGGGGCAGCAAGTGGCTGGCCAGCGGCAGGCTGGCGGCGAGCACCCCAGCCTGTTTCAAAAAGGTACGGCGATCAGTCATGGCGAGGCTCGGTGTGCTCAAGGGCGAGTGGTGGCGACAGGTTGGGCGGCTTTTTGCACCTGCTCCCAGACCCGCAGGAAGTTGCCGGCCCAGAGCTTGGCGATATCGGCTTCGGAGTAACCGCGGGTGAGCAGCTCGGCGGTGACGTTGCGAATTTCGCTAACGTCTTTCCAGCCGTTCAGGCCGCCACCGTCGTTGAAGTCGGAACTGATGCCGACGTGGTCGATGCCCATCTTCTTCACCGCGTAGTCGATGGCGTCGCCGAAGTCCTTGAGGCCGGCTTTCGGCTCTTCGTCGACGATGCCGTAGAGGCTGCCGGCGTATTCGCCGAAGCGCGCTTCGGGCCAGATGGCAATCACTGCGTCGCCCGGCATCAGTGCGTTGGCCAGGCCGTGCAGCGGCTGCAGGTCGAACCTGGCGCGCAGCGCTTCGAGTTTGTCCAGGGTCGGTTTGCTCAGTGGCTTGAGGTAGGTCGGGAAACCGACGATCTGCACCACGCCGCCGCTGTCCTTGATCAGTTGCATCTCCTTGTCGCTGAGGTTGCGTGGGATGTCCACCAGCGCCCGTGGCGCCGAGTGCGAGGCCACCAGCGGGGTGCGGCTGAGGCGGGCGACGTCTTCCAGGGCCAGGCTCGACATCTGCGACACGTCGATGATCACTCCCAGGTCGTTCAGGCGCTTGACCGCCTGCTCGCCAAGCGGCGACAGGCCGCCGAGGGCATCCGGGGTGTCGTTGAAGAACGGCAGTGGTCGCGACGAGTCGGCCCAGCTGTTGTTGCCCACGTAGCTGAAGCCGAACATGCGCATGCCACGCGCCGTCCACAGGTCGAGCTGGGCCAGGTCGCTGCCCAGCGGGTAGGCGTTGAGCATGCTGATGAAGATGGCGAACTTGCCTTCGCCGTGCAGGCGCCGGAAATCGTCGGGGGTGTAGGCGATACCAACCTGGTTGGGGAAGTCACGGGCCATCCGGCTGATGATCTTGTAGCGCACTTCCTGCTGGTGACGGGCCTCGTCGACGAAGCCCTCGGTGGGCCGGTGCGGCGCGTTCGGGCCGTTCCACAGTTCCGGCCAGCCGAAGAGGGTCAGCGCCGCACCGGACAGCCGGCCGCGGTTGGCCTTGACCAGGTCGAATTGCCCAGGGCCGTCCCTGTCGGCTTCATGACCGGCGCTGCCGAAGTCCAGCGGCACGGTGATATGGCTGTCGAAGGAGAGGATGTGTTCGTGCAGGGCATCGGCCTGTTCGACGATCTTGCGCGGGTAGCCGGCCTCGCCCTTGAAGTACAGGTAGCCGGCTGCGGCGGCACCGATGGTCAGTGCAAGGGCAAGGGGCAGGCCAATGGTCAGGGCCTTGCGGGAACGGATTCGGGTCATTGCCATCTCGGTCGCTGGGCTGAGTGGGCCGACCTGGGCCGGTGAGCGGCGAACGGCAGGTAGAGGTCGGGTGTCAGGGGAGGGACGAGTGGCTGGCGGGAAAATTTACGTTGGTGCCGGGTTTGGGGCTGTGCCTACCTGATATTTCTGTCAGTAGCGCTGCAGTCGGCGGGATGTCAGAGTCGTGATTGACAGCCGATCCGCCAGCGCCAGATTGAGGCCAATGTATGTGCAACATTAAACGCAATATGTATGACGCTTTGGATCGAATCGTCGTTTGTGCAATGTCAGGCGCGCAGCCAACTCAGCGCTTCTACAAGAACAGTCGGCTGGTTACCGAGGTCGACGGTGCGCTTACGCAATCGATTGTTGAGCATGGCGGCACGATTCTGGCGCAGCAGCGGCAGCGAGGGAAAGCCCGCACCACAGCGTTGCTCATGGTTGATCGACAGCGCTCGACACTCGGTTCGATCACGGAGGGCGAGAGCACAGCTGTTGCATACACGGTCTATGGTTACCACATTGCGGGCGACAATCTGCTTGGCTTTAACGGTGAGCGGCCGGAACCGTTGACCCACGACTATTTGCTGGGTATAGGTTATCGCGCGTTCAACACGACGCTGATGCGCTTCATTAGTGCGGACAGCCTGAGTCCATTCGGGCGCGGTGGGATCAATCCTTATGCTTACTGTGTTGGCGATCCGGTAAACTACAGCGATACGACTGGGCACTTTGCTTCTATTTGGCGCGGTCTGATGAAGATGCTGTTTAACAACCGGACCTCGTTCGTAGGTTCGTCATCAAGTGGTAGTAGTATAGTTTCTCGTACGCTATCCAGCAGAGCCGGAGCAACGAACGGCCGAAATACGATTAGCTGGGGTTCGTCGCAATATTTGACGATATCTTCTGCTTCCAGCGCCGCTTCGCAAGAGGCTGAATTGATAGATCAGTACCGGGCGCTTCAGCAGGCTGGAAGAAGAAGCTCAAGCTCATCGGCAACATCAAGCTCATCGAGCTCGTTTGACCATAGCAGCGTGAGCAGCTCCACGGGCTCGACCGATTTAGGTTACTACAGCGCCCTGGAACAGCCCTTTGCGCGCAGCGCGGGCAGCTCGGGTGCTTCGAAGAGTACCTCCGGTTTCACCGGCAGCCTGAAAGGCGTCCAGTTGCAGCCATTCGAGCGCTGGCACCTCGACAATGCCTACTCCAATATTAGGCTTGACCGTCATGCGTCCAGCCTGGGCCTTGACGGTATCAGCATCGGGCGCTCCAATCGGGATGTGCAGCGCTGGGTCAACGCCACCACCCGCGACGCGGATCAAGAGCTGGCGGCATTTTCCAACCTTCCTCTCCCGAGCCTTCCGCTGCGACCAACGGTCAGCCAGGAGGCGCTGCAGATCAGGCGCGGGTAGCCGGCAGCGGCGTTGCCTGCTCGCTAAAGTTTCGCCATCGCCAGCCGACTACCTGAGCAGATCCACACCATCAGGACGATAACGATGTTAAATCTCAGCATGGCCGGCAGCATGACCATTGCCGGTAACCAACCGACCAGCACCGCCTTGGCCATCAGCGCCGCAGCGCCGGAAAATGGTGCGCTCAAGGACGATGCGCTGCGGGTCGATGCCAGCCAGATCAGCAACCCAGGCAAGGCCGCCGAGGCCAAGGAGAAAGCCGAGGCCGCAGCCAGCAGCGAGCCGCCGCACATCAAGCAGATGCGCGAGCAAGTAAAGCGTCTGCAGAAGCAACTGGAAGAAGACCAGAAGGCATTGGCTCAGGCCATGGCCAGCAAAGGCGACGAAACCACCAAGGCGGTACGTGTGATGGCTGCGCAAGCGGCGGTGGCAACCACTTCCGGTCAGTTGCTGCAGGCTACTGCGGCCCTGCTGCAAGCTTTGACCGAAGCGGGTGGCAGCAGCGCTGGCTCGGCGGTCAGCACTACCGCCTGATGCGTCGACCACTGCCTGCCGGGCGCAATGCCTGGCAGGCGGGCGCAGATCAGTCCTGCGGGCGGTTCTGCGACTTGTCCGACTTGTAGCGCATCGCTACCGCCGGCGCTGGTTTGGCGTTGCCGGTTTCCAGCCACTGGCGCAGGCGCGAAGCGTCGGCGAAGTGGGTGTACTTGCCGAACGCATCCAGAATCACCATCGCCACTGGCCGGTTGTCCATCTTGGTCAGCAGTACCAGGCAGTGCCCGGCCTCATTGGTGAAGCCGGTCTTGGTCAGGCGGATATCCCAATTGCTCTTGTTGACCAGGTGGTCGGTGTTGCGAAAGCCCAGGGTGTAGTTGGGTTTGCGGAACGCCACGGTCTTCTCGCGGGTGGTGCTCAGTTCGCTCAGCAGCGGGTAGTTGCGCGAGGCCAGCAGCAGTTTGCCGAGGTCGCGGGCGGTGGACACGTTGCGGGTCGACAGGCCGGTTGGCTCCACATAGCGGGTATGGCTCATGCCCAGTGCCTTGGCCTTGGCGTTCATGGCCTTGATGAACGCCGGGTAGCCGCCCGGGTAGTGGTGGGCCAGGGTGGTAGCGGCGCGGTTCTCCGACGACATCAGGGTGATCAGCAGCATTTCTTTGCGGTTCAGCTCGCTGCCCAGGCGCACGCGCGAGTACACGCCTTTCATGTCCGGGTTCTGCGCGATGGTTACCGTGAGGTTCTCGTCCATCGGCTGTTTGGCGTCGAGCACGACCATGGCGGTCATCAGCTTGGTGACCGAGGCAATCGGCACGACCCGGTCCGGGTTGCTCGAATAGAGCACCTGGTTGGTTTGCAGGTCGATCAGCAGCGCGCTGCCAGACGCCAGGTGTAATTTCGATGGGTCGCGCTGCACGTGCGGCGCGGGTTGTGCAACAGCATTCGACGTGACGCTGGCGGTGCCTGTGAGCAACAGCAGCAGGCTTAGAATCGAAAGGGAGGTTTTCACGGTAGTGCTCACTAAAAGTGGGTATGTCGTTGGCTGTGCAAGGGTTTTTGTTTTTCTAATCGTGACATTTTGGAGTATGGCAGAGGCGCTGTCGAATGCCTTATGCCTAAAGGGCGCAAGGTGAAATATCTTTAATCCTGTACCAACTGCTGCGCGAGTTCGACGTCACAACCTCAGCGATAATAAGCCAAGTTGCCTATGTGCATGTGGTGGGACTAGAAAGGGCGGTGTGCGGCTCAGCGGTGCGCTGTTGGAAACGGGATTGGGTTTGCTGACAGTGTGCTGGATATTTCCAGTGGTGCAGTGTAAGGGTCTTTGCCCTTGCTTAGGGTGACGCGTTAATGCGGGAAAATGGCAGTGAATGTCGTTCCTGCTTTCTTGGAAGAGGTGACGGATACTTCTCCGCCATGAGCCCTAACAATCTCTCGGACAATGAATAACCCTAGGCCTATGCTCCTGAGGCCGGCATTGTCGTGACTGCCCCTGATCATGGGCTCGAATAGATTCGCTAAAAGCCCTTTTGGAAGCGGCGTACCAAAATTATGAACCGAAAGAACGACCCGTCTTTCATCTATCGTTGAGGATACAGTAACGACGTCATTTGCATTGCCATAGGCAATCGCGTTAGCCACTAAATTTCCGATCAGTTGGTAGAAGCGATCGCTGTCAGCGCTGAAATCTCCTTGGCCATTTGCTTCGTGAATGAGTTCGTGACCGGGGAACGCCAGTCTCAGCTCGTTTAGGCACTCCGAAACGAGCGGGTGCAAATCGACCGGCGAACAGCTAACAGCAATGCCGCGCCCAACTTGGATCAGGGTGAAGTCCAGCAGGTCTGCGATTAATCGCTGTGCCCGCTCTGCGGAGTGGGTTATGTGGCCCACTGTCATGAGTGTTTTTGGCTCCAGCTCTTTGCGAGCCAGTAAACTGGCGGCCATTTTGATCGCCGCCAGTGGGTTACGAAGATCGTGACTGACGATGCCTATCATCTGCTCAGCGAAGAGCGCTCGGTCTTCCGCTGCTGCATATGTTAGCCGCAGCCTTCCCTGTGCTTCGTCAACGTTACGTTGAGTCTTAAGGTGACTTGCGAGATGCCTTTCAGCGAGCATTCGGGCATTGAGGAGTTCGCGCTCATATCTGTTTCGATCTCGCGCTTTGAACATGGTTATCTCATGGAAGATTCCGCTGGAATGTTCACATCTGATGCCATTGAGCATCATCGAGGTGAGGTGGCCCTCTCTATGAACCAGGTCAAACTTGACGTCTGAAATGGCACCTTGGAGCTGCATGAGAGGAAGCCAGTGAGTCTGATGAAAAATGCGCGCCTCTGTGCTCATCAGTGATTGAAGCGTGAGGCCCAGTAGCTCTTGCCTGCTGTAGCCGATCCACCGGCAAAAGGTCAGATTCACTCGTTTGATCGTTCCGTTTTCCGCCGTCAGCAACAGGCCGCACGCCGCATCGTCGAACAGAATATCGCTACCAGGTATCAGTTCGCTGTCGTCAGGCATGACGTCGATTACCGTACGGAAAAGAGTGATTTGCATGGGCTGAAGAAGTATAGCGCCCGCTACAAGGTAGGCTTTGATGGCGGGGCATGCGTGTAAAGCGAGTGATTGATTTTTTTGCTCACGTCCGGCGGTCTGATATAAATCTTCTCTCGCATAGTGCGGCGCATACTCGACCCAGCTCAGGTTTTCTGAGCGCTGAGAGGTGTGTATGACTAGCGAAAGGAACGACACGAATATTGATGGATCGGCTGGAGCACCACGCGAGCCGCTAGACCAGGTAGCCACCGAAGATGAGCGAGTGAAAGGAAATCAGGCGGAAGATCCGCGGAGGGGTAAAGACGGCGAACCGCGACGCACCTCCGAATCTTCTTGCTCTTCGAACCATTCACGCGCCTCCAACGCAGAGAATTACAGCCGCAACGATAGTCCACTGGACTAGCTATAGGAGGCTCGTACCCACCAGCTTTGTGCGTAGGCTACGCCGTCTATGATCTCGCTGCCGCTGAGTGTAGTGCCGAGGGTCGACATTCCGGTCATTATCGCTTCATGTAGCACTGGCGATGGCGGATCATCAGGCGCAGGTGCACGTCACGGGCTTTCCTGCGGCCATAAAAAACCCCGTCAACGCGGCGGGGCAAGGGGAGGTGTGCGGAGCAGCGCACGGTGAAAACAGGGCGCAAATCAGGCGTGCAGGGCGCCGTGTTCGAGGCGTTCCACCAGCGTGGTGGGCCGTAATAACCGCGTGGCGGCCCGTAATAGTGGCGGTAGTACGGTGGTGGCACCGGCACATAGCGTTCGACCACCGGGTACGGCTGGTAGTACACCGGCGGCGGTGGCGCCTGCTTCCAGGAGCGCTCCACGACCCCGAGCAAAGACACTGTCCTCTGCATCTCCCTGGCCGGCCCGGCACCTTCGGCGTGCGCTTTCATAGCCACCTGTATCGGCAGTTGAATACGCTCGGGCTTGAATTCACTGGCCTCATCGCGGGACGAGCCCGCGATAGCCGCGCTACGGTCCTACTCCAGCTGCGCCAAACGCTCCTCCAGCGCCGCAATCCGCGCCTCAAGCGCTTCGACCCGCTCCAGCGAAACCCCACTGGCACTGCGCTCCGGCCCCTGCTGGCGCGCTTCGAGAATGGCCTCCATGTCCGCCGGATCGCCCAGCGCATGGGTATAGCGGTCCTCCCGCTGCCCGGCCTGACGCGGCAGGTGCAAGGCAAGCCCGCGCGCGATCAGGCGCTCCAGCTGATGCACCACCTGCTCGTTATCCTCGAACGCATGCATGCGGCTACTGCGGGTCAACAGCTCGTTCACCGTCTGCGGCCCACGCAGGAACATCAACCCCAACAGGATCAGTTGTGCCGGCACCAATTCCAGCGCCTTGTCCACCCGTTGCTCCCAACGGTCGGCGCGGCTGCCCATCTGCAACCGGGCCATGCCCTGGCCCTCCAGCGCACGCAGGCCCTGGCCAACCTGGCCTGGGCTGAGGTTCATCACCGGCTCGCGGCTGGTCTTCTGGTTGCACGCCAGCACCAGTGCGTTCAAGGTCAGTGGATAGGTTTCCGGGTTGCTCGCCTGCTTCTCGATCAGTGCACCCAGAATACGGATTTCTGTGCTGTTGAAGCGGGCAGTGGCGGGAGTATCGTGATCGGCGGACATGGCCCTGTCTCTGTGCGAGGAAAGGGCTCTAGCCTAGGGGCGGGACAGGGTAAAACACAAGCGGCGGCCGGCGCAGGGCGCGCCGGCTGCCAGCGGCTCAGGCGCTACGGCGCGCCTCGGCCTTACAGGCCGCCGCCGTAAACAGCACGTCGGTGGAAGAGTTCAGCGCAGTCTCCGCCGAATCCTGCAGCACACCGATGATGAAGCCGACCGCCACCACCTGCATGGCAATCTCGCTGGGAATCCCGAACAGGCTGCACGCCAGCGGAATCAGCAGCAGCGAACCGCCGGCCACCCCGGATGCGCCGCAGGCGCATACCGCCGCCACCACGCTGAGCAGCACTGCGGTCGGCAAGTCGACGCTGATCCCCAGGGTATGCACCGCTGCCAGGGTCAGCACGGTGATGGTGATGGCCGCACCGGCCATGTTGATGGTCGCGCCCAGCGGGATCGACACCGAGTAGGTGTCCTCATGCAGGCCAAGTTTCTCGCTCAACGCCAGGTTGACTGGGATGTTCGCCGCCGAGCTGCGGGTAAAGAACGCAGTAATACCGCTTTCGCGCAGGCACAGCAGGGTCAGTGGGAACGGGTTGCGGCGGATCTTCCAGAACACGATCAGCGGGTTCATCACCAGCGCCACAAACAGCATGCAGCCGATCAGCACGCCGAGCAGGTGCAGGTAGCCGATCAGCGCGTCCAGGCCCGATTGCGCCAGGGTCGAGGCCACCAGGCCGAAGATCCCCAGCGGCGCGAAGCGAATCACCACGCGCACGATCAGGGTCACGCCGTTGGACAGATCGCCGAGTACCTGGCGGGTGCTCGGGCCGGCATGGCGGATGGCCACGCCAAGGCCAATGGCCCAGGCCAGAATGCCGATGAAGTTGCTGCTGATCAGCGCGTTGATCGGGTTGTCGACCACGCTCAGCAACAGCCCCTGCATCACTTCGGCGATGCCGCCAGGGGCGCTCATCTGTGCGTCGTGGGTCTGCAGTACCAGCTGCGAAGGGAACAGCATGCTGGCAACCACCGCCACCACGGCAGCGCCAAACGTACCGAACAGGTACAACACCAGGATCGGGCGGATATGGGTTTCCTGGCCGTGCTTGTGGTTGGCGATCGACGCCATGACCAGCACGAACACCAGCACCGGCGCCACGGCTTTCAGGGCGCTGACGAAAATCTTGCCGACGAAGCCAAGGTGGTTCGCCGTTTCCGGCGCGATTAACGCCAGGGCAATGCCGGCGACCAGGCCGATCAGGATCTGCAATACCAGGCTGGTACGGTTCAACAAGTGGAGTAGCGGGGTCATGGCAGGTGTTTCTCGGTCTTGTTCAAGGGCCCGGAGGCAGTTCCGGGCAGCGAAGCGGGGGCGGCACAGGCAAGGCCGGCCGCGAAAGGGGCGCGACTTTAGCACAGAGCAGCGGTGCGAACCCATTGGCCCCGCCCATCGGTAGGTGAGACGGGGTGTCGCTGGTAGTATGCGCGCCCCCTTATAAACGGCTGGCGCCGTGGTTAATTAACGCTGGAGTGTGGATGTTACTGCCGATTCTGTTGCTGGCTGCGGCCGGCTTCACTGTTCTGACCACCGAGTTCGTGATCGTCGGGCTGCTGCCGGGGATCGCCCGTGACCTGGCGGTGAGTATCCCCCAGGCCGGGCTGCTGGTGACCCTGTTTGCCTTTACCGTGGCCTGCTGCGGGCCGTTCCTCACTGCCTGGGCGGCGCGTTTCGAACGCAAGCGGCTGTTCGTCGGCATCCTGCTGTTGTTCGCCGCCGCCAACGCGCTGGCGGCGCTGGCCTCGAACATCTATGTGATGGCCTTCGCCCGCCTGGTGCCAGCACTGGGCCTGCCGGTGTTCTGGTCGCTGGCCAGCGAAACCGCGGTCGACATCGTCGGCCCGGCCTACGCCGGACGAGCGATCGGCAAGATCAGCTTCGGCGTGGTCTGTGCCACGGTCTTCGGCATTCCGGTCGGCACCCTGGTCGGCGATGCGTTCGGCTGGCGCGCGGCGTTCTGGCTGCTCGCAGGCCTGGCACTGGCCAAGGCCTTGTTGCTGTTCCTGTACCTGCCGAAGACGCCCCGGCACAACCAGGCGACGTCGTTGCTTGGCCAGTTCGGCATCCTGCGCAGCCGCCTGCTGCAAGGCCATGTCGTGCTCTCGGTGCTGGTGTTCAGTGGCATGTTTACCGCCTACACCTACCTGGCCGATATCCTCGAACGCCTGGCCGGATTCGACGGCGCCACGGTCGGCTGGTACCTGATGGGCTTCGGTGCAGTCGGCCTGCTCGGCAACAGCCTTGGCGGTCGCGCGGTCGATCGCCACCCGCTGCTGGCCTCGGCGGGCTTCTGCGCACTGATGGCCATCGGCTTGCTGGCCGTGGTCCCGAGCATCCAATCGCCGCTTGGTTTACCGTTGGCGCTGGGGCTGTGGGGCGCGAGCCAGGCGGCGCTGTTTCTGGTCAGCCATGTGCGGGTGATCAAGGCTGCACCGCAGGCAGCGGCCTTCGCCGCCTCGCTGAACATCGCCGGGGCCAACCTGGGTATTGGCCTGGGCGCGCTCATCGGCGGGCGGGTCATCGACAGCTTCGGCCTGGCCAGCATTGGCAACGTAGCCGCGCTGCTGATCGGCAGTTCCCTGCTGCTGGCGCTGTGGCTATGCAGCGCACGCTTCAAGACCAGTTGAACAGCTCGCGGCGGGCGCCTTCGGTAATCGCGACAATACCCGGGTGCTTGACCTTGCGTTCCACCGAGATGGCGTAGAACGACTCGGTCACCGCGTCGGTCTGGCCAACCAGTACCACGCCATATTGGCGGCAGATTTCCTCGGCAATCACGCTCGGGGCGATGAAGATGCCGCTGCCGGATTTACCGAATGCCTGCATCAGTGCACTGTCGTCGAATTCGCCGATGATCCGCGGTTGCAGTTGTTGCTCGGCAAACCAGCGCAGCAAGCGGCTACGCACCACGGTTTCCTGGCCCGGGATCAGCAGCGGCGCATGCTGCAGGCCGAGCGGGAAGGGCGCCGCATGCAGCGCCGCTAGTGCCGGGGTGGCGAGGAAGCTGATACCGCATTCACCGAGTTTCTGGCTGTAGCCCTTGATGTCCAGGTGGCTGGGCATCGGGCTGTCGGAAATCACCAGGTCCAGGCGTTGGATCGCTAGGTCTGCCAGCAGCCGTTCCAGTTTGTCTTCGCGGCAACTGATGCGCAGCGGCTCGGCCAGCTCCATGGTTGGCGCAATCAGCCGGTAGACGATGGATTTGGGCACCACGTCGGCGACACCCACGCGAAACAGGATCTGCTGCTCGTCCGGCTGGGCCCGCAACATGGCCTCCAGCTCGCCGCCAATCTGGAACATCTGCTCGGCGTAGCCCAAGGCCTGGCGACCGGTTTCGGTCAGTTCCAGTTGCCGACCGACCTTGCGAAACAGCTCGATGCCATAGGTTTGCTCCAGCAGGCTAAGCTGGCCGCTGATGGTTTGCGGGGTGAGGTTGAGCTGCTCGCAGGCGCGGACGATGCTCCCGGTTTTCGCCACGACCCAGAAATAATGCAGTTGGCGGTAATTGAGCATGGAAGACTCGCGGGGTAATAGTTCGGTAAAAACGAAGTATAGCCGGTAAAAATACGAATTTTCCTGATGTTTCACTCTCTCTAGAATGCCAACCCATCACGTTACCAGCTGTTTCCGAAGCTGGCCGATTGGAGAGAGGAACTCATGTTACAGATCAAATCCATTGGTACCCCGCTGGTCCTGTTGCTGGCGCTGTTCGCCATGAGCGGCTGCGACCAGGCCGAGAAATCGGCGCAACAACTGCTCAACCAGGCCGCCGAGTCGGCCAAGGAAGCCATCGACAAGACCAACGATGCTGCCCAGGATGCCCTGAAAGAAGCCACCGGCTCCAAGGCCGATAAAGAAGACACCGCTGCGGCCGACAAGAACGGTCAGGAACTCTAACCTTCACCTTTTGCTATCAATTCAGGATTGAGCCATGGAATACCTGCTGGAACTTGCTGCAAGCCCGACCGCCTGGGTCGCCCTGGCCACCTTGGTGGCCATGGAGATCGTGCTGGGTATCGACAACCTGATCTTCATCTCGATCCTGACCAACAAACTGCCGGAAGAGTACCGCTCCAAGGCGCGCCGTATCGGTATCAGCATGGCGCTGGTGATGCGTCTGGCGCTGTTGAGTACCGTGGCCTGGATCGTCCAGCTCACCGAGCCGGTGATTGACGTGTTCGGTCATACCTTCTCCTGGAAGGACATGATCCTGATTGCCGGTGGTCTGTTCCTGCTGTGGAAGGCGACTACCGAGATTCACCACAGCGTCGACACCCGCGCCAAGGAAGAAGCCAAGGCGTCCTCGACCATCACCCTGGGCTTTGCCGCCGCCATCGGGCAGATCCTGTTGCTGGACATCGTTTTCTCGATCGACAGCATCATTACCGCTGTGGGCATGACCGAGCACCTGCCGATCATGATCATTGCCGTGGTGAGCGCGGTGATCGTGATGCTGGTAGCGGCTGACCCGCTGGCCAAGTTCATCAACGACAACCCGACGGTGGTGATGCTGGCCCTGGGCTTCCTGATCATGATCGGCATGACCTTGATCGCCGAAGGCTTCGGCGCCCATGTACCGAAGGGTTATGTGTACGCGGCGATGGCCTTCTCGACGGCGATCGAAGTGCTGAACATCCTGGCTCGCCGGGCCCGGGAGAAGCGCGAGACGCTGGAGGGCTGATCGCAAGATCGGTTAAGCCCTATCGCGGGACGAGCCCGCTTCCACAGGAGTATCTAGTGCTCCTTGTGGGAGCGGGCTCGTCCCGCGATGCTTTTCAGCTGTTCAAAACATGAATTCAATGGGCATGCACCGGCTTGGCCACTTTTACCTTGGGTTGCTGGTGCAGATGATGGCGCCGCGCGATACGCAGTACGCCCCAGAGCATGGCGGCCGCTACCAGCAGCCAGGTGCCGATCAGTAGAATGATTGCCATTGCAAGGCTCATGGGTGCCTCCTCAACCTCGACAAGCTTAAGGCTTGTCTTGCCACTACAGGTTCAGTCTAGCCGCTGCCTTGTTGCAGGCCATTGACCAAAGGTCTAGGGCTTGGGTCCATTCGTTCTAACCCCGCCTCGGGCTATACCCGCCCGCCGTGTCGTCCTATGATCTGCGCTTCCGCCCAGGCGTCATCTGCCTGGCGTCAGAACAAGCGAGTCTGCATGCTGCCCACATTCCTCACGTCTTCCGCTGCGCTACCACGCCGTTTGCTGCTGGCCGTGGCTCTTGCCGCCAGCCTGGCCGGTTGCGCCAGCCAGCCCGACAACGAGCTGAAAAGCCTGCCGCAACGGGTCGAACTTGGCACCGTACCGTTCTTCCGTGGCAACGCCGACCAGAGTGCGCCGATGGCCCTGGCCGCGATCCTCTCCGAGCAGGGCGTGCGCATTACCCCGGGCATGCTCAAGGCGCCGCTGCACCTGCCCAAGGGCATCGACCAATTGCAAACCTCGGTGCAGAGCGTCGCCCGTGACTACGGCATGCTGGTCTATCCGCTGGACCCGGCCCTGTCGGCGCTGCTGACCCAGGTGGCGGCCGGCAATCCGGTGTTGCTGCGGTTCCAGGAAGGTTCGGCGTTCTGGAGCGAGCCACGTTACGCGCTGCTGGTCGGCTACGACCGTTACAAGCAACGGGTATTGCTGCGCGCAGGCTTCAGCCGACGCCTGTTGATGGACTTCGACGACTTTGAAGCGGCGTGGAAGAAAGAGGGGAGTTGGGCAGTGCTGGTACAGCAGCCTGGCCAGTTGCCGGCGCAGGTGGATCGTCAGCGTTGGCTCAAGGCGGCCAACGACCTGGCCCAGGCGGGCCAGGAACAGGCCGCGCGGCGTGCCGTCACGGCCCTGGGGCAGTGACGGCAGCGGCGCTCCGGCTTACACGCCGAGACGGTCGCGCAGGGTGTAGTACCAGGCGCCGAGGGCGCTGAACGGTACGCGCAGCAGCTGACCGCCCGGGAACGGGTAGTGCGGCAGCTCGGCGAACGCATCGAACCGTTCCGCCTGGCCACGCAGGGCCTCAGCCAGCACTTTACCCGCCAGGTGGGTGTAGGTGACGCCGTGGCCGCTGCAGCCTTGCGAGTAATAGATGTTGTCGCCCAGGCGGCCGACTTGTGGCAGGCGCGACAGGGTCAGCAGGAAGTTGCCGGTCCAGGCGTAGTCGATTTTCACGTTTTTCAGTTGCGGGAAGGCCTTGAGCATTTTCGGGCGGATGATCGCCTCGATGTTTGCCGGGTCGCGCGCACCGTAGACCACGCCACCGCCGAAGATCAGGCGCTTGTCGCCAGTCAGGCGGTAGTAGTCGAGCAGGTAGTTGCAGTCTTCGACGCAGTAGTCCTGCGGCAGCAGGGTACGTGCCAGTTCGTCGCCCAGCGGCTCGGTGGTGATCACCTGGGTACCGCAAGGCATCGACTTGGAGGCCAGTTCCGGAACCAGGTTGCCCAGATAGGCGTTGCCGGCAACGATGATGAACTTGGCGCGGACCTTGCCCTGCGGGGTGTGTACCACAGGGTTGGCGCCACGCTCGATGCGGATGGCCGGCGACTGTTCGTAAATTTTGCCGCCCAGCGACTCTACCGCGGCGGCTTCGCCCAGCGCCAGGTTCAGGGGGTGGATGTGGCCGCCGCTCATGTCGAGCATGCCGCCCAGGTAGTTGTCGCAGGCGACCACTTCACGGATGCGCTTCTGGTCCATCAGTTCCAGCTGGGTGTGGCCGTAGCGTTCCCACAGGCGCTGTTGTGATTCCAGGTGGCCCATCTGCTTGCTGGTCAGGGCGGCGAACACGCCACCGTCTTTCAGGTCGCACTGGATGTTGTACTTGGCGACGCGCTCGCGAATGATGCGACCGCCTTCGAAGGCCATCTGGCCGAGCAGTTGTGCCTGTTTCGGGCCAACGGTGCGCTCGATCACGTCGATGTCGCGGCTGTAGCTGTTGACGATCTGGCCGCCGTTGCGGCCCGAGGCGCCGAAGCCGACCTTGGCGGCCTCCAGTACGGTCACTTTAAAGCCGTTTTCGAGCAGGAACAGGGCGCTGGACAGGCCGGTGTAGCCCGCGCCGATCACGCAAACGTCCGTCTCAACGACTTCCTGCAGGGCGGGACGCTGCGGAACCGGGTTGGCCGAGGCTGCGTAATAGGATGCTGGGTAGGGGGTGTTGGCCATGCGCGGGCACCTCTGATTTGTAGTTGTATGTTCTATATAATTTACGAATGCGCAGATCGTATCAACAATAATAAACACCCGCCAGCCGGACGGTCGAAAACATTTTTTCCAGGCTCTCGAAAAAAATTTTGATATTCAGTGGCTTAGCGTGAAAAAAAGGGTTGACACCCTCCGCCGATTCCGTAGAATGCCGCCTCACAGCAGGCACATAGCTCAGTTGGTTAGAGCACCACCTTGACATGGTGGGGGTCGTTGGTTCGAATCCAATTGTGCCTACCAAACATTACCGCTCCTGTTGGCGGTACACGAAAAAGGCGATCCGCGAGGGTCGCCTTTTTCATGTGTGCGGTTTTTAGCGCGGCGCTGGGGCAGGGTAAATCTGCTGATTTTTTTGCAAATTGTGCTTTACGCAGGTGCACAGACCTGAGTAGAATGCGCCCCGCAGCAGGCACATAGCTCAGTTGGTTAGAGCACCACCTTGACATGGTGGGGGTCGTTGGTTCGAATCCAATTGTGCCTACCAAACATTCAAAAAAGGCGATCCGCAAGGATCGCCTTTTTTGTTTGCCCTGAGAAAAGCCTGGCTACGGGCTGACGCATCAGGCCGTAGCGTGCGGTTCAGGGGATGCGGATGATTTCTACACCGCTCTGCACCAGCTCGAAGCGGTCCTCGCCCAAGTGGTTGACCCGATCGCCGATGGCCAGGCGATAGGTGGTGACCGGAAGAGAGGCGGCACTTCCATCGGCTTGCAGGGTGGCTTCCTGAAATTCATGCACGGGGTAGATGCGGCCCTCGGCGTCCCGTGCGTGAAATTGTCCGACCAGTACTGCTGTCATTTAGCGTGTGACCTCTGAAGAATGTGCTCTGTGGTGCATAGACCACTGTTTTGCCTGGGAAGTTTTGTTCACCGGGAAAAAAACCTCGCGGCACTGGCGCTTCATCTATAACTAACAATTCCCTTTGTTCAGTCAGGTTGGAATTCGTCATGAGCCAGGTTTACAACGTCGCGGTGATCGTCGGCAGCTTGCGCAAGGCGTCGATCAACCGCAAGGTGGCCGAGGTGCTGGCCGAGCTTGCACCGTCGAGCCTCCAGCTGAGTATTGTCGAGATCGGCGATCTGGCCCTGTATAACGAAGACATCGATGCCGACCCGCCGGCAGCCTATCGCAGGTTTCGCGAGCAGATCCGGCAAAGTGACGCGGTGTTGTTTGTCACGCCCGAATATAACCGTTCGGTGCCGGGGGTGTTGAAAAATGCGATCGACGTCGGCTCGCGGCCGTATGGGCAGAGTGCCTGGAGTGGCAAGCCGGGGGCGGTGATCAGCGTATCGCCGGGCGCGGTAGGCGGCTTTGGCGCCAATCACCATCTGCGTCAGTCGCTGGTGTTCCTGGATGTGCCGTGCATGCAGCAGCCGGAGGCTTATGTGGGGGGCGCAGCAACGCTGTTTGACGAGCACGGCAAGCTGGCGGAGAAGACGCGGCCGTTCTTGCAAGGCTTTATTGATAGTTATGCAAGGTGGGTGGCTCGCTTGGCGGGTTGAATCGATGCCGTTGCCAGCGCGCGACTAGCCCGCTCCAACAGAGAACACAGCGGTGTCCTGTGGGAGCGGGCTAGTCCCGCGATGAGGTCCGCAAGGCTTACGCCGCCTGTGGCATTTCCCCGCGTGCCAGGCGGCAATTGATGTCCGCGATCACTGCAGGCAGCTCATTGATCGTATCGATAAGGTAATGCGGCCGCGATCCCTCGAACATCGCATGAATCCGCTTGCGCTCATTCGCCAACTGATCCGCCGCCAGTGCCTGATAACCCTCGTAGGTCAGCCCCAGGGCATTCCCCGAACACACCAGCGCCACGGTCCACATCCCCGCGCGGCGGCCTTCGAGAATCCCCGGCACGGTATCGTCGACCTTCACACAGGCCGCCACATCGTCGATCCCTAGCGCAATCACGTTGGCCAGTGCCTGTGCCGGCCACGGCCGCCCATTCGGCGTCTCGTCGGTGGCCACCACATGATCGGCGGCATAACCGTTCTGCGCCGCCAGCGCCACCACCTTGTCCATTACCACTTTCGGGTAACCGGAGCACGAACCGATTTTCAGGCCATCCTTGCGCAACGCGCCGATGGTCTCCAGCGCCCCCGGAATCAGTGCCGAATGTGTGGCGATCTTCTCGATCTGCAGCGGCATGAAGCGATTGTAGATCGCCGTCACATCGTCGTCGCTTGGCGCCCGGCCGAACGCCTTGCGGTAACGCTCGGCAATCTGCGGCTGGTCGCACAGGCTGCGAATGTGATCCCACTTGCCCATGCCCATCGGCCCACGGGCCTCGTCGATGGACACCTGGACATCGAACTCGGCGAACGCTTCGACAAAAATCTGTGTCGGCGCGAACGAACCGAAGTCGACCACGGTTCCGGCCCAGTCCAGGACCACGGCTTGCAGCTGTTTCGGGTGTTCGTAGTTCATTGAAAAATTTCCTTGGTCGGGTAGGGGCGACAGCTCAGATATCCAGCACTTCCATTTCCCGCAGCACCTCGGCCACGGCGTTCACGGCAGCACGCATGCCGTCCGGGCCGACACAGCCGATGCAGCCGACGCGGAAGGTTTCGACCTGGGTCAACTTGCCTGGGTAAAGAATGAAGCCCTTGGCCTTGACCCGCTCGTAGAAGTCCTTGAACTGGTAGCGGCTGTCACGCGGGGCGTGGAAGGTCACGATGATCGGCGCCTGGATCGACGCCGGCAGAAAGCTGCGCAAGCCGAGTTCGGCCATGCCCTCGAGCAGCGCCTGGCAGTTGTCGGCGTAGCGCCGGTGACGGGCCGCCAGGCCACCTTCTTCACTGTATTGCCGCAGTGCTTCGTGCAGCGCTGCCACCACATGGGTGGGCGGGGTGAAGCGCCACTGGCCGGTCTTGAGCATGTAGCTGAACTGGTCGTGCAGATCCATTGCCAGCGAGTGCGAGTTACCCTCGGCAGCTGCCAGCGAAGCCTTGTTGGCGAACACGAAGCCCATCCCTGGTACGCCTTCCAGGCACTTGCCGGAAGCGGCGATCAGCGCATCGAACGGGACCTTCTCGGCATCGATCGGCAGTGCGCCGAACGAACTCATCGCATCGATAATCAGGCGTTTGCCATGGCCGGCCACCACCTGGGCGATCTCGGCCAGCGGGTTGAGAATACCGGTGCTGGTTTCGCAGTGAATCAGCGCCACGTGGCTGAACGACGGGTCGGCGCGCAGCAGGCGGCCGACGTCGGCAGCCGTGGTCGGCTCGTCTTCAGCGGTTTCGAAAGTGCCGTAGGCACGACCCAGGACCTTGCAGATCTTCGCCAGACGCTGGCCATAGGCGCCGTTGATCAGCACCAGGACCTTGCCGTCGCGCGGCACCAGGGTGCCGATAGCCGCTTCCACGGCGAAGGTGCCGCTGCCTTGCAGGGGCACGCAATGGTGATGGGTGTGGCCGTTGACGATGGTCAACAGCTGCTGGCACAGGCTGGCGGTGAGTTGGTTGAAGTTCTGGTCCCACGAACCCCAGTCGACCAGCATCGCCTGTCGCGTGCGCGCCGAAGTGGTCAGGGGGCCGGGGGTCAACAGGATTGGGGCGTTACTCATTCCGGTGGTCCTCACAAGCGGTCGGCTGAATCTAGGGCGCCTACGTTGCAATTCTGCGCGCCATCAATCAAATTGTTTGTTGTTATGCCAGCCATAAGTCAGGCCGATAGATATGAACCTGTTCCAACTGCGTGCCTTTGACGCGGTCGCCCGCGAAGGCAGCTTCACCCGCGCCGCCGCGCGACTGTTTATCAGCCAGCCGGCGGTAACCGGGCATATCAAGGCGCTTGAGGAGCACTACCAGATCACCTTGCTGCGGCGCACCGCGCGGCGGGTCGAGCTGACCGAGGAGGGCACCCGCCTGGCGGCGATTACCCGCGCCATGTTCGGCCTGGCCGAGGAGGCCCAGGCCATGCTTGAGGCTAACCGCCAGTTGCTCACCGGGCGCCTTGAAGTGGCCGCCGACGGCCCGCATCGGGTGATGCCGATGCTGGCCCAACTGCGCGCGCGCTACCCGGGCATTACCGTCAACCTGCGTCTGGGCAACGCCCAGGAAACCCTGGCCGCGCTGCTTTCCGAGCACGCCGATGTGGCCGTGCTCACCGAGGTCGAGCCCCGCAAGGGCCTGCACCTGCAAAGCCTCGGGCCGTCGCGTATCTGTGCCCTGCTGCCGGCCGGGCACCCGTGGGCGGTCGAGCGCCAAGAGCTGCCGCTGGCCGAGCTGCACAAGCAGATCATGGTGCTGCGCGAGCCCAGTTCGATCACCCGCCGTACCTTCGACCAGGCCTGCGCCGAGGCCCAGGTGCAGCCACGGGTGCTGCTGGAACTGGACAGCCGCGAGGCGGTCACCGAAGCCGTGGCCGCCGAACTGGGGATCGGCATCGTCGCCTCGGTGGAAATTGCCCACGACCCGCGGGTGGTGGCGCGGCCGATCAGCGGCAGCGGCCTGGTCAACCGGCACATGCTCGGTTGCCTGGAGCGGCGTCGTGAACTGCGCCTGATCCAGGCATTCCTCAGCCTGGCACCAACGCCATGAGCCAGGGCTGGATTTTTCCCGGCGCGCGCCTAAGATGGCCGTCCGAACACAACCCCGGGGCCGCTGCGTGCTGATGACCGAGAAAGACACCATCGCCATGTTGCTGGTGCGCGAAGCACTGCTGCAAAGCTGTGCCCCGGGGGTAGCGATCAGCGAAGTGCTGAGCCGAGTCGGTATCGACCCCGCGCAGCTCGACGACCCGCAGGCGCGGGTGCCGGCCAGCGCCTACGCACAGCTGTGGCGGTTGCTGGCGCGGCGCTGCAACGACGAATTTTTCTGCATGGACCCACGCGGCCTGCGCAGCGGTAGCCTGGCTTTCATCTGCCGCTCGTCGATGGCCCAGCCGAGCCTTGGCGCGGCGTTGGAGCTGGCGCTGGAATACCTGTCGCTGACCCTTGAGCACTTGCACCCAGTGCTGCTGCGCCAGCAGAGCCTGGCGGAAATCGTCATCGGCGAGCGCGAGGATGTGCCACGCCGGCCGTTCACCTACTTCACCTTCTGGATGATCGTGCATGGCGTGGCCTGCTGGCTGGCCGGGCGGCGTATTCCGATCCTGGCCATCGAGCTGCGCTGCGCCGAGCCGCAGTACTGCGACGATTATCGGGTGATGTTTTCCGAGAACCTGCAATTCAGTCGCCCGCGGACGCGCATGCTGTTCGCCGCCGACTGCCTCGACCTGCCGGTAAAACGCAGTGGCGAGGAACTGCAGCGGTTTCTCGCCGAAGCGCCGGCGAACATTCTGGTCAAGTACCGCGACCCGCTGAGTCTGGCGCGGCGCATCAAGCATGACCTGCGCAGCCTGCCGGCCGCTGCCTGGCCGGAAACCGACGCGCTGGCGCACAGCCTGTGTATTTCGCCGTCGACCCTGCGCCGCCGCCTGGCCGAAGAGGGCCACACCTATCAGGGCCTGAAGGACAGTGTGCGCAAGGAGCTGGCCATCGCCTGGCTGAGCGACGCCGCGGTGAGTTTTGCCGAGATCTCGGCGCGCCTGGGCTTTGCCGACACCAGTTCGTTCTACAAGGCGTTCCGCAAATGGGCCGGGTGCAACCCGGGGCATTACCGCAGCGTGGTGCTGGCGTCGGGGTAGGCCTGGGCGAGGTGGTCGGGCTTCCTGCTGATGGCCCGGCAGGCGAGTGCCTAGGGTGCAACCTTCGACCCTCCTAGGAAGCCTGCACCATGCCCAATGCTGATACCGTCCCTGAACCGCTACTCACCGATAGCGGGGCTATCGACGCCTTCCTTGGCGAGCAGATGCCCGAGTGGCTCAAGCGTGCTTCGGTGGCACAACTGGAAGCGCTGGCGCGTGCCCAGCGTGAACACCGCGAGCTGCATACCCGCAGCACCCGTCTGCTGCACGCCATTCAGCCGCTGGAGCCATTTGCCCGGCCCCTGCTCGAGCAGGCCTTGCAAGCCGAGCAGTTGGACATCGACGTGACCGCGGCGACCTGGCGCGAGGTCAGGCTGGAGGCGACGCCGGTACTGTTCCCGGTTCTCGAAACCTCACCGCCGACCCTGCGTCGCTACAACGAGGACAGCAACCTGTTGCAGCGCGCGCTACAGAACTTCACGGCGGCGCAGGGTGGCACCAGTGGCCATTTCGAGGGCACCGGCATTCATGCCCAGGGCACTCGAGTGGCTTTGTCCCCCGCGCGCTTTGCTGACTTGTGCCGCACGCTGGATCTGGGTGGGCGCTATCAGCGGCATCTGGACGAGGTACTGCACACGACCAGTAATGGTCAATCGCTGCTGTCGCTGCTGGCCGCCGAAAGCCTCACCGGCCTGGCACTTCAAACCCAACTGAGTTTTCTCAAGGGCCAGATCAACGACAAGGTCTACCGCCTGTTGTTGCTGGTCATTTCCGGCAATGCCGCGATTTATGATGGCTACCCGGTCGATGTCTGCGGTTTGCAGTTGCTGGATCAGCGGGTGCATGGCGCGTTGGTCTTCGAGGTGTTCGATGTACGGCCGGTGGCCCGCTACGAGGTTCGCGGCCTGGTGCTGTACCTGCCGGGTGATCTACGCAAACCCATTCGCGAATACGCTTCGTGGCACGCGCTGATGGCCGATCTGCTGGACAACCTGGCCTTGCCCGATTATCAGGCGGCCTTCCTTGGACGCTTTGCGCATGACGAGCGGGCGCTTGTTGCCCAGGCGCTGGCGCAGAAGGGGCCAATTGACCTGAAAGCACAATCGGTGCCGGTGGAAGGCAAGCTGTGGCCGGAACTGGCGCGGTTGCAGATTGCCCGAATCAAGGCCGACGCTGCGGCACTGGCGGTGCCGACGGCGATGGTGGATGCGGCGGTCTATCGCCGACGGATGCAGGCATACGCCAACGCTGGCCTGACCCTGGCCAGTGTGCTGGCTTCCTTTATCCCCGGCGTGGGGCAGGTGATGTTGGCAGGCATGCTTGTGCAGTTGCTCGACGACGTATACGAAGGCGCGAAAGACTGGGCGCAAGGGCACCGGGAGGAGGCGCTAGGGCATCTGTTCGGCGTGGCGCGCAACCTGGCTGCAACGGCAGTGCTGGCCGCCGGTAGTGTGGCCGTGGTCGAAGTGTTGAAACGCAGCCGGTTTGTCGATCGACTGGTGCCGATCTTCACAGCCAACGGTGAACCCCGGCTGTGGAGCCCGGACTTGCAGGCGTATCAGTCCGGCGAGGTGCCGCTGGCCGCCATCGAGGGTGACGACGGCCTGATTCGTCACGACGGACGGCTGTGGCTACGCCAGGACGGGCGCTGCTTCGAAGTCGAATGGTACGCCGACGCCGGGCATTGGCGTATCTGCCACCCACACCGGCCAGAGGCCTATAGGCCGCCGCTCGAACACAATGGCGAAGCGGCCTGGCGCTTGCCCGGCGAGCACCCGTTGCAGTGGCAGGGCATTGCTTCGATGGTACGCCGCTGTGGGCCGTGGAGCCGCGAGTTGTCCGATACGGACTGCGAGCAGGTGGCGCGTATTGCCGGGATCGAGGAGGACCAACTGCGTGGCCTGTTCGTGGAAAATCGTCGCTTGCCGGCCAGTTTGAGGGATGTACTGGAACAGCTTCAGCTCGACGCCCGGATCAGTCGCTTCCTGGCGCGGCTCAGGGTGGCACAGACGTCGGCCGGGCTGGACACCGAGTTGTATGGGCACAGTCGGGCGCTGCTGGACCTGGTTGAGGATGATGCGGCGGCGCTCGATCGACTGAAGGCACAGGCCGACGCCCTGGGTGGCCAACTGTTCGGGTATATGCTGAGGCTGCGTGAGCCGCAACCCAGTAGCACCGAGGAACTATTGACACGTTTTTTCCCGGGGCTGCCGACGGGTTACGCGCGAACCCTGGTCGAGCAGGCCGACACCGACCAGGTGCAGTTCATGGCGCAACACCAGCGACTGCCCCTGGCGTTGGCGGAGCGGGCCCGGGAGATGCTTCGCGAGATCCGTCTGACGCGGGCACTGTTAGGCTTGAAGCTGCGCAATGGCTTCTATGAAGACAGTGCCCGCCTGGCCTTGGCACTGTTGCGCAGAACGCCGGGGTGGCCGGCCGGCCTGAGCCTGGAGATTCGCGAGGGATCGCCGTTCGGCCGCTTGATCGAGCGGCAACTGGCCCTTTCGGACACCCGCGACGTGCGGGTCATAGTGCACCGGCAGGGGCGCTTCGAGGTGTACTCCGAGGACGGCTACGCGAGTGATGAAGAGGTGCCGGAACCCGCCGGGCTCTTCGAGGCGGTCTGGGCTTGTTTGAGCCCGCAGCAGCGCTCGGGGTTGGGCGTGGAAGGCGAACAGGGAGCCCCGCGCCTGCAGCAGGACCTGCTGGCGCAGGCACTGAGCGAGCGGGAGCGTTGCGGGCCGCTGTTCGGTCTGGCCCGTGCGAGGCCCTTGCTCAATCGCTGGCACCGTTTGCCAGATGGTCGCGTGGGTTATCCGCTCAGTGGCCGCGGGCCCGCAGGCCGAGAGTCGCTGACGGAAATCGTCAGGACACTCTTTCCCTGCTTCGATGAGGGCCGTATCAACGCCTTTCTGGCCGATTTGCGGGCAACCCATTCCAACGTCATGCGTGCCTTGCTCGATTACCGGCTCCAGTGGCACCGGCTTGAAATGCACCTGGTCTGTTGGGAGATGGGCGCGAGCCCAACACCGGTTCGTATAAGGCGCCGCTTCGCCGAAGCACTGCGCCAGTGTTGGCGACGAGAAGGTGAGCAAATTGTCGCCCGCTCAGGGGTGTTGCTGGGCAATAGCCTTCACCTGGTCAACGTGCCATTGGCCGATTTCCCGGCATTACCGGAGAATGTCAATTTTGATCATGTGGTCAACATAAACCTCTCCGGCACGCCCATAGGCATGAGCGTAAACCCGTTTTTGCGATCGTTCTCCAGAGTGCGTTGGCTAGACCTCGGTCATTGTCGGTTGACCGACATTCCGCCTGCGGTTAGCCGTATGCACGGGCTGAGAGATTTGTATTTGGATAACAATCAGATTCAGCTGAGTGCGGCTGGCACACAGCATTTGTTGTCGTTGTCGCAGCTGGAAATACTCGACCTGAGCCTGAACCCGGTAGGGGCTCATTTGAATTTGGCTGGCTTGACCAGTTTGCGGGGCCTTTTCCTGCGCAATACCCAGTTGGCGGAGCTGCCGCCAGGCCTGCTGGATCTTCCGCGCCTGGAGATGGTCGACCTGCGCGAGAACCAAATCACCGAACTCCCGGAGCGCTTTTTTGCGGCGCCGAACGAGCGTATGGCCATTAGCCTGCACGGCAATCCGCTGACGCCCGCCACCCTTACGCGTCTGCAAAACCTGCATCGTGCGCTGGCCGAGGCGCGGCTACATGTTTCCTTGGATGAGGCGCGGCAGCTGTGGCTCGAGGGCATGGAGGCGCCCCTGCAAGCGACGCGCGTCCCGCTCTGGTCGCAGTTGCAGGAACAAGGTGGAGGGGACTTTTTGCGTTTGCTTGCCGATCTGACCGAAACTGCAGAGTTCCACAGTGCGCGGGTCGATCTGACGGCACGGGTCTGGCAGATGGTCGAAGCTGTCCATGAGAACACTCAGTTGCGCCAGGAGCTGTTCGACCTGGTGGCCCACCCGACCACCTGTGTCGACAGTGTGATATCGACCTTCAGTACCCTGGAGGTGCGCTTACAGCTTTATCAGGCATTGGCCCGCGCGTCCGGCGAGGATGCCCAGCGGGTGTTGCTGGATTTCTCCCGGCAACTGTTCCGCCTGGAGCAGGTCGAGCAACTGGCCCGCACAGAAATCGCTCGTCGTCGGGTGTTCGGGCTCGACGTCGATGAGGTCGAAGTGAGCCTGGCCTATCGCATTGGCCTGGCGCGTGAGCTGCACTTGCCCGGCCAGCCTGGCCACATGCAGTTTGGCGCCCTTGCCGAGGTTTCCGCGCAACAGTTGCGGGACGCGGCCCGCAGCGTCCAGGCAGCGGAAGCCAGCGAGCAACTGGAGCAGTTCGTCAGTGACCGGTACTTCTGGCGCGATCATTTGCGCGAGGTGCACGCCGCGCGTTTTGAAAGCGTCGAAGCGCAGTTCTGGCAACGCCTGGAGCAACTGGAAGGACAACAGGCCGAATTGCCCGAGGGCGACTACCTGCAGCAGATGAATCAGCTGAGTAGCGAACGTGATGCAACGCTGGACGCTCTGGCCCTGACCCTGACCCGGGAGGCCCTGCGCGCCCACGCAACATCACGCTGAGCCCGATCCGACCTTCGATGCGACCCGCGCCGAGGCCTTCCTCGCCGGGCTACGGGCCGGCGAAGGCGGGGTGTTCGAGGGGGGGGTGGCGTATCAGCGGCAACGCCGCAGCCTGGGCCAGGCTTTGAGCCGCTGGCTCAAGGGTTCGGGCGCCACCTCGGCGCCGGTTTGCCGATTGCCTGCGGCGGTGCTGGCGGCGTGACGGCGAACCCCCGCCAGCTGTTCCGCCTTGAGCAGGTCGAGCAGCAGGCGGCGGCGCCTATCTGGAGGAAATGAGCCAACTGACCGTGAGCCGCGAGATGGCCCTCGATGCGTTGGCCCTGCGGCTCACCGAAGAAGCCTAGCGGCGGGAGGCGTCAGCGGCGTCGGGACTGCTCCTGACTGGCGAAACCAGTCATCCAGATTGACAGCTTTGACCATTGTCGCGCTGGGTAACTGGCGCGACTATCGTCAGACCATTCGTTTATTCCAACTATAAGAAACGAGGAGTCTGGCGATGCGCGAGTACAGCGCTGCGGCGAGCAGCTTCAATTACCAGCAGACGGCTGCGGCCGCGCTGGCCGGCAGTCTTGAGGCACTCAACGCCTGCGTCGAATGTTGCGACCGGCACACCGGCAGCGAACGTATTGCCTTGCGCTGGGAAGGCCGCGACGGTAGCAGTGCCCAGTATACGTTCGAGCAGTTGCAGGCGTGCGCCGCGCGCTTTGCCAACGTGCTCAAGGATCAGGGCGTGGGTGCCGGCGACCGCGTCGCCGGGTTGCTGCCGCGCACCGTCGAACTGCTGATTACCGTACTCGCCAGCTGGCGTTTGGGCGCCGTCTACCAACCGCTGTTCACCGCGTTCGGGCCGACCGCCATCGAGCACCGCCTGCACGGCTCGCAGGCCAAAGTGGTGGTCACCGACAGCGGCAACCGGCACAAGCTCGACGATGTCGAGGGCTGCCCGGCTATCATTACCGTCGGCGCCGATGCGGCGAGTAGCGACCTCGACTTCCACCGCGCGCTGAACGCCGCCGCGCCTACCTGCGCGCCGGTCCTGCTGCCTGGCGACGCGCCGTTCCTGCTGATGTTCACCTCCGGCACCACTGGCGCGGCCAAGCCGCTGGCCGTGCCGCTGCGCGCCATCGTCGCGTTCCAGGGCTACATGCGCGAAGCCATCGACCTGCGCCCGGACGACAACTTCTGGAACCTTGCCGATCCCGGCTGGGCTTATGGCCTGTACTACGCGGTCACCGGCCCGTTGGCGCTGGGCCACGCCACCACGTTCTTCGATGGCCCGTTCAGTGTCGAAAGCACCTGCCGGGTGATCAACAAATACGCCATCAGCAACCTGGCCGGCTCGCCGACCGCCTATCGCATGCTGATCGCCGCCGGCGCCGAGTTTGCCGCGCCGATCAAAGGCCGCCTGCGCGCCGTGAGCAGCGCCGGCGAGCCACTCAACCCGGAAGTGATCCGCTGGTTCGCCGAACAGCTTGAGGTGACCATCCACGACCATTATGGCCAGACCGAACTGGGCATGGTGCTGTGCAACCACCACGGTCTGAGCCACCCGGTGCACCTGGGCTCGGCCGGCTTCGCCATTCCCGGCCATCGCATCGTCGTGCTCGACGAGCAGCAGCGCGAGCTGCCAGCCGGCCAGCCGGGCATCCTGGCGGTCGACCGGGCGCAGTCGCCGCTGTGCTGGTTCGAGGGCTACCACGGCCTGCCGACCAAGGCCTTTGTCGGCCAGTACTACCTGAGCGGCGATACCGTCGAGCTGAATGCCGACGGCAGCATCAGCTTCGTCGGCCGCAGCGATGACGTGATTACCACCTCCGGCTACCGAGTCGGTCCGTTCGACGTGGAAAGCGCGCTGATCGAGCACCCGGCGGTGATCGAGGCGGCGGTAATCGGCAAGCCCGACCCGGAGCGCACCGAACTGATCAAGGCCTTCGTCGTGCTCGGCACTGGCTACAGCCCGAGTGCCGAGCTGGCCGAAGCCTTGCGCCAGCACGTGCGCCAGCGCCTGTACGCGCATGCCTACCCGCGTGAAATCGAATTCGTCGGCGAACTGCCGAAAACCCCGAGCGGCAAACTGCAGCGCTTCATCCTGCGCAACCAGGAAATTGCCAAACAACACGAAACCGCGCCGGCTCACAAGGCCAGCGCCTGAGGATTTACCCATGCAGATCGCCAACCACAACTTTATCGTCAGCGGCGCCGCCTCCGGGCTCGGTGCCACCACCGCGCAAATGCTCGTCGAGGCCGGGGCCCGCGTCATGCTGGTCGACCTGAATGCCGACGCCGTTGCCGCCAAGGCCGCCGAACTGGGTGTCAATGCCCGTTTCGCGGTCGCCGACATCAGCCAGGAAGCCGCCGCCAAGGCCGCGGTGGACGCCGCCGTGAGCGCTTTCGGCAGCCTGCACGGGCTGATCAACTGCGCCGGCATCGTCGGTGCCGAAAAGGTCCTGGGGAAACACGGCCCGCATGGTCTGGACAGCTTCAGCCGGGTGATCAACGTCAACCTGGTCGGTAGCTTCAACCTGCTGCGCCTGGCCGCTGCGGCCATGGCCGAGGGCGAAGCGAGCGCCGAAGGCGAGCGTGGGGTGATCATCAATACGGCGTCGATTGCCGCCTACGACGGGCAGATCGGCCAGGCCGCCTATGCTGCGTCCAAGGGCGCGATCGCCAGCCTGACCCTGCCGGCAGCGCGCGAGCTGGCGCGCTTTGGCATCCGCGTGATGACCATTGCCCCGGGCATTTTCGAAACGCCGATGATGGCCGGCATGACCCAGGAAGTACGTGACTCGCTGGCCGCCGGCGTACCGTTCCCGCCGCGCCTTGGTCGCCCGCAGGAATACGCCGCACTGGCCCGTCACATCATCGAGAACAGCATGCTCAACGGCGAGGTGATCCGCCTCGACGGTGCCTTGCGCATGGCTGCCAAATAATTCGGAGGAACCCCGTATGACCCTCGCCAATGATCCAATCGTAATCGTCAGTGCCGTGCGCACGCCCATGGGCGGCCTGCAGGGCGAGCTGAAAAGCCTCACCGCGCCGCAACTCGGCGCCGCCGCGATCAAGGCCGCCGTCGAGCGCGCCGGCGTCGCTACCGACAGCGTCGACCAGGTGCTGTTCGGCTGCGTGCTGCCGGCCGGCCTTGGCCAGGCCCCGGCGCGTCAGGCGGCGCTGGGTGCCGGGCTGAGCAAGGGCACCACCTGCACCACCCTGAACAAGATGTGCGGTTCGGGCATGCAGGCGGCCATCATGGCCCACGACCTGCTGCTGGCCGGCAGCGCCGAGGTGGTGGTGGCCGGTGGCATGGAAAGCATGTCCAACGCGCCGTACCTGCTCGACAAGGCGCGCAGCGGCTATCGCATGGGCCACGGCAAGATCATCGACCACATGTTCTTCGACGGCCTGGAAGACGCCTACGACAAGGGCCGGCTGATGGGCACCTTTGCCGAGGACTGCGCCGAAGCCAACGGCTTCAGCCGCCAGGCCCAGGACGATTTCGCCATCGCCTCGCTGACCCGTGCCCAGCAGGCGATCAAGGACGGCAGCTTTGCCGCCGAGATCGTCCCGGTGACGGTCACCGTGGGCAAGGAGCAGCAACTGATCAGCGATGACGAGCAACCGCCGAAGGCCCGGCTGGACAAGATCCCGCAACTGAAGCCGGCCTTCCGCGACGGCGGTACGGTGACGGCGGCGAACTCCAGTTCGATCTCCGACGGCGCTGCGGCACTGTTGCTGATGCGCCGCTCCGAAGCGGAAAAACGTGGCCTCAAGCCACTGGCGTTGATCCATGGCCATGCGGCCTTCGCCGACACCCCGGCGCTGTTCCCGACGGCACCGATCGGCGCCATCGACAGGTTGCTCAAACGCACCGGCTGGAGCCTGGGCGAAGTCGACCTGTTCGAAATCAACGAAGCCTTCGCGGTAGTGACCCTGGCCGCCATGAAGCACCTGGACCTGCCGCACGCCAAGGTCAACGTGCACGGCGGTGCCTGCGCCCTCGGCCACCCGATTGGCGCCTCGGGGGCGCGGATCCTGGTCACGCTGCTCTCGGCATTGCGCCAGAAGGGCCTGAAACGCGGGGTTGCCGCCATCTGCATCGGCGGCGGCGAAGCCACGGCGATGGCCGTCGAGTGTCTGTACTGAGGTGCCCCATGCTAGTCAATGACGAACAACAGCAAATCGCCGACGCCGCCCAGCAGTTCGCCCAGGAGCGCCTGCGTCCCTTCGCCGAACAGTGGAGCCGCGAGCACCGCTTCCCCAGCGAAGCGATCGCCGAAATGGCCGCCCTGGGCTTCTTCGGCATGCTCGTGCCGGAGGAGTGGGGCGGTTGCAACACCGGCTACCTGGCCTACGCCATGGCCCTGGAAGAAGTGGCCGCCGGCGACGGCGCCTGTTCGACCATCATGAGCGTGCACAACTCGGTCGGCTGTGTACCGATCCTCACGTTCGGCAGTGCGTTGCAAAAGGCCAAGTTCCTCACCCCGTTGGCCAGTGGCGAGATGATCGGCGCGTTTGCCCTGACCGAGCCGCAGGCCGGTTCCGACGCCAGCAGCCTGAAAACCCGCGCGCGCCTGGACGGCGACCATTACGTGCTCAATGGCTGCAAGCAGTTCATCACCTCCGGGCAGAACGCCGGGGTAGTGATCGTCTTTGCGGTTACCGACCCGGCGGCCGGCAAGCGTGGCATCAGTGCCTTTATCGTGCCGACCGATTCGCCGGGCTATCAGGTGGCACGGGTCGAAGACAAGCTTGGCCAGCACGCCTCGGACACCTGCCAGATCGTCTTCGAGAACGTCCGTGTGCCGCTGGAAAACCGCCTGGGCGAGGAGGGCGAGGGCTACAAGATCGCCCTGGCCAACCTCGAAGGCGGCCGGATCGGCATCGCTGCACAGGCGGTGGGCATGGCTCGCGCCGCCTTCGAGGTGGCCCGCGACTACGCCCGCGAGCGCGAAAGCTTCGGCAAGCCGCTGATCGAGCACCAGGCCGTGGCCTTCCGCCTGGCCGACATGGCCACCCGCATCGCCGTGGCCCGGCAGATGGTGCATCATGCCGCGGCTCTGCGCGACGCCGGGCGTCCGGCGTTGGTGGAGGCTTCGATGGCCAAGCTGTTCGCCTCGGAAATGGCCGAAAAGGTCTGCTCCGACGCCTTGCAGACCCTCGGCGGTTATGGCTATCTGAGCGACTTCCCGCTGGAGCGGATTTACCGCGACGTGCGGGTTTGCCAGATCTACGAAGGTACTAGCGATATTCAGCGCATGGTTATTGCGCGCAATCTTTGAAGGGAGCAGTTTGCATGGCATTCGAAACCATCCTGTTGGACATCAAGGGCAAGGTCGGCCTGATCACCTTGAACCGGCCACAGGCGCTGAACGCGCTGAACGCGCAGATCGTCAGCGAGATCAACCAGGCGCTCGACCAGCTCGAAGCCGACCGCAACATTGGCTGTATCGTCCTGACCGGTTCGCAGAAGGCCTTTGCCGCTGGCGCCGACATCAAGGAAATGGCCGAGCTGACCTATCCGCAGATCTACCTCGACGACCTGTTCAGCGACAGCGACCGCATCGCCAACCGGCGCAAGCCGATCATTGCCGCGGTTGCCGGGTTTGCCCTGGGCGGCGGCTGTGAGCTGGCGCTGATGTGCGACTTCATCCTCGCCGCCGACAACGCCAAGTTCGGTCAGCCGGAGATCAACCTCGGCGTGCTGCCGGGCATGGGCGGCACCCAGCGGCTGACCCGTGCGGTGGGTAAGGCCAAGGCCATGGAGCTGTGCCTGAGCGGGCGGTTCATGGATGCCGAGGAAGCCGAGCGGGCCGGCGTGGTGGCGCGCATCGTGCCCAAGGAAGAACTGCTTGAGGAAGCGCTGAGGGTCGCTGCGGTAATTGCCAGCAAATCCATTCCTGTGAGCATGATGGTCAAGGAAACTGTCAACCGCGCCTTCGAAGTCAGCCTGTCCGAAGGCGTGCGCTTCGAGCGCCGGGTATTCCATGCGGCCTTCGCCACCGAAGACCAGAAGGAAGGCATGGCCGCGTTCATTGCCAAGCGCGAAGCGCAGTTCAAGGACGCCTGACCCCCGCTGTAGGCCCGCCCGCTGTTCCGCCTGGAACAGCGCGGGCTGACAGAGCAATGTCTACCACCTGCCTGGCACGGTGGGGGCGGTAAATGCCGCCTCCCCACGTTGCTAGAAAGGTGTCGCATGACCTCAACTACTTCGCTGTTCGGCCAGGTGGCCACTGGCGCTTCGCTGTGCGGGCCGATTGCCCGGCAACTCACCGGGCGCGCGTCGCTGCACGATGTGGCCCGGCAGATGCTGGATCAGCTATGGCGCGAGCGGGCGCTGAGCGGCCCGCCAGTGGTCGAGCTGTTTCTGGCCCGACGCGAACCGGGCAGCGATGCCTACCAGTTTCAGCCGCTGGTCGAGGTGCTGATCGCTCGTTACTGCCAGGGCCAGACGCTCAACCTCAGCCCCGGCCTGCACCGGCTCACGCTGCAGCACGAGGGCGCCGACCCCGCGGCGGCGGCAGTGGACATGGCGGCGGTCGAGGCGTTGCTCAACGACTGCGCACCGTTTCTGATCGAGGAATACAAGCACGCCCTGGGGCACTACTGGAATGCCCGGACAAGCAACGGGCAGAGCCGCTGGCACTGGCTGATCGAGCATCTGCGGGGGCAGCTCAGCATAGCCTGTGAACTGGAGTTGCAGGCCAAGCACCTGAGCGGCAAGGAAGCTGCTACGGCCCTCGCCATCCAGGCGTTTCCGGAAGCGGCACAGCGGCGCCAGCTGACCAACCTGAAGGAAACCCAGGTGGCCCTGTTTGCCGTCGACCCGCCGCTGGACCAGGGGCTGGACCCGGAACTGGCCAGCGCCCTGCTGATTGCCCGCGACAGCGCCAACAGCCCGGCCATCGTGCTGGTTTTCACGCTGGCCGGTGGCTTGTACCGCTTCGACAGCCGCGAGCAGTTTGTCGCTTCCCTGGCCAACAGCCTGACCGGTGGCGTCGACTTTGGCCTGGGCCTGTTCACCACCGACGAATCAGTGTTCATGGCCCAGGCGGCGCTGTTGCTGGAGCAACAGCTCAAGCTGATCGACGCCTGGGCCAAGGCCGCGAGCCGCCAGCCGCACCCCGAGCATTGGTTACCGCGCCGGCTTGAAGAGGCAACTTCGCTGGTCAGCATCTGCTCGGCCAGCGAGCGGGAGAAGCGCCTGCAATACCGGGCGCTGTTACCCGACTGGCTGCGCCGGGCCAGTTCCACCGAGGCACGGCTGTATGTGGATGGCCTGCTGGCACTGGCGACTGTGCAGCGCAGTAGCGCCGGACAGTCGTTTCTCGCTGGCCTGGCGAACATCCTCGACTACACCCGCGACGCCTTGCGCGCGGCGATCGTTGCCGATCAGGCATTGAGCGATTTCGCTGTCGAGGATATCGAGATCATCAACCACCGGGTCACCGCAGCGGCCGCTGGCATCGGCGGCGAGCTGAACGTACAGGGCACGATTACCCCGGTGCATTTCAGCCTGGTGCAGTTCGCGTTGGAAAACCTTGCCGCGCTCAGGCCTGGCCATGTCGAAATCCGCTCGCGCAGTGGTGCGCCGATCCCGGCCTGGCTGAACCTGGACTATCTCAAGGGCCTGGTGGCACGGCTGAATATTGGCCAGGTCTACCCGGACCTGCTGCAGTCGAAACTACTCGACCAGCCGCAGGAAGCGGCGCGTCGGCAGCAGCTGTTCAGCGAGCAGTTGCGTGTGCAACTGCCGTTGCTGGCACTGGAAAAATCCTTGCGTCGTGAGAACGGCTTCAGTGCCGAGGGGTATGCGCTGGTCAACGCGCTGTTACAGGGCAAACCGGCCCATCGCGCCAACTGCCGGCCGCTGGCCTTTATCCGCGCGCCGGGCGCCGCCGCCGACACGGCGCTCAACGCCTACCTGATCGTCGACCGCAGCGACGCCTCGGGCCGTTGCGTGCTGTATCGACCGTCGCGCCGTGAGCCGCTGCACGAATTTGCTTCGCCGCAGGCGTTCTTCGAAAAGCTTTGCGAGCCAGGCGCCCTGCAGGACGACATCCTGGCCCGTCTCGACGAATCGGCCAGGCCGGTGTTCGCCAACGGCGGCTTCGATCAGCCGCATAGTGTGCGTTTTTTGCCCGGCGACGAATTTGCCCCGCTGTCGGTGCCGGCGCCGGCCCGGCTCAGTGAGGCGGTGTTGGAGGGCGATGTGCTGGCGCATGTCTATCGCAGTAGTGCCCGCGAGCTGGTGAACGAGGCGCGGCGCCTGTCGGTGAGCAATCAGGAAAACCGCTGGATCGCCCTGGAGGCGTTTGGCTGGTTGATGTTCAACACCTTCCTGCCATTGCTCAGTGGGCCGCTGGCAGTGTCGGCGTGGATGCTGCAGTTCTTCCATAGCCTGCAACAGAGCGTGGCGGTCGAGGCTGGCAAGCGCGACAGCGAGCAGTTGGTTGATCTGTTGCTCAACCTGGCGTTGATCCTGTTTTCCTTCAAGGTCGACAACCCGGGTGTGCGGATTGCCCCGGAGCCATTCGCGCCGCTGCCGCGCGAGCCGGCGGTAGCCCGCGTGCTGCCGGCGCAGCGCGAGGTGGCCGTGACCTCGCCTTCCGGGGCGGCGCTGGGGCAGTTGGAGTTTGGCTGGGCGCTGCCGTCGGCGCGGTTGTCCGCCGAGCGGCGGGCGGCGCTGCAGGCGATGCGCAGCCTGCAGCCCGTGGCAGCGTTGGGGCGGGCCATACCGCATGGACCTTTGCAGGGCCTGTTCATTCACGGCGAGCGCTTGTGGGCGCAGGTCGAGGGGGCACTCTATGAAGTGTGCATCGTCGACGACGGACTGCGTATTACCGATGCCGACGGCGCGCTCGGACCGTGGTTGCAGCGGCAGACGGATGGGCACTGGACGCTGGACCTGGGCTTGCGGCTCAAGGGCGGCATGCCGTTGGGGCGGCGCATCGAGCGGCTGCGCGAAAGCAATCGGCAACAGGTGCAGGCACTGGAACAGGCCCTGGAAGACGATCTGCCGCGCAGGTTGCAATGCACGTTGGACCTCAAGCAGGACCTGGACAGCGTGGTTGCTGCCGGTGACAGCCCGACGACCGAATTGCTCGAACGCTATCACGCGCATTTGCGCGAGCACCTGGATGGATTGGGGGAGGCGCACCGAAAATACAAGGCACTGAACCAGCTCAAATCGCAAGCGAATTACCGCCAGGTGCATGCGCACTATCTGTACGACCGCGGCTCGGTGTGGTTGCAGCTGTTGTTCGTGGTGCGCTCGCTGTTCACGCAAGAGCGTGCCAGGCTATTACGGATGCGCTGGCTCAATGGCGAGGATCAGTTGCCGAAACTGGTGAAGCAGCGCCAGTCGGCGCAGTACCAGGCGCTGATCGCCGGCTTCGAAAAGAGCCAGGCGCAGGTCGAGGAAATCGTCGCCGCCTACGACGCGCTGGCCGCGCTCAAGGCCGAGTTGGCCGACGCCTTGCCAACGGGGCCGGGCCTGCTCAAGCGGCTGCAAGCGATGATCGGCCGCGAGCTGCCGCTCAAGGCCTGGCGATCCTGCCAGATCGGGCTGTTGACCTCGGTGATCGTCAACAAGGCGCAGAGTACGGTGGGCGCGTTGTTCCTGGTCGATACGGTGAAAAGCGCACGGATCGGCCTGCAGATGGAGCAGGAGCTGGAGGCCGCTGACGCGCAGTTCACTTACCCGGAGCGCTTGCAGCTGCTCGACAGCACCCTGCGGCATTACGCCAGCGCCATCGACGGCGCACGCAATTACCGCGCTGGCATGAGCCTGGCCGGGGTTCAGGGGCTACTCGACAAGGTGGAGGAACTGCTCCTGTCGATTCAGACCGGCGCCGAACGCGCGTTGGCCGACCTGATCCGCAACGCACCCAGCAAGCCGGAAACGGCGCCGAGCGCGGCCAGCAGCTCGCGGATGCTGATCCGTACGCGTCATCGCGGCATGCTGGTCGGCCAGCGCCGCAGCCCTAGCGGCAGCCAGCAGGACGTGGTGGTGATCATCGACCCGATCGAGCAGCAAGAGTTGGGGCGTTACGAACCGAGCGCCGAGGCCGGGGTGTGGCAGCCAGTCGAGCCCGCAAGGCCACACCCGACGGCCAGCGCCGCTACCCTGGCGCCGCTGGTGGAGCGGGCCACGCCGTTGCTGGCCGAGGCCGAACTGCAGATGCAGCGCGCCCGGGTGCAGGCCCGAATGGCGAGCATCCCCGTGGAGATGGAAGAGATTCTGCGTTTTCAGTCGCGCCCGCTGGACGACCTGAGTGCGCAGATCGAAAGTGCCCTGACCGCCGGCAACAATACCGACCTGCCGGTGGGGGGCGCCGACGCGGTGCGGGTCGCCAGGGCCCTGAGCGACAAGGCCATGGCCATGCGCCAGGAGGGGCAGCGTTTACGGGTGTCGATCATCAAGTCGCAGCCGCCGACGGCGCACCGTATCAGCTACCTCAAGGGGCTGGGCGAAGTGACCATCGCCGCGCTGGAGAAACGCAAGCCGACCCGTCGACGAAAGGGCCGGGCAGCTGACTTCCTCGATGAGTATGTGATCCGCGACAGCGCCAACAAGCCGTTGTGGTACGCGCATTTTCACTACTCCAGCGTGGAGGCTGCCGACCTCGATTTCAGCGCAGCCCATCTGAAAACCGTCGAGCAGCGTTTCGATGCCGGGCAATACCAGGCCAGCAGCGAACAGGACGATCGCAAGGTTATCCAGGTGTACCGCAGCCGCATCGATCGGGCGATGGCGACTGCCTTGTTCCTGCCCGCCTGAGGCCGTGATGGTTGCCGCCGGGCGGCCCGGCGGCGTCTGCTGATACGCAGTAATCCCGGCAACCTGAATCTGTAACCCAGTACACCCGAACGCCATAGTAGCGGCCTTCCTGATGAGGTCCGACCATGTATCACTATGACGAGTACGACCGTGCGCTGGTGTTCGAGCGCGTGGCGCAGTTCCGCGACCAGGTGGAACGCTTTCAGGCGGGGGCACTGAGCGAGGAGGAGTTTCTGCCGTTGCGGCTGCAGAACGGCCTGTACATGCAAAAGCATGCCTACATGCTGCGGGTAGCGATTCCCTACGGCACCATCGGTGCGCGGCAGATGCGCACGCTGGCGCAGATCGCCCGCGACTACGACCGTGGTTATGGGCACTTCACCACGCGGCAGAACATTCAGTTCAACTGGATCGAACTGGAGCAGGTACCGGAGATTCTCCAACGGCTGGCCGAGGTCGACATGCACGCGATCCAGACCTCCGGCAACTGCGTGCGCAACATCACCACCGAGGCCTTTGCCGGGGTGGCCGCCGACGAGCTGATCGACCCGCGGCCATTGGCGGAAATCCTCCGGCAGTGGTCGACGATCAACCCGGAATTCCTGTTCTTGCCGCGCAAGTTCAAGATTGCCATCTGCTCGGCCCGCGAGGACCGCGCGGCAATCATGATGCATGACATCGGCCTGTACCTGTACCGCGATGCTGGCGGCCAGATGTGCCTGCGGGTGATGGTGGGCGGTGGCCTGGGACGCACGCCGATTCTTGCTCAACTGATCCGCGAGGGTTTGCCGTGGCAGCATTTGCTGTCGTATGTCGAGGCGATCCTGCGGGTGTACAACCGGCATGGTCGGCGCGACAACAAGTACAAGGCGCGGATCAAGATCCTGGTCAAGGCGCTGGGCATTGAAGCCTTTGCCCGCGAAGTGGAGCAGGAGTGGCAGCACATCAAGGACGGCCCGGCGCAGCTTACCGAGGACGAATTCCGCCGGGTGGCCGAGGGCTTCGAGCCACCGGCGTATCTGGCCCCGCCCGACGACGAACTGGAGTACGGCACGCACCTGGCCATGGACAGCGCGTTTGCCCGCTGGGCCTCGCGCAACGTGCACCCGCACAAGGTGCCGGGGTATGCCAGTGCCGTGCTCTCGACCAAACCGGGGCCGGCGGCGCCCCCCGGCGACCTGACCGCCGAGCAGATGGCGGCGCTGGCCGATTGGTCGGAGCAGTTCGGTTTTGGCGAGATCCGCATTGCCCACGAGCAGAACCTGATTCTCCCCGACGTACGCAAGCGCGACCTGCATGCGTTGTGGCGCCTGGCCTGCGAGCAGGGCCTGGGCACGCCGAACATCGGCTTGCTGACCGACATCATTGCCTGCCCAGGTGGCGATTTCTGTGCGTTGGCCAATGCCAAGTCGATTCCGATTGCCCAGGCCATCCAGAAGCGCTTCGAAGACCTTGATTTCCTCCATGACCTCGGTGAGCTGAGCCTGAACATCTCCGGCTGCATCAACGCCTGTGGCCATCATCACATCGGCAACATCGGCATTCTCGGCGTGGATAAGAACGGCAGCGAGTGGTACCAGGTGACCCTCGGCGGTGCACAGGGCAAGCACAGCGCGCTGGGCAAGGTCATCGGTCCGTCGTTCAGTGCCGACGAGATTCCGCGGGTGATCGAGCAGATCGTCGCTACCTACTGTGCCTATCGCGAGCAGGATGAGCCGTTCGTACAGACCGTGCAGCGGGTTGGCCTGGAGCCGTTCAAGGAGCGGGTTTACGCGCGTACCCCGGAGGTGGCGGCATGCGAAATGTGATCGGGCTGTATGAGGGCCGTGCGCAGTGGGTGGAGAGCGATGCTTGGCAACTGGTGCGCGAGTGTTGCGAGGACCAGCCAGCGCAGTCGCAGATCCTGCCGCTGGCGCGCTGGCTGGCGCAGCCCAGCGGCTACAACGGCGTGTGGTTGGGGCCGGACGACGATGTCGAGGCGTTGCAGCTGTGGCTGGGTGTGCTGCCGTTGATTGCCATCGACTTTCCGAGTTTTCGCGACGGGCGTGGTTACAGCCAGGCGTATCTGTTGCGTACGCGGCTGGGCTGGCACGGCGAATTGCGCGCGATTGGCGATGTGCTGCGGGATCAGTTGAGCCATATGCGTCAGTGTGGTTTCGACAGTTTTGCCGTGCGCGAGGACAAATGTGTCGCTGATGCCTTGAAGGGGTTGGGCGGCGTGAGCGTGCAGTATGGGCGCTCGGTGATCGAGCCGCGGCCGCTGTTCCGGCGCCGCTGAAAAGCGCTAGAGTAGGGCCTTTGCTCAACTGCAGCGTGCGTGCCGATAACTGATCTTTCTGCTTTCCCGATTTCCCGCAAATGGCCGGCCCGACACCCTGAGCGCTTGCAGCTGTATTCGCTGCCGTCGCCGAACGGGGTGAAGGTGTCGATCATGCTGGAGGAGATCGGTTTGCCGTATGACGTGCACAGGATCGACTTCGCCACGCAATCAACAAGAACAAGGAAGCGTTATGACGACTGAAGCCCTTTCCCTGCAAGACCGTGCGGCGCCGGATGGCGTTTGTTATGGCTGCGGGACGCAGCACCCGAGCGGGCTGCACCTGAAAAGCCACTGGGACGAGGACGGGGTCCACCTGGTGTGTCGACACTCGCCGGATGCCGGGTTTATCGGCTGGCCCGGGTTGGTGTACGGCGGGTTGCTGGCGATGCTGGTGGACTGTCATTCGAACTGGGCGGCGATGGCCTATCACTATCGGGCTGAAGGGCGGGAGCCTGGCAGCCTGCCGCGGATCGACTGTGTGACCGGGCAGTTGAGCCTGACCTACCTGAAGCCGACGCCGATGGGAGTGGAACTGGTGCTCAAGGCACGGGTCGAGGGCGAGGTGGGACGCAAGAGCCGGGTGATCTGCGAGGTATGGGCGGGGGATGTGCTGACGGTGATGGCGGATTCGCTGTTTGTTCGGGTGGATACCGAGCGGTTGAAGCAGCAGGCGCATAACCAAGGGTGACAGTCGGGTACTGCCGAGCAAGCCATCCCACATTTGACATCCAAGCCCCTGCTGTATAGCCTCAGCCAACCAAAACCTACCGATTGGTAGGTTTTTAATTGTACAGCAGGCCCCACCCCAATGCCCCCCGAACAATCCCCCCCCCCCCCCCCCCCCCAATACCCACCTCCCCCGCCCCCTTCCGTCCCCCCGGCCCCCCCGCCCCCCCCACCTCCCCCCGCACCCCTCCCCCCCACTCCCCCGCCTCTCACCCCCCCCCCCCTCGGGCGCAGCCCCCCCCCACCCTCTTCCCTCCCGCTCCCTCGTCCTGCCCCGCCCCCTCCCGCCCCGGGCCGCCCGCC
>NZ_QETK01000001.1 GCF_003105155.1 Pseudomonas sp. SDI | reverse complement strand
AAAAGCCCTGTGGGAGGGGCGTCGTCCCGCGATGAGGTCCGACAGAGGCCATGAAAAAGCCCCGCCTAGGCGGGGCTTTTTCATGGCGGACGAAATTATTCGCCCATCTGCGACTGCAGGTAGTTTTCCAGGCCGACCTTGTCGATCAGGCTCAGTTGGGTTTCCAGCCAGTCGATGTGCTCTTCCTCGGATTCGAGGATGTCTTCGAGCATTTCCCGGCTACCGAAGTCGCCAACGGTCTCGCAGTGGGCGATGGCCGCTTTCAGGTCGATCAGGCCCTTTTGCTCGATCTTCAGGTCGCACTCAAGCATTTCCTTGGTGTGCTCGCCGATCAGCAGCTTGCCCAAGTCCTGCACGTTAGGGATGCCTTCGAGGAACAGAATACGCTTGATCAATTTGTCAGCGTGCTTCATCTCGTCGATCGATTCCTTGTACTCGTGCTTGCCGAGTTTTTCCAGGCCCCAGTCTTCGTACATGCGCGCATGCAGGAAGTATTGGTTGATTGCGACCAGCTCGTTTCCGAGGATCTTGTTGAGATGCTGGATGACGCTAACGTCGCCTTTCATGATGGGGTCCTGCCCTGTGTAAGTGTGCCTATGAGCAGGAGTTTGAGCCTGACAACTTCTAGTGTCAAACCTAAGTTATTGAATAATAAATGAAAATTAATCGGAATAAGAATGTTTGTGTTCCGCGTCTTATCGCTAACTTATTGAATTACAGGCATAAAAAAACCGGACACGAGGTCCGGTTTTTTGAAATCGAGTTTTTTACGCCGCAGTGAATTCAACGGGGTAAGGCAGGGCTGCCTGGCTGACCTGCAATTCGGTCAGGGTTTCACGCACGACCTGTTTGGCCAGGCACGCACATTTGCCGCACTGGCTGGCAACGTTGGTGGCGGCACGGACTTCCTTGTAGCTGCAGCATCCTTCATAGATCGCATCGCGGATCTGTCCGTCGGTTACACCAACACAAAGACACACATACATAGGGCAGACCATCACTGGTAAGGGCTCAATGCGAAGAAGCTTAATGTTAATGAGAATGCTTGTCAAAACTTAGGCGCGAAGCCGCGGTGCAGAGCGACCGACGGCAGTTGGCAGGCGCTGTCGGCGTTAAATTCGGCGTGTCATCAATCGCAGTGTATGATGCTCAGTCCATGCGATAGCGGCAGGTCAGCGCCCGCCGCATGATCCCATTTCAACACCATCAGGAGATATCGAATGAGCGTGCTCGTTGGTAAAAACGCCCCGGACTTCACCGTTCCAGCCGTACTGGGCAACGGCGAAATCGTCGACAACTTCAACCTGGCCTCGGCCATCAAGGGCAAGTACGGCCTGGTGTTCTTCTACCCACTGGACTTCACCTTCGTCTGCCCGTCCGAGCTGATCGCTCTGGACCACCGCATGGCCGACTTCAAGGCGCGCAACGTCGAAGTGATCGCCGTTTCGATCGACTCGCACTTCACCCACAACGCCTGGCGCAACACCCCGATCAATGCCGGCGGCATCGGTCAGGTGCAGTACATCATGGCTGCCGACATGAAGCATGACATCGCCAAGGCCTACGACGTTGAGTCCGAAGGCGGCGTGGCCTTCCGTGGCGCGTTCCTGATCGACGACAAAGGTGTCGTACGCTCGCAGATCGTCAACGACCTGCCACTGGGCCGCAACATGGAAGAACTGATCCGTCTGGTCGACGCCCTGCAATTCCACGAAGAGCACGGCGAAGTTTGCCCTGCCAACTGGAAAAAAGGCGACAAGGGCATGACCGCTTCGCCAGAAGGCGTGGCTGCATACCTGACCGAGAATGCTGGCAAGCTGTAAGCGCCAGGCATAAAAAAACCGGCCGTGATGGCCGGTTTTTTTATGCGCGCAGGAAACGCCGGCTTCAGTCGTTGAAGTCGTGCCAGCCGCCCATTTCCTTCCAGCGGTTGACGATGCCGCAGAACAGCTCGGCGGTCTTCTCGGTGTCGTAGCGGGCGGAGTGCGCCTCGCGACCGTCGAAGTCGATGTCGGCGCTCTGGCAGGCTCGCGCCAGTACGGTTTGGCCATAGGCCAGGCCGGCCAGGGTGGCGGTGTCGAAGCTAGAGAATGGGTGGAACGGGTTGCGCTTCATGTCGTTGCGCGTGACCGCGGCATTCAGGAAGCCCAGGTCGAAGCTGCTGTTATGGCCGACCAGGATCGCCCGTTTACAGCCATTGGCCTTTAGCGCCTTGCGTACACCGCGGAAGATGTCGGTGAGTGCCGACTCTTCGCTCACCGCCATGCGCAGCGGATGGTCGAGTTTGATCCCGGTGAATTCCAGCGCGGCCTGTTCGATGTTTGCCCCTTCGAACGGTTCGACCCGGAAGAAGTAGGTGTGCTCAGGAAACAGGAAGCCTTTTTCATCCATGCCGATGGTGACGGCGGCGATCTCCAGCAGGGCGTCGGTGGCGCTGTTGAAGCCGCCGGTCTCGACATCCACCACCACCGGCAGGTAACCGCGGAAGCGTTCTGCCATTGGGTGGCGCGAACCGCCGCCATGACCTTCCTGGTCTTCGTCGAAATGATCGTCGCTCACGCGGTTTCCTCCAGCAGGCGCCAGCGCAGTTGCTCACCGGCGCGCAGCGGAATAACGGTTTGCTCGCCGAATGGCAGGCTGTTCGGTACGGTCCAGCTTTCGCGAACCAGGGTGATACGGTCGGTGTTCGCTGGCAGGCCGTAGAACGCCGGGCCGTGCAGGCTGGCGAAGCCTTCGAGCTTGTCCAGCGCATTGCGCTGCTCGAATGCCTCGGCATACAGCTCGATGGCGGCGTACGCGGTGTAGCAGCCGGCACAGCCGCAGGCGGCTTCCTTGGCGTGCTGGGCGTGCGGTGCCGAGTCGGTGCCGAGGAAGAATTTGCTGCTACCGCTGGTGGCGGCGTCCAGCAGCGACACCTGGTGGGTGTTGCGCTTGAGGATCGGCAGGCAGTAGTAGTGCGGACGAATCCCGCCCACCAGCATGTGGTTGCGGTTGTACAGCAGGTGCTGGGCGGTGATGGTCGCGCCAACGTTGGCCGGGGCCTCGTTGACGAACTGCACGGCTTCGCTGGTGGTGATGTGTTCGAACACCACTTTCAGCGTCGGGAAGCGCTCGACCACACGGCGCAGGTGTTCGTCGATGAACAGCTTCTCGCGGTCGAACACGTCGACCTCGCCGCGGGTCACTTCGCCGTGCACCAGCAGCAGCATGCCGACGTCGGCCATGGCTTCGAGCACCGGGAAGATCTTGTCGACGCTGGTCACGCCGGAATCCGAGTTGGTGGTCGCGCCGGCCGGGTACATTTTGGCGGCATAGACGTAGCCGCTGGCCTTGGCCGCGCGGATATCCTCGGGCTGGGTGCGGTCGGTGAGGTACAGCACCATCAGCGGCTCGAAGCGGCTGCCGGCAGGGCGGGCTGCCAGAATGCGCTCACGGTAGGCACCGGCTTCGACGGCATTGCGCACCGGCGGAACCAGGTTGGGCATGATGATGGCGCGGGCAAAGGTGCGTGCCACGTCGCCGACGGTGTGGGGCAGAACAGCGCCATCACGAAGATGGATGTGCCAGTCGTCGGGACGCAGGAGGGTCAGGCGGTCGGACATTGGGGATTCCAGGCGGGTCGAACTCAAGCCTGAATGCTACCGGAAAAGCCTGGTCCGAGCACTCGCTATCAAGTTTTGCCAGCATTGACCGATAGCCTGCTGGTAAGCCGTAAGCAATTTGTGGAGCCTCCCGTGCGCCAGCGTTATCTAGCCCTGTTCAGTATGTTCGCCAGCCTGCCGGCCATGGCACTTACCTTCCAGACTCGCGTCGAGAACGTCGAGTGGAAAGTCGAGGGCGATCAGTTCGAATGCCGCCTGATCCAGCCGATCGCCGATTTCGGTACGGGCGAGTTCGTGCGTCGCGCGGGTGAGCAGGCCACCTTCCAGCTACGTTCCAGTGCCAACGTCCTCGGCAGCGGCTCGGCGACCCTGCTGGCGGCCGCTGCGCCGTGGCAGCCAGGGCGCGGTGATATCAGCCTGGGCCAGGTGCGCATGGCGCGCAACGGCGTGCTGTTTACCAGCTCGCAAGGGCAGGCCAGCCGCCTGATCAACGGCTTGATGGACGGTCGCAGTACCGTGGTGCGCAACTATGCCGGCGAAGCCGGACGGCCGATGGAAGTGCGCCTGTTGCCGGTGAAGTTCAACAAGGCCTGGGGTGACTATCAGCTGTGCACGGCCAAGCTGCTGCCGATGAACTTCGACCAGATCCGCCAGGCGCGCGTCGGCTTCCCTGGCGCCGGTATCGATCTGGATGCCGATGCGCGGGCGCGCCTGGACGTCATCCTCGACTTCATCAAGGCCGACCCGACGGTCAACCACATCGAGCTCGATGGCCATTCCGACAACAGCGGCAATCGCCTGACCAACCGCGACCTGTCGCGGCGTCGTGCGTTGGCGGTGATGGACTACCTGAAGGCGCGTGGCGTGCCGGAAGAGCAGATCACCGTGCGCTTCCATGGCGAGCGCTACCCGTTGGCGGCCAACAACAATGCCGCCAATCGCGCGCGTAACCGCCGGGTGAATATCACCCTGGACCGCGTGACGCCGGTGGAAAAGCCGCTTGAGAAGCCACTCGAACCCGCCCCGGCTCCGGCCGTCGCGCCAGCCACCCCGGCCAGCAGCCCGCAGGCCTCTGTTACCAAGCCTACAGGTCGTCCCTAAGGGCGCGACGTTGCGTCGCGCCCTCGACAGTTCCTGTCGCTTTGTCGTCACAAGCTGTCGCCCCACTGTAATTTTTTCGGCAAGGCCGGTAGAATCACCGGCTTTCCGTACAACCCCGTGGAGTGATGGCATGGCGGACGTAAAAAAGGTCGTACTGGCGTATTCCGGCGGCCTTGATACTTCGGTAATTCTCAAGTGGCTGCAGGATACCTACAACTGTGAAGTGGTGACGTTCACTGCCGACCTGGGGCAGGGCGAAGAGGTCGAACCGGCCCGCGCCAAGGCACAGGCCATGGGCGTGAAGGAGATCTACATCGATGACCTGCGCGAAGAGTTCGTCCGCGACTTCGTTTTCCCGATGTTCCGCGCCAACACCGTCTACGAAGGCGAGTACCTGCTGGGTACCTCCATCGCTCGTCCGCTGATCGCCAAGCGTCTGATCGAAATCGCCAACGAAACCGGCGCCGATGCCATTTCCCATGGTGCTACCGGTAAAGGTAACGACCAGGTGCGTTTCGAGCTGGGTGCCTATGCGCTCAAGCCGGGCGTCAAGGTTATCGCCCCATGGCGTGAGTGGGACCTGCTGTCCCGCGAGAAACTGATGGACTACGCCGAGAAGCACGGTATCCCGATCGAGCGTCACGGCAAGAAGAAGTCCCCGTACTCGATGGACGCCAACTTGCTGCACATCTCCTATGAAGGCGGCGTGCTGGAAGACACCTGGACCGAGCACGAAGAAGACATGTGGCGCTGGACCAAGTCGCCAGAAACCGCACCGGATGTTCCGACCTACCTGGAACTGACCTACCGCAACGGCGACATCGTTGCCCTGGACGGCGTCGAAATGTCGCCGGCTACCGTACTGGCCACCCTCAACCGCATTGGCGGCGAGAACGGCATCGGTCGCCTGGACATCGTCGAGAACCGTTATGTCGGCATGAAGTCCCGTGGCTGCTACGAGACGCCTGGCGGCACCATCATGCTGCGCGCTCACCGGGCGATCGAATCGATCACCCTCGACCGCGAAGTGGCTCACCTCAAGGATGAGCTGATGGTCAAGTATGCCAGCCTGATCTACACCGGCTACTGGTGGAGCCCGGAGCGGCTGATGCTGCAACAGATGATCGATGCATCGCAGGTCAACGTGAACGGTGTGGTGCGCCTGAAGCTGTACAAAGGCAACGTCATCGTCACCGGCCGCAAGTCCGACGACTCGCTGTTCGATGCCAACATCGCAACCTTCGAGGAAGACGGCGGCGCTTACAACCAGGCCGACGCGGCGGGCTTTATCAAGCTCAACGCCCTGCGCATGCGCATTGCCGCCAACAAAGGCCGCAAGCTGGTCTAAGCCGATCTGCAGCGTAACGACACCCTGCCGGTGCATGCACCGCAGGGTGTTTTTTTATGCCTGCGAAACCTGATGATGATCGGTGCTGGCCGAGATTGGGCCGGTAATGATGGTGGTTTGCTGGCCGGCGTCGAGATCCTGCAGGATCAGGCTGCCGGGTTTGGCGTGGCGAGACACCGCGCGCTTGATCAGGCAACGAATCAGTGAACGCGCTTGTGTGCCCCGCAAAATGATGGTCGAGACCGGGTATTCGAGGTTTTCTCCAGCGCGCTGAATACCCGGGGGAACATCAATGTTTATCACCTGCCAGTGGCTGCTCGGTGCAGTCGCAGGGGCGGTCTTGGTGCATCCTTCGCTGTCGTCGGTTAATTCGGGATCATCAACTTCATTGGGGTCGGGGCCGTACAGGCTCTTGGTATTGAAGTTCAATGTAAGAAAGAACAGCAGTGTAAGAAAAGGTGGGAAGCCCACCAGGAACCAGGTGTAGATACTTTGGCTGTCTTCACCGAGAAAAGGCAATGAGGCCAACGCAGACGCCTCGATTATGCCGGCAAAGATGGCAATGATGGTCAAAGGGCTTTTTGGTTCGGCGTTGCTCATACGCGTGCCTTCTACGTAGTGCTTACTGTCTATGCGTGGCTTCCAGTCAAGGGAGGCATGTCGGTTGGGCGGTACTATGTCGGCTGCTTGGTAAAAAGATCAGTGGGTGATTGATCGTGCAGTGGAAGCTTTTCGTCGTGTGCCGCTATTGCGTGCTGGGGCCGTGCTGTAGGGCAGGGCTTACCACTATGGCGCGCACGTTCAAACATTATGTTTTGAAACTAACTAAAGTCGACTTGTAGGAAGTTTCCTTTAATTGTGCGAGACACGTCTTTGTGTGCAGCACTTCGGGAACTGTGCAATGCATTGGGCGTATTGACTAGGCTATTGTGCGGGCTCAAGAAATCGAATAGCGAACATTGGATTTTGCCCATGAATAAAGTGCTGATAGTGGATGATCACCCGGTCATTCGCCTGGCTGTGCGCATGTTGATGGAGCGTCATGGATATGAAGTCGTTGGGGAGACGGACAATGGAGTGGATGCCCTGCAACTGGCGCGGGAGCATTTGCCCGACATCGTTATTCTGGACATTGGCATTCCCAAGCTCGACGGTCTGGAGGTCATCGCCCGGATGACCGCCAACGGCATCGTCATCAAGGTGCTGGTGCTGACCTCGCAGGCCCCCGGACACTTTTCGATGCGCTGCATGCAGGCCGGGGCTGCCGGGTACGTGTGCAAACAGCAGGACCTCACCGAGTTGCTCAGTGCGATCAAGGCGGTGCTGTCCGGCTACAGTTATTTCCCCAACCAGGCGTTGCACTCGGTGCGCTCCAACCTCAGTGGTGGCAGCGAGTCCGATATGGTCGAGCGATTGTCGGGGCGGGAAATGATGGTGTTGCAGCAACTGGCCCGTGGTCGCAGCAACAAGGAGATTGCCGACGGCATGTTTCTCAGTAACAAAACCGTAAGTACCTACAAAACCCGTCTGCTGCTCAAGCTCAATGCGCGTTCGCTGGTCGACCTGATCGAACTGGCCCAGCGCAACGGCCTGGTGTAAGCCGGTAAGCGGCCCAGCGGAAACACGAAAGCCTCCGAGCTGGAGGCTTTCATTCACGCGGTGCGCTGACCTTCACAGGTCGTAGTCGAAATCGGCCAACTGCTTTTGCAGGCGCCGTTCTTCCAGCATGTTGTCAATGGTCCGGCGCTTGCTCAGGTTGGTTTTTGCCACTTCCACTTGCGGCTCTGCATCGGCGTCTTCCGTTGTCGAGAATTCGTCGTCGATTGTCAGGTCTTCTTTATCGGTGCTCATAAAAGTCACTCCACGCCAAGACGGCCATTGGCCGACCTTATAGCGAGATTCCGTGAGTGGGTAAAAAAGATTTTTTCAATCGACGTGTGTGCCAAATCACTATCGGCTCAATCGTCCGAGGTTTTCTGCTTGTATTCGCACAGGTCTTCGATGCGGCAACTTCCGCAGCGTGGCTTGCGCGCCTGGCAAACATAGCGACCCAGCAGGATCAACCAGTGGTGGGCGTCGAGCAGGTAGGCTTTGGGGACAAACTTCATTAAACCTTTCTCGACCTCCAGCACGGTCTTGCCCGGGGCAATACCGGTGCGGTTGCTGACCCGGAAAATGTGCGTGTCGACAGCCATGGCCATCTGGCGGAAGGCGGTGTTGAGCACCACGTTGGCGGTTTTGCGGCCGACGCCGGGCAGGGCTTCGAGGGCTTCGCGGTTATCCGGCACCTCGCTACCGTGCTGTTCGATCAACAGTCGGCAGGTTTCGATGACGTTCTTCGCCTTGCTGTTGTATAGGCCGATGGTCTTGATGTACTCCGACAAGCCCGCCACACCCAGCGCATAAATCGCCTCGGGGGTATTCGCCACCGGGTAGAGTTTGGCGGTGGCCTTGTTTACCCCGACATCGGTCGCCTGCGCCGAGAGGATCACGGCAATCAGCAGTTCGAACGGCGTGGTGTAGGCCAGTTCGGTTTTCGGTTCCGGGTTGTCTTCGTGCAGCCTGCGGAAAATTTCCAGGCGTTTTGCAGCATTCATGGGCTCAGGGGCTTCCTTTACGGCTAGAGGCGGCCCGTCTGCTGCGGGCTCGCGTAATGATCGCCAGTGCAGCGCCCAGGAGCAGCAGGCCCCCCGGCATCAGGCTGGCAAGGCGCAGGCCGCTGCTGCCCAGCAGCTCGCGGCAGGCGCCCAGAACAATGTGCAGGGTAGCAAACCCGGCGAGCAGGGCCAGTGCCCGCGACCAATTGCTGGTACGGCCCAGGCAGTACTCGAACAACACGCATTGCAAGGCGATCAGTTCCGCGTAGATACCCAGCGTCTGGCGCAGTGGCAACGCCCAGGCGAGCAGGGCGAGGTTGATGCAACTGACCAGGGCCGCTGCGATCAGCACGCTGACCAGCTCTACAGCAAAACCGGGCAACTGATGGCGTAGTGGGGTCATGCACAGGCGATGCAGCAGCACCAGCAGAACGCCGAGCAGGGCGATGCTCGTCGCTTGCTGGAGCGTCTGGCTGGCGCCGAGCAGCGGCGCCAGGCTGAACGCGGCGAGCAGTTGCCTATTCATGGGCTTCTCCGGCCAGCCACTGCGCGGCATGTGAATCGAAATAGCGCAGGGCGTCCTGCACGGCGTGAATCACCGCCCGCGAGGTGACGCTGGCGCCCGCCAGCTGATCGAACTGGCCCCGATCGCGCTTCAGGGCCCAGGCGCTTTGCGGGGTATTGGCCTGACTGCGTCCGCTGAATGCGCCGAGCCAGGGGTGACCGGCCTCGGCCAGCTTGCCGCCCAGCCCTGGCGTTTCTTCCTGGTGCAGAACGTGTACCGCTATCACCCGACCGTCGCGGTCGATGGCGATCAGCAGTTGGATCGGTCCTTCGTAGCCCGCCGTCTCGCTGTGCAGCACCACAGCGGCAGTGCGTCCATGCAGGGTCGCGCGATAGCCGCCGCGCAGGCGGCTGTGTTCCAACTGGGGCTGGGTGAGTGGGAGCGCGGCGTGCAGCGGCTGGTTGTCGTAACTGTCGGCGGGCAGCACGCTGAGCCAGGTGCTGGCCTGCAGGGCGCTGCGGGCGGTATCGATGCGCGGCGTGACGAGCTGTTGCCAGGCCAAGGGGATACCCACGCTCAGTACGCCGACCAACAGCACTATCAATATTGCCCGAGGCTTCATGACGCCTCCTGCTGCCAGCGCGCGCTCCAGCGTTCCAGCGTCGGCACACAGAGGTTCATCAGCAGCACGGCAAAGGCGGTGCCGTCGGGGTAGCTGCCGCAGACCCTGATCAGGTAGATCAGCAGACCCGCGCCAACGCCGAACAGCAGGCGGGCCAACGGGCTGCGCGGGCCGCTGACCGGTTCGGTGACGATGAAGAACGCCGCCAGCATGCTCGACCCCGCCAGCAGGTGCAGCAGTGGCGAGCCATGGCTGTCGGAGCCCGAGCCGTTCCAGCCGAGCAGGCTGGCTACGAACAGGCTGCCGAGTAGCCCCGCCGGCGCATGCCAGCTGAACACCTTGCGTTGCAGCAAGAACAGCCCGCCGAGCAGGAAGGCCAGGCTGGCCCACTCGCTGCCGCGGCCGGCGAACTGACCAAATCCGGGGTGGCTGGCGAACAGCTCGTCGACGGTCAGGCTGCGGTTGTTGCGCAGCGTATCGAGGACGGTGGCCTGGGCCCAGGCGTCGGGCTGCGGGCCCAGGCCGAACACCGCTTGCAGGCTATCGCCAAAGCCCAGCGGCTGTGGTGCCGGCCAATGGGTCATGTCGGTAGGGAATGCCAGCAGTACCACGGCATAGCCGAGCATCGCCGGGTTGAACGGGTTCTTGCCGATGCCACCAAACAGGTGCTTGCCGACGCCGATGGCCGCGCTGCCGGCGATCAGCGGCAGCCACCACGGGGCGTAGGCCGGCAGTGCCAGGGCAAGCAGGGTGGCGCTGACCAGTGCGCTACCGTCGCCCAGTTCCCCGCGTAGCGGGCGTTGTCGCGCGAGCAGCGCTACCGCCTCGGTGCCCAGTGCTGCCGCGGTGCACAGCAGCAGGTTCAACAGCATGCCCCAGCCGTGCAGCCAGAGCAGCACCAGCAGGCCCGGCAGGCAGGCCAGCAGCACCTGTTGCAGGCTGTTGCGCAGGCGTTCGCTGGGGTCGATGGCTTCGCCTGTCATCGGCCGAACATCCCATTGAAGCCCATGAACGCCATGGCCATGATGCCGGTGCTCGCGAGGGTGACCGGCAGCCCGCGCCAGGCCTGCGGCAGCGCCTCGCTGTCGATGCGCTGTTGCAGGTCGTCGAGCAGCACCAGCACCAGCCAGAAGCCCAGGCCGCTGCCCAGGCTCAGGGCCAGGCTTTGCAGTGGGCCGAGTGCCGAATCGGCGGCGTGCAGGCTCAGGCCCAGCACAGCGGCATTGCCTAGCAGCAATGGTTTGAGCCCGACAAGCGGCCAGTCGCGCCAGCGCCGCTGTGCCAGGTCCAGCAGCGGGGTAACCGGTAGCACGCAAAGCGGCAGGAAAACCAGCAGGCGCAGCGATTCGAGTTGCAGTGGACGCAGCACCACGTTCAGCAGCAGCTGGCTGCCACTCACCGCCAGCACCAGCAGCACCAGGGTCGCCAGGCCCAGCGCGTGCAGTTGTCGGCGCGGGGTGGCGTCGGCCGCGCGCACGGGCGGGTCGATCGCCAGGGCCTGATGCAGGACGATGTTATTGGCCAGGGCGGCACTGAGCAGAACGAGCAGGAGTTCGGTCATAGGGGCGCCGAAGGTCAAGGCTGTGCGCCATTATCCGGCAACGACGACACAAAGAGAACGCCCCGAACGTTTGCCGTTCGGGGCGTGGGGCTTACTTGATGCGTTGACCCGGCTTGGCGCCGCTGTCAGGGCTCAGCAGGTAGATTTCTTCGCCGCCAGGGCCGGCAGCCATCACCATGCCCTCGGAGAGGCCAAAGCGCATTTTGCGCGGCTTGAGGTTGGCGATCATCATGGTCAGGCGCCCTTCGAGCTTGCTCGGGTCCGGGTAGGCCGACTTGATGCCGGAGAACACGTTGCGTTGCTCGTCGCCGATATCCAGGGTCAGCCGCAGCAGCTTGTCGGCGCCTTCAACGGCCTCGGCCTTGACGATCAGCGCCACGCGCAGGTCGACGGCGGCAAAGGTGTCGAATTCGATCTCTGGCGACAGCGGGTCCTTGCTCAGCTCGCCGTTGCCGCTGACAACGCTGGTCTGGCTGGCTACCAGGTCTTCCTTGGAGGCGTCGGTCATGGCTTGCACCTTGAGCGGGTCGATACGGGTCATCAGTGCCTTGAACGGGTTCAGCGGGTGGTTTTCCAGGCGCGTCTGGTGGTCGTTCCAGGTCAGCGGGGCGACGTTGAGGAAGGCCTCGGCATCGACGGCCAGTTGCGGCAGCACCGGCTTGAGGAAGATCACCAGTTGGCGGAACAGGTTGATGCCCTGGGCACAGATGGCCTGGACTTCGTCCTGCTTGCCTTCCTGCTTGGCCAGCGACCACGGTGCCTTGTCGGCGATCCAGGCGTTGGCACGGTCGGCCAGGGCCATGATTTCGCGCATGGCACGGGCGAAGTCACGGGCCTCGTAGGCTTCGGCGATGCTTGGCGTAGCGCTGAGGAAGGCTTCGCTGAGTTCCGGTGCGGCATCGCCGGCCACCATCACGCCGGCGTTACCCTTGTGGATGAAGCCGGCGCAACGGCTGGCGATGTTGACCACCTTGCCGACCAGGTCCGAGTTGACCTTCTGCACGAAGTCTTCCAGGTTCAGGTCGAGGTCGTCGACGCCGCGGCCCAGCTTGGAGGCGTAGTAGTAGCGCAGGTATTCCGGCGCCAGGTGGTCCAGGTAGGTACGCGCCTTGATGAAGGTGCCGCGCGACTTGGACATTTTCTGGCCGTTGACGGTCAAGTAGCCGTGCACGTTGATGGCGGTCGGCTTGCGGTAGCCGGCGCCTTCCAGCATGGCTGGCCAGAACAGGGCATGGAAGTTGACGATGTCCTTGCCGATGAAGTGGTACAGCTCGGCCTTGGAATCCTTGTTCCAGTAGGCGTCGAAGTCCAGCTCCGGGCGACGTGCGCAGAGGTTCTTGAAGCTGGCCATGTAGCCGATCGGGGCGTCCAGCCACACGTAGAAGTATTTGCCGGGCTCGTCCGGGATTTCGAAGCCGAAGTACGGTGCATCGCGGGAAATGTCCCACTCCTGCAGGCCGGCATCCAGCCACTCGGCGATCTTGTTGGCCACAGCGTCCTGCAGCGCGCCGCTGCGGGTCCAGCCCTGCAGCATGGCCTGGAAGTCCGGCAGCTTGAAGAAGAAGTGCTGCGAGTCCTTGAGCACCGGGGTGGCGCCGGAGATCGCCGATTTCGGGTTCTTCAGCTCGGTCGGGGCGTAGGTGGCACCGCACTTCTCGCAGTTGTCGCCGTACTGGTCGTCTGCCGCGCATTTGGGGCAGGTGCCTTTGATGAAACGATCGGCCAGGAACATCTTCTTGTCCGGGTCGAAATACTGGGTGATCGAGCGGTTGGCGATGTGCCCGGCTTCGCGCAGTTTCAGGTAGATCTGGCTCGACAGCTCGCGGTTTTCCTCGGCGTGGGTCGAGTGGAAATTGTCGAAGTCGACCAGGAAGTCGGCGAAGTCGCTGGCATGCTCGGCCTGCACCGCGGCAATCAGTTGCTCGGGAGTAATCCCTTCCTTTTCGGCGCGCAGCATGATCGCCGAACCGTGCGCGTCGTCGGCGCACACGTAGGTGCACTGGTTGCCACGCATCTTCTGGAAGCGCACCCACATGTCTGTCTGGACGTACTCAAGCATATGACCCAGGTGGATGGAACCATTGGCATAGGGCAGGGCACTGGTGACAAGAATCTGACGTGGCTCGGACATGGGGGCTCGGCTACTTTTCGGCTACAGGTTTGAAAAAGATGATCGGCCACTATAAAGCGCCGGGAAATATATTTCACCCCATGCGCGCATCTGCGCCGGCCGCACGGGTTAGCATAGCGGCCTGTTTTACTCAGCCTTTATATCGGGAGTCTCCATGAGCGCCGTCACCCGCGCAGCAGTTGAAGCCGTCCTTCGCCAATACACCGACCCATACCTGAACCTCGATCCGGTCAGCGCCGGCTGTGTGCAGGCCATCGACATCCAGGGCCAACACGTCAGCGTGCGCCTGCAACTCGGCTATGCCGCCGGGTTGTTCAAGAACGGTTGGGCCCAGGTGCTGCAGACCGCAGTGGAAGGCATTGACGGGGTGACGGCGGCCAAGGTCGAGATCGACTGCGTGATCGCCGCGCACAAGGCCCAGGCGCAGATCCCGGGCCTGGCCAATGTGAAGAACATCGTGGCCGTGGCCTCGGGCAAGGGCGGCGTGGGCAAATCCACCACCGCCGCCAACCTCGCGCTGGCGCTGGCCCGTGAAGGGGCGCGGGTCGGCATCCTCGATGCGGACATCTATGGCCCAAGCCAGGGCGTGATGTTCGGCATCGCCGAAGGGACCCGGCCGCAGGTCAAGGACCAGAAGTGGTTTGTGCCGTTGCAGGCGCATGGCGTGCAGGTCATGTCGATGGCCTTCCTCACCGACGACAACACACCGATGGTCTGGCGTGGGCCGATGGTCTCCGGGGCGCTGTTGCAACTGGTCACCCAGACTGCCTGGGACAACCTCGATTACCTGGTGATCGACATGCCGCCGGGCACCGGCGATATCCAGCTGACCCTGGCGCAGAAGGTGCCGGTGGCCGGCGCGGTGATCGTCACCACGCCACAGGACCTGGCCCTGCTCGACGCCAAGAAGGGCGTGGAGATGTTCCGCAAGGTCAATATCCCGGTGCTGGGTGTGGTCGAGAACATGGCCGTGCACATCTGCTCGAACTGCGGGCATGCCGAGCACCTCTTTGGCGAGGGCGGTGGCGAGAAGCTCGCCTCGCAGTACGGTGTCGAGCTGCTGGCCTCGTTGCCGCTGTCGATGCTGATCCGTGAGCAGGCCGACAGTGGCAAGCCAACGGCGATTGCCGAGCCGGAAAGCCAGATTGCCATGGTCTACCAGGAACTGGCGCGCCAGGTGGGTGCACGGATCGTGCTGCAGGAAGCGGCGACGCCGACGATGCCGACTATCACCATCAGCGAAGACTGAGTCGCGACTATCGCCGGCAAGGCCGGCTCCCACAAGGAGCTTGCCTTGTCGGCGATAGTGCTAAAACGCGGGCATAAAAAAAGCCCCGACCGGTGAAGGACGGGGCTTTTTTAAGCGATAAAGCGGAAGTTAGATAACTTCTACTTCTTCAGCTTGCATACCTTTCTGACCGCGGGTAGCGATGAAAGAGACCGCTTGGCCTTCTTTCAGGCTTTTGAAGCCGTCAGCTTTGATAGCTTTGAAGTGTACGAACAGGTCGTCACCGGATTGTGGGGTGATGAAGCCGAAGCCTTTTTCATCGTTGAACCACTTAACGGTACCGGTTTGGCGATTGGACATAGTCTGTCTCCTTGGACAAAGTTAACTACCGATCAGGAAACGCCCTGACCGAGACTGAGTGCAAAGAGGCAGAAAATTCATGAAGATGGGTTGATCGAGATCTTGCATCAGGTAGAGATTCTCAGTGACACGTGCAGCACAGTGACAACACCTTAACCCTTTTTCCAGAACGTGCCAATGGTCTTGTTCAGCTTTCGCGAAATTCAGGACTGGCGGCCATCGGCATGTGCCGGGAAGCCCGAGGAAACACGGATCCGACCGTTGAAACCGCAGGAAACTTTGAGTCCGGCGCCGGGCCCGGTAAGATGCGCCTCAGAATTTCTTCACCTCGCTATTTCAGGACACCCGCCATGAGCATCAAATCGGACAAGTGGATTCGCCGCATGGCGCAGGAACACGGCATGATCGAACCTTTCGTCGAGCGTCAGGTGCGCGGCGAGAGTGACAACCGGCTGATCTCGTTCGGCGTCTCCAGCTACGGCTACGACGTGCGTTGCGCCGATGAATTCAAGGTGTTCACCAATATCAATTCGGCGACCGTCGATCCGAAAAACTTCGACGCCGGCAGCTTCGTCGACGTCAAGAGCGACGTCTGCATCATCCCGCCGAACTCCTTCGCCCTGGCCCGTACCGTCGAATATTTCCGTATTCCCCGCAACGTGCTGACCATCTGCCTGGGCAAAAGCACCTACGCGCGCTGCGGCATCATCGTCAACGTCACCCCGCTGGAACCTGAGTGGGAAGGCCACGTGACCCTGGAGTTCTCCAACACCACCACGCTGCCGGCGAAGATCTACGCCAACGAAGGCGTGGCGCAGATGCTGTTCCTGGAGTCCGACGAAGAGTGCGAAGTGTCCTACAAGGACCGTGGCGGCAAGTACCAGGGCCAACGTGGCGTCACCCTGCCGCGTACCTGAGGCGACGAACCGGGGGAATTCCTCGACGTAATGGCACTCCAACGGGTTGAACCGTCCCGCCGCGCACGAAGCGCGGTGGACTTCAGCTCAGGAGCCGCCGATGAAACTCGATCCCGTTATCAGCGCTAAACTGGCCGTGCTGCAGCCTAATCAGATCGGGCTGCTGGCGTGGTCGCTGCTGGCGCATCCGCCGCTCGCCCAGGCCGGCGGCGTGCCTGGTCAGCCCGACCCGGACACCCCCGACACGCCACAACCCGGCGAAACCCAACCGATGGAGCCTGGCGAACCGACCCTGCCCGACGAGCCGCCGCCCGCACCGATGGCCTGACACCTATTTGAGGTTGCCGCTGAGGAACTGGCGCAAACGCTCGCTTTTCGGATTGCCGAGCACATCGGCGGGTGCCCCGTGCTCCTCGACCAGCCCCTGGTGCAGGAACAGCACCTGATTCGATACCTGGCGGGCAAAGCTCATCTCGTGGGTCACCATGATCATGGTTCGGCCTTCTTCGGCCAGGCCCTGGATCACCCGGAGCACCTCGCCGACCAGTTCCGGGTCGAGCGCCGAGGTCGGTTCGTCGAACAGCATCACTTCCGGCTCCATGGCCAGCGCGCGGGCAATGGCCACCCGCTGTTGCTGGCCGCCGGAGAGAAACGCCGGGTACTGCTCGGCCACCCGCGGCGCCAGTCCGACCTTGTCGAGGTAGGCCCGCGCCCGTTCCTCGGCTTCATGCTTGCTCACCCCGAGCACCCGCCGTGGTGCCAGGCTGACGTTGTCCAGCACGCTGAGGTGGCTCCACAGGTTGAAATGCTGGAACACCATGGCCAACCGCGTGCGGATCCGCTGCAGCTCGTCGGCATCGGCGACGTGCATGCCGTGGTGGTCGTGGACCATCTTTATCGGCTGGCCGTCGAGGGTCATGCTGCCGTCGTTGGGTTGTTCGAGGAAGTTGATGCAGCGCAGGAAGGTGCTCTTGCCCGAGCCGCTGGCGCCGATCAGGCTGATCACGTCGCCGGTCTTGGCTTTCAGTGATACGCCTTTCAGCACATGGTGATCGCCGTAGCGCTTGTGCAGGTCTTCGATGGTCAATTTGTACATGCACGGGCCCTCAAGGCGATAACAGGTAGCCGCTGCGATAGGCCTGGTTGCCCGCGACATGGGCGATCACCATGCCGGCCGTGGCCATGCGCCGCAGCGAACGGGCGTACATCAGGCCAGCCTGGTTGTTGCGCACTGGGGTTACGCGGTCGCTGAGCGGGTCGATCACCTCGGCGATCAGTTGCCCGACTTCCAGGTACTGCCCCGGCTTGGCGTGGAACACCAGCAAGCCGCCCAGTGGCGTAGCCACCGGTTCGACCCCGGCCAGCGGCGTGGCCGGGTAGGTCAGGGCCGGCAGTGGCGCGGCCTGGCCTTCGATAGCGCCGTAATGGCTCAGGTAATCGAGGATGGCTGCACAGTCCTTGCTGGCCAGCGGATGGCTGACATCGCCTTGACCACGTAGCTCGACGGTGACCGAAAAACTGCCCTGCGGGATCGGGAACTGCTTGCCGAAGCGTTGCTGCAATTGCCACCAGACCAGGGTGAAGCATTCGTCGAACGACTGCCCGCCGGAATCGGTGGCCAGCAGGCTGGCCTGGGTACCCAGGTAGCGCGCCAGTGGCTCGACCTGCGGCCAGGCTTCCGGGGTGGTGTAAAGGTGCTCGACGGCTTCGAAGTCGCAGTGCAGGTCCAGCACCATTTCGGCGTCGCAGGCCAGCCGCTGCAGGGTCAGGCGCTGCGATTGCAGCGGCGTCTGCGCCGGCTGGGCGTCGAGGGCGCGGCGCAGGCTTTCGCGGATCAGTTCGACGTTGCGGGCGCCATCCTGGCTCAGGTTAGCCTCGATCTGGTCGCCGATCTGGTCGCTCAGGTCGACGAAGTGGCGGTTGAAGTTCTCGCCGCTTTGCAGCTCGTAGCGGCCTAGCGGCACGTCCATCAGCACCTGTTCCAGGCCCACCGGGTTGGCGATGGGCACCAGGACGATTTCGCGCTGCAGCTTGCCCTGGCTTTCCAGCTCGCCGAGGCGCTGCTTGAGGTGCCAGGCCACCAGCATGCCGGGCAGTTCGTCGGCGTGCAGCGAGGCCTGGATGTAGATTTTGCCGGCGCCACGGGGGCCGAAGTGGAAGCTGTGGATCTGGCGGGCAATGCCGGGGACCGGCGCCAGAATGTCATGGGTTGAATGGTGCATAGCAGTCCTAGTGAGCAGGGCCGAGGAAGGCCAGCCAGCGTCGCTCGGCAAGGCGGAACAGACCGACCAGGGCGAAGGTCACGCACAAGTAGATCGCCGCGGCGATGCCGAACGACTGGAAAGTCAGAAACGTTGCCGAGTTGGCGTCGCGGGCGACCTTGAGAATATCCGGCACGGTGGCGGTAAAGGCCACGGTGGTCGAATGCAGCATCAGGATCACTTCGTTGCTGTAGAACGGCAGCGAACGCCGTAGCGCCGACGGCATGATGATATAAGCATAAAGTTTCCAGCCGCGCAGGCCGTAGGCCTTGGCAGCCTCGACTTCGCCGTGGTTCATGCTGCGGATCGCCCCGGCGAAGATCTCCGTGGTGTAGGCGCAGGTGTTCAGGGCAAAGGCGAGGATGGTGCAGTTCATCGCGTCGCGGAAGAAGCTGTCGAGCAGCGGCTGGTCGCGCACCGCTTGCAGGCTGTAGATCCCCGTGTAGCAGATCAGCAACTGGATATACAGCGGGGTGCCGCGGAACAGGTAGGTGTAGAACTGTACTGGCCAGCGTACCCAGAAGCGCCGCGAAACCCGCGCAATCGACAGCGGAATCGACACCAGGAAGCCGATCAGCAACGAGGCGCTGAGCAGCCACAAGGTCATCGCCAGGCCGGTGATGTGCGTGCCGTCGGTGTAGAGGAAGGCGCGCCAGTATTCCTGTAGCAATTCGATCATCGTAGGGCCTCCCGGGTGCCGACGTTATAGCGCCGTTCCAGCCAGCGCAGGACCAGGTTCGAGGCGCTGGTGATCATCAAGTAGATGAAGCCTGCCACCACCAGGAAATAGAACAGTTGATAGGAGCTTTTGCCGGCATCCTGGGCCGCCTTGACCAGGTCGGCCAGGCCGATGATCGACACCAGCGCGGTGGCCTTGAGCATCACCATCCAGTTGTTGCCGATGCCCGGCAAGGCGAAACGCATCATCTGCGGGAAGACCACGAAGCGGAACCGCTGCCAGCGCTTGAGCCCGTAGGCGGTGGCGGCCTCGACCTGGCCGCGCGGCACGGCGAGGATCGCTCCGCGGAAGGTTTCGGTGAAATAGGCACCGTAGATGAAGCCCAGGGTGATGACCCCGGCGGCGAACGGATCGATCTCGATGTATTCCCATTCCAGGTAGTCGGTGAGGCTGGTCAGCCAGGTTTGCAGGCTGTAGAAGATCAGCAGCATCAGCACCAGGTCGGGCACCCCGCGGATCAGCGTGGTGTAGGCCTGGGCCGGCACGCGCAGCAGGCGCAGCGGCGACAGCTTGGCGCTGGCACCGAGCAGGCCGAGGCCGACGCTCACCAGCAGCGACATGAAGGATAATTTGATGGTCATCCAGGTGCCTTGCAACAGCAGCGGGCCGAAGCCCCGCAAGCTGAATGCCGAGAGCCCCAGATGCTGCAGCAGGTCGTCGAGCATTGACGCGAACCTTTACCAGTCGGAAAAGAGCCACCCCTCGCGCAAGCCAGGGGCGGCGTACACAGCGAGGGCTTATTTGCCGCTGTAGAGGTTCAGCTCACCGAAATGCTTTTTCTGGATTTCGGCGTAGGTGCCGTCGTCGTGTAACGCTTTGATACCCTTGTCCAGTAGCGCCTTCAGCTCGGTGTTACCTTTTTTGATACCGACGGCGGTTTTCGACGGCAGCAATTCGCTGTCGACCGGCTGGCTGACTTCGTAGTCGGCGCCTTGTGGCGACTTCAGGAAGCCCAGTTCGGCTTGCAGCATGTCCTGGATCGAGGCGTCGAGGCGCCCGGAGGTCAGGTCGGCGTAGACCTGGTCCTGGTTCTGGTAGGCCTGGGTCTTGACCCCGGCCTTGTCGAGCACGGCTTTGGCGTAGGCTTCCTGGATGGTGCCTTGTTCGTAACCGACGGTTTTGCCCTTCAGCGAGGCCGGATCGGCGCTGAGGCCGGCGCCTTTCTTGAACACCAGGGCGGTCGGCCCGGAGAACAGCTCGCTGGAGAAGTCGATGACTTTTTCCCGGGCTGGGGTGACGGTCATGGACGAGATCACGCCGTCGAACTTGTTGGCTTTGAGGCCCGGGATCATGCCGTCGAAGTCACTTTCAACCCACTTGCACTTGACCTTGAGCTCTTTGCAGATGGCGTTGCCCAGATCGATGTCGAAGCCGACCAGGCTGCCGTCGGCGGCCTTGGATTCGAACGGGGCATACGACGGATCGACGCCAAAGCGCAGCTCCTTGTATTCCTTGGCCAGGGTATTGCCTGCAGCCAGACACAGAGCGAGTGCAGAAAGCGTCAGCCATGCTTTTTTCATTGTGTCGTCCTTAGAACCGAGAAATGTTGGGTTGGCAGGAGGCCGTTACCGGTCGATGCCAGACAGCAAAGTGATAGCAAGTTTCACACCACACTTTGGATTCGGTTCGCCAGGGGCGGTGGCAGAGATCTGGGGAGGTGCGGGACGAGCCCGCTCCCACAGGAGGCAGCTGCTGCTGCCCCCCACCTCATGCGCTATGGTTCAGTACCGCGCATCCACCGGCCGTCCACCATTGGGCCAGTCCTTGACCTTGTCCGGGAAGTCCGGCCGCGGTTGTTGCGAGAACCATGCCGCAACATCCACCGCTTCCTGGTCCGACAGGCCGCCCTGGCCCAGCGGGAATTGCTCATGGAAGCCGATCGGCATGTTGCGTTTGACGAACGCCGCCGCGGTATAGGTGCGTGCCATCCCTGCGCCGATATTGAACGACTGATCGCCCCACAACGGTGGGTAGATCGGCGTGCCATCGGCACGGGCCAAGCCTTCACCCTGGTTGCCATGGCACACCGCACACTGCTTGGCGTAAATCAGCTCGCCATTGGCCAGGTCAGGCTTGATCGCCGGGTCCACCTTGCCCACGCCGCGTCCGGGCACCTTGTCCTCAGGCTTGGTGTTGAACTTCATCCAGTCGAAATACGCCACCATCGCCTGCATATCGGCCGATTGCGGTGGCAGCGGCTTGCCGTTCATCGAGCGACGGAAACAGCCATTGATCCGCTCCTCCAGGGTGATCACCTTGCCCGCCCGTGGCGCATAGCCGGGGAAGAACGCCGACACCCCGACAAACGGCGAGCCATCGGCCACGGTGCCGGCGTTGAGGTGGCAACTGGTGCAATTGAGCGCGTTGCCGACGTTATCCGGCAGCAGTTCCTTGGTTTGCAGGTGCAGGCGCATGCCGCGCACCACCTGATCGGCGTTCGCCGCCGCCAGCAGGTTGGCCAGGCGTGGTGTTTCGAACGCCGTGGAATTGTTGAACTGCGGGTTCAACTGCTTGCGCAGCTGCGCCACCTGCTTGTCGCTGATCGGCGTGCCATCGTTGCCCCAACTGCCGCGGACGAAGGTCAGGATCTCGGCAATTTCCTGATCGCTCAGGCGGGCAAACCCGGGCATCGTATAGACCCGTGGATGGGCCGCAGTTTCTGCGGTTTTCCAGCCGGTGAGGGTGATGTGCATCAGCGATGTCGGGTTGTTCGAGGCCACGCTCGGGTTGTGCGCCAGCGGCGGGAACAGCCCCGGGACACCGCCGCCATCCGGGCGGTGGCAGTCGGCGCAGAACTGCGTGTAACCGAGCCCGCCACGGCTGCTGAACAGTGTCGCCGGTGGCGCGGCCGGCGCTTGCGCCACGGCCGGCATCGGCAGGTCGTTCTCACCCGGCGGCAGCGACTTCAGGTACGTGGCGATGGCGGTCAGGTCCGCGTCGGTAAAGTGCTGGGTACTGTGGTGAATGACCTCGGCCATGTTCCCGGAAACCGTGGCAAAGCGGTTCTGCCCGGTCTTGAGCAATTGTACGGTGTCCGGCACGGTCCACAGGTCGCGCAGGCTCAGGGCTTGCCAGTGCTCGACGGTTTCTCCGGCGAGGAAGTGTTTGCCGCTGCGGCCGTCGTCGCTCATGGCCTTTTCCTGGAAGGCGATGCCGCGCGGCGTGTGGCACGCACCGCAATGGCCCAGGCCCTGCACCAGATAGGCGCCGCGGTTGAGTACCTCGTCGCGCGTCGGCTGCGGCTCGAACGGGGTGTTGTCGAGGAAGGCGAAGTTCCACAGGGCCAGGCCCCAGCGCTGGTTGAACGGCCACTGCATCTCGGCTTCGCGGTTGTCCTTGGCCACTGCCGGCACGCCGTGCATCAGGTAGGCGTAGAGGTCGCGCATGTCCGCTTCGGTCATCTTCGCGTAGGACGGGTACGGCATTGCCGGGTAAAGATTCTGGCCAGCGGCGTTCACACCCTCGCGCATGGCCTTGTCGAACTGCTCGAAACTGTAGGCGCCAATGCCGGTCTTCGGGTCGGGGGTGATGTTGCTGGAGTAGATCGTGCCCATCGGCGTGCTCAGCTCCAGCCCGCCGGCCATCAGTTCGCCCTGTGGCGCGGTGTGGCAGGCGATGCAGTCGCCGAGCTGGGCAATGTACTTGCCGCGATCCAGTTGGGCGCCGTCGCTGGCGGCTGTCGGGGTCGACTCGCCGGCCAGCAACGGGCCGCCAAACAGCAACGCCGAGCCGACAGCGGCCAGGCGCAGGAAGGAAGAAACCATTGCAATAGTCCTTTAAATACCTGTGCCTGGGGTGGTCCCCTCGGCGCAGGTGCACAGTCGTTTTTATAGGCGCATCAGGCTGATGCTGGAGGCACACGGCCCCCAGCCTTGTTGTAACCGAATGGGCGTGGGGCCCCGTTGATGTGGATCAGCGGCAACGCGGTGAGCCGGGCTCACCGCGTTGTGGGGGAGGGGATTACTTGCCGGGGACCAGGGTCAGGCGCTTGCTGCCGTAGACCCGCTCGAAGTTCTGCGTCTGCATCGGGAAGCTGAGGTACTGGCCCTTGAACCAGGCGCCCAGGCCGTCGGCGAAATGCGCGCTGGCCGGGTTGCCTGACTGGCCGCTGCTGCTCAGGCCGAGCAGCGGTTCCGGCTGGCCGAAGTCGACTACCATGCGCAGCGACGGTGCCAGCCGCGCGCTGAAGTCCTGGCCCCAGGCATAGGGCGCGGCATTCAGCGTGGTGTGATCGCCGCCGCTGGCTTGCGCCGTGCGCTGCTGCACATCGCCCAGGCCATGGAAGGTGCTCAGCGGCCAGCGGTACTGGTGCAGCTGGCCCCACTGCCAGGTGCGGCGGTCGCTCCCCAGTTGTGCTTCGCCGGCACTGATCGCCGCGGCCAGGCTGCGTGCGAGGATCGTCGGCTTGTCTTCCTTGGCCGGGGTTTTACGGTCGTCCCAGAACGGGCTGTCGTCGCGCCCGAGCAGGTGATCGGCCTGCGCCGAATAGGACAGCCGCGCGTTGGCCACGAAGGCCTGCCAGGCGGCGCCGGATTCCGGGCCGAGTTCGTCGAGGAAGGTCTGCTTGGCGCTCTCCTGGAGGAACAGCGCGTAGATCGCTGCGTCGCTCGACTGCGAACTCAGCCGGCCGTCGAAGGCCATCAGCCGAGTGTAGGCTTCGCGGGCCTTGGCCCTCTGCTCGCTGGGCAGGGCGTCGATGGCCTGCTTCAGCGGCTGGGCCATGCCCGGCGCTTCGAACATTGCCTTGAGCTTGGCGGCAAACAGGCTGGTCTGGTCGTTCTGCATGGCGATCAGGCTGCGACGGTCGTGCTTACCGTTGCCGGCCAACTGGGCGAGGCGCTCGGCGCGCTCCGGGTAGTACCAGCTGTTGGACAGCTGCATGCCATAGCCGCGCGGCACGCTGCGCTGGTTGGCATTGCCCAGCCAACCCTGGACCGGGTCCTGGTCATACGGGTGCAGCATCGGGTCGGCATAGCCGTCCCAGTCGTAGCGGCTGTCCCAGCCCGGCGACGGCAGCAGGCCCTGGCCTTCGCGGCGGTTCGGGTAGCGTCCGGTGACCTGCCAGCCGACATTGTTGGCATCGGCGAATACCAGGTTCAGCGCGGCGCCACCGATTTCGCGGCTGGCGTCGAAGGCGCGCTCGACGTTTTGCGCACGGGTCAGGTCGAACAGCGCATCCAGGCTCTTGTCACCCTTGAGCTCGGGCATCTTCAGGGCCAGGCCGAGGCTGCCCTGGGTGCCGCTGAGCAGGGTCCCGTGGCGGGTCTCGTAGAGGGTTTCGCGTTGCGGGCGCTGGCCTTTGACGAAGAAGGTTTCATTGCGCGCCTGCACCGGCTGCCAGCGGCCGTCGACCTGGTACATCAGGCGGCTGCCTTCGCGGCGCAGTTTTTCCAGGTACAGGTCCTGGTTGTCGCCCATAGCCGCGCTGCTGCTCCAGGCCAGCTTGCCGTTGAAGCCCGACAGCACGAACGGCAGGCCTGGCAGGCTGAAGCCGGCCGCCTGGTATTTGCTGGTGCGGATCTGTACTGGGCTCAGTGCCCAGGCGCCGCTGGTGTCGCTGGCCAGCAGGCTCTTGCCGCTGCGGCTGCGCTGCGGGGCGATGGCCCAGTTGCTGGAACCGGCGCTGCCGAGCAGGTTGAGCGCGGCCAGCTGTTCGCTGACGGCGGCAAGGGGGGCCAGCCCGGCAAGCTGGCTGCCGAGGTTGAGGCCTTTGAGTTTGTCGGCTTCGGCGAACGGCAGCGGCTCGTCGGGGTAGCTGGGCAGCAGCCAGGCCAACTGGTCGGCACCGACTTTCTCGGCCAGGGTCAGCGCGGCGATTTCTTCCTGCAGGTTGACCGACTGGCTGAAGCTGTAGAGGGCGAAGATCAGCGCCGAGTCTTCCGGCTTCCAGTACTCGGGACGGTAGCCGCTTTGGGCCACTGGGCCGGGCAGGTTGTCGCGGTAGCGGAACAGGTAGGCGTTGACGCCGCGCGCGTAGACCTCGAAGAAGCGTTTCAGGCGAGGCGAGGCGTCGGCGTAGCGTTCGTTGGCGCTCTTTTTCAGGTTGGCGGCGCGCATGAAGCGGTCGACCTCGAGCACCTCGGGGCCGGCCAGTTCGGCCAGCCGGCCCTGGGCCAGCAGGCGCATGCCGAGCATTTGCCCGATGCGGTCGCCGGCATGCACGTAACCGAGGCTGAACAGGGCGTCATGGAAGCTGCTGCTTTCGATCAGCGGCATGCCGAGCGCATTGCGGCGCACCGAAACGTTCTGTGCCAGGCCCTTGAGCGGCTGCACGCCGACGCTGGGCGGCACGCTGTCGCGCGGGTTGCCCAACTGACACCCGCCGAGGCTGAGCAGCCCGAGCAGGGTCGCGGCGACGCCGAACCGGGGAAGTACGTGTGAAAGGGCTGGCGAGGCCATGGTGGGGCTCCTGCAGGGTGTGGCGTATAAAAGGCGCTACGTTAGTGAGGCCGATGACACCATGCAAGCGGGGGGTGGGGCTTTATTTTCGCCGGCAGGCGACGCACGGTGGGGGAAGGCCGGGGCTGCCTCTGTGGGCGCTGGCCTGGCCAGCGATGCGGACCATGCTGGTCTCTCGCCAGCAAAGCCAGCTCCCACAGGGTGCAGAGGTGCCGTTACGGGTGGCTTAGGCCCCGTGGCACTTCTTGAACTTCTTGCTGCTGCCGCACGGGCATGGGTCGTTGCGGCCGACGTCCTTCAGGGCGTTGCGCACCGGCTCCTGGTGGCCGTGGTTGCAATGCGGGCCGTGCACATGACCGTGGTCGTGATCGTGATGATGGTCATGATCGTGGTTGCAGTCTGGGCCGTGAACATGGGGTTGCTGGGTCATTGAAACTTACTCCGGAAAAAGATCGCCGGGAATTATCTCACCACTGCGCGACAAGTGCAGGTCGTGGCTGAAGAATAATCCGGTGGTCAGTTCGCCCTGCAACTGGTAATGGATCGGCTGCTCGTGGTGCTTGAGCAGTTTGGCAATCGGCTTCAGGTGCTGCCAGAGGTTGGTGCGCACCGGCACCTCGAAGCTTTCCCGGCCATGTCCGCCCACGCTGAACCACAGGCGGGCATCGCCCTCGGCCAGGAGCATCTCGTTGAGCCGCACGCGGTAACTGAGGCTGCGTACCACCAGGGTCGAGTCGCTGGGGTTGTCGATACGGAAATGCAGGATGAACTGCTGCTCCATCAAGCGTGCTTTCACCGTCTCGACCTTGATCAGGTGCACCTGCGGTTCGCGGCGTTGCCCATCGTCGCCAAGGCCGCCGGCGCAGCCAGCCAGGCTCAGCAGCAGGAGGCTGAGCAGGACCAGACCGGTGCGCCGGGGCATGAGCGCTAGCTACCCACGTAACTGGCGCAGCATTTCTTGAATTTCTGCCCGCTGGCGCACGGACAGGCGTCGTTGCGGTTGGCCTTGAGGCCCACCGTTGGGTCGATGAAGTACCAGTGGCCGGCGTGCTGGACGAAGGCCGAGCGCTCGCGATGGCTGTGCTCGCCGTCGAGGTCGTGCCAGCGTGCGGTAAAGGTCACGAAGGCATGCTCGGGTTGGCCGCCGAACACTTCCGCCGCTTCCACCTGCAGCCCCAGCCAGGTGCTCTGGGCACTCCAGGCGGCAATCCCGGCGCGGTCCAGACGGTCCTGCTGCACCGGCAGGGTGGTCGCCACCAGGTAGTCGATCAGGCCCAGCACGTAGGCGCTGTAGCGCGAGCGCATCAGCGCCTGGGCGTCGGGGGCCGGATGGCCGGCGTGATAGTGCCCGCAGCAGGCATCCAGCAGGTTGCCGCTGCCACACGGGCAAACCGAAACACTCATTGCATCACCACCAGTACTTGCCGAAATTTTGCGGGTTGGCCCAGAACTTGGCATTCAACCAGTCCGGGACCTGCTTGTAGTCACGTAGATCATAGGTGAACAGGCTCAAGGTCTGTTCGTCGCGTTGAAAGCGTTCGTTGGCCTGCAAGGCCAGCGCATAGAAATCGGTGTCCTGCCAGCCGCAGGCGCTCAGGTCGGCCAGCACCGCGACCCGGCTGGCATTGAGGTTGCGAATACCGCCGAGCAGTTCCAGGCCGTCGCGCTTGGGCAGGTGCTCCAGGCAGTCGACCAGCAAGGCCAGGTCGAAGCGCTGGGCCGCCAGCGCGGCCGGCAACGGGCCGGGCGCGGTCACGGCGATTTCCACCTGCGGATGCGCTGTGGCGAAGGCCGCCAGGGCTGGGAACTGGCTACCCACCAGCAGCAGACGTTGCGGCGCATGCTGGGCCAGCAGGGCGGCGAGTGCCTGCTGCGGTGTACGCGAAGAAAAGCTTTCAGTCATCGAAGATCCTCGTCAGAAGCTCAAGACTAGCTGTCCCGCACGCGTAGGCATAGAGGCAGGGCAATTGCCTCATGGCTTATTGCTGGCGGAGATGGGAGGCGCGGTCTTTACTCCCAGAGCATCGGTTTTGCACCGATTCCCCCAAGGAGAAGCAACAAAATGAGCATTGTACGCACAGCATTACCTCTGGTTCTGCTAACCAGCGTGTTGACTGGTTGTGCAGGTTTGCAAAAAACCGACTGGCCGAAGTGTGCTGCCGTCGGGGGTGTAGGTGGCGCAGCATTGGGCGCGATCGAAAGCTCGAGCTGGGCTGGCTGGGGCGCGTTGCTCGGCGGTGGCCTGGCGGCGGGCTATTGCTGGGTCCACGGCGATGGCGACGAGGACGGCGATGGCGTTCCGGATAGCCGCGACAAGTGCCCTGGCACACCGCGCGGGACCCCAGTCGATGCCACCGGCTGCCCGCTGGCCGCGCCGGTGGTGGAAGAGGTCGTGGTGGTCAAGGAGGAAACCATCGTCATCCGCGATGTGCACTTCCACTTCGACTCGGCCAAGCTCACCAGCGCCGACAAGGAACGCCTGAACACCATCGCCACCCGGCTGAAACAGGAAGCGCCAAGTGCCAGGCTGAGCGTGACCGGGCATACCGACAGCCGTGGCTCGGATGCCTATAATCAGAAACTCTCGGAACGTCGTGCGCATTCGGTCACCGACTACCTGATCGGTAGCGGCGTGCCGCGCGCCAGCTTCGTTTCGGTGCGTGGTGCCGGCGAAAGCCAGCCAGTGGCCGACAACAAGACCGAGGATGGTCGGGCGCAGAACCGCCGTACCGAGATCCGTATCGAGCGCTAGGCAACGTCGGCCTGCTGCTTGAGAAGTGCCGCAGGCCGGTCTTTACTCCTGTGTTACCGGTAGAGGCCGGTGACACAGGAGCATTAGCAATGAGTGTATTCAGCAAAGCCGCGCTTCCCCTGCTGTTGGCCGGCAGCCTGCTCTCCGGTTGTGCCACCCACAGCGATGGCAGCGCGCCACTCAACCAAAGGACCTGGCCCATCTGCAGCCTGCTCGGCGGCCTGGTTGGTGGCGGATTGGGTGCAATCGAAAGTTCCGCCTGGGCCGGTGGCGGGGCGCTGGCTGGTGCCGTAGCCGGCGGCCTGATCTGCTACGCGCAGGACGGCGACGAAGATGGCGATGGCGTCTTCGACCGTCGTGACCGCTGCCCGGACACCCCGGCCAATACCCCGGTCAGCCATACCGGTTGCCCATTGCCGCAGTACCCGGCGACGCAGAAGGCGCCCGCGCCCGAGGCCACCCCGGAAGTCATCACCCTCAGCGACCAGGGCAACGTGCTGTTTGCCTTCGACTCTGCCGAGCTGACGTCCGCCGCCAAGCAGCAACTGCAAGGGCTGCTGGACAAGCTCAACAACCCTTCGGTGAGCCGGATCAAGGTCATCGGGCATACTGACAGCAAGGGTACCGACGCTTATAACCAGGCGCTGTCCGAACGCCGTGCCAGCAGCGTTGCCGAGTACCTGATCGGGCAGGGCCTGTCGCCGCAGAAGGTCACCAGCCAGGGCAAGGGCGAGAGCGAGCCGGTGGCCGATAACGAAACCGATGCCGGGCGCGCGCAAAATCGCCGCGTAGACCTGCACCTCAACTGATGGCGGCGGGCTGGCCGCCGGTGGTGCCTGTGGTTTATGTTGCAGGCACTGCCCGCGCTCGACGGGCGGGCTGCCAACTATAAAAAATCGCAAGGGGCACTTATGAAAGCGTTGTGGGGGCTGGGTAAAGCCCTGACGGTGGTCTTCTGGTGGGTCGTGCTGGTGAATCTGCTGATGCCGGCAGACAAACCCTTTCATCTGCTTATCAATGCGGCTGCTGCGGCGTTGTTGACGCTGCACGTGCTGGAAGTGCTGCTGTTCAATGCCTGCCTGCGCGAGCGCAGCCACCGCTGGTTCGACCGCCTGCAGATCCTGCTGGTGGGGATCTTCCATATTCAATCGATTCCGGCGCCGCGCCAGGAGGCCAAGCATGCGTAAATGGATTCTGCTGGCGGCACTGTTCAGCCCGTTGGCCCTGGCCGATGCGATCAGCGTGGCATCGCACTCGCTGTTGCGTTTGCCGAACACGACCAGCGTGGTGCACCTGCAGCGGCTTGACGTGGCAGATTCGGCAACCCTGCTGCTGCCGGCGAGCCTGGTCGAGCTGACGGTCGATGAGCTGCACCTGGGCCAGGATGCACGGATCGCCGTGGTGCCGGCCGACAATGAGCTACGTATCGAGGTGGGCCGGGCGCAACTGGGCGCGGGCAGCGAGATTGCCGCGCACGGGTCGCCAGGCACCTACGAGAAGCCGGCGCGGCCGGGGCGCACGCTGCAATTGAAGGTGGCTGCGTTGCAGGCACCGCAGTTATCGATCGATGCCCGTGGAGGCGCCGGTGCGCCGGGCTATGCCGGGTTGGATGGCGCCAATGGCGAGGCCGCTGGTTGCACCTGGGGCCAGGCGTCGCGCGGCTTCAATGGCGACAACGGTGGCGACGGGCACAATGGCGCACCGGGCGGTCGGGTGCGGCTGCTGTTGCCGGCGGGCTATCCGGCCGAGCAGATCAAGGTTCGTCTCGAAGGTGGCGCACCGGGTGCGCCGGGGGCTGCGGGCAAACCGGGCGCCGGCGGGGCGAGCAAGGGCTGCTGGCTCTATCGTACCGATGCTGGCGCTGCCGGGCGCGCCGGACAGCCGGGGCAACCCGGCTTGGCCGGGGCGGCTGGGGAGTTGACGGTGCAACGGCTGTAACACCCAAAAGCAGCGCGGGACGAGCCCGCTCCCACATGGCGTCAGGTGATCCATGCGGGAGCGGTCCTCAGATCACCGCCCGGGAAGCCGCCACCAGCACAACCGCCACCCCCAGCAACAGGTTGATCCCCACCACCCGTCGAATCCGTGCCATCACGCCAGCGCCGGCCGGCCAGTCTTCGCTGCCCACCGCCTTGCGCAGCTCCGGCAGCAGCAACGACTGCACCCGGATGAACAGCGCGACCATCGCGATAAACCCGCCGATCATCACCTGCACGTACTTTGGCGCCGTCTCGAAGCCGCTGAAGTGCAGGTGAATCATCGCCACCCCGCTCACCGCCAGCACCACCACGGCCACCCAGACCCAGCCGAAAAAACGCTGAAACACTTCTACCCAGAGGCGCAGGCGAGCCGGCCCCTCCAGGGCTACCACCGCCGCCGGACGCAGCACCAGCCAGGCGAAGAACATCCCCCCGACCCAGATCAGGGCGGCCAGAACATGCAGGCTGTAGGGGAGGGCAAAAGCAGTCATCGGGAACTCCGTTCGGCGCAAGGGGCAATAGCGGGGTATGATAGCGGCCCACACGAAACACTGAAAATTTATCCAGCCCTCCGGGCGCCCCGATACCATGATCAGCAACGAACTCAAATCCCAGATTCAGGGCGCCTACTCGCGTTTTCTCGAAGCCAAGCGCTTGAAACCCCGCTATGGCCAGCGCCTGATGATCGCCGAAGTGGCGAAGGTGCTCGGCGATATCGCGGTCGACGACGAAGGTCGGCGCGACGGCGAGCCGGCCGTGGTTGCGGTCGAGGCCGGTACCGGCACCGGTAAAACCGTGGCCTACAGCCTCGCCTCGATTCCGGCGGCCAAGGCTGCCGGCAAGCGCCTGGTGATCGCCACCGCCACCGTCGCCCTGCAGGAACAGATCGTATTCAAGGACCTGCCGGACCTGATGCGCAACAGCGGCCTGAACTTCAGCTTCGCCCTGGCCAAGGGCCGTGGTCGCTACCTGTGCCTGTCCAAGCTCGACGTGCTGCTGCAGGAAGGTCACGCACAAACCGCCACCGCCCAGCTGTTCGCCGAAGAAGGCTTCAAGATCGAAGTGGATGAGGCCAGCCAGAAGCTGTTCACCAGCATGATCGAGAAGCTTGCCGGGAATAAATGGGACGGCGACCGCGACAGCTGGCCCGTCGCCCTGGAGGACCAGGACTGGTCCCGCGTTACCACCGATCACAGTCAGTGCACCGGCCGCCATTGCCCGAACTTCGGCCAGTGCACCTTCTACAAGGCCCGTGAAGGCATGGGCAAGGTCGATGTAATCGTCACCAACCACGACATGGTCCTGGCCGACCTGGCCCTGGGCGGTGGCGCCGTGCTGCCCGACCCGCGCGACACCATCTACGTGTTCGACGAAGGCCACCACCTGCCCGACAAGGCCATCGGCCACTTCGCCCATTACAGCCGCCTGCGCTCCACCTCCGACTGGCTGGAAAGCACCGCCAAGAACCTGACCAAGCTGCTCGCCCAGCACCCGCTGCCGGGCGACCTCGGCAAGTGGATCGAGCAGGTGCCGGAACTGGCTCGCGAAATCAAGGATCAACAGCAGTTCATGTTCGCTGCCTGCGAGCAGGTGGCCGACTTCCGCCCCGGCGAAGACATGGAGGGCCGTGAGCGGCCGCGCCATCGCTTCGTCGGTGGGGTGGTGCCCGAGCACATACGCGAAATGGGCCTGGAACTGAAAAAAGGCTTCGGCCGCCTCAACGACCTGTTCACCCGTCTGACCGACCTGCTCAAGGAAGGCATGGACGGCGAGAACAACATCGGCATCGCCAGCCACCAGGCCGAAGAGTGGTACCCGTTGTTCGGCAGCCTGTTGGTGCGCGCCCAGGGCAACTGGGAGCTGTGGACCGCGTTCACCGCCGAAGACCCGGAAGACAGCCCGCCGATGGCACGCTGGCTGACCCTGGCCGAAACGGGCGCGCTGTTCGACATCGAGGTCAACGCCAGCCCGATCCTGGCCGCGGAAATGCTCCGGCGCAACCTGTGGAATGTCGCCCATGGCGCTCTGGTAACCTCGGCGACGCTGACGGCCCTGGGTAAATTCGACCGTTTCCGCATGCGTGCCGGCCTGCCGCGCGACGCCGTGACGGCGGTGGTGCCGAGCCCGTTCCACCACGTCGACGCCGGCGTGCTGCGGGTGCCCGACCTGCGCGCCGACCCGCGCGATGCCGCTGCCCACACCGCAGCGATCATCCGCGACCTGCCGGCGCTGGTCGAAGGTTCGCGCGGCTCGCTGGTGTTGTTCTCGTCGCGCAAGCAGATGCAGGATGTGTTCGACGGCCTCGACCGCGACTGGCGCAAGCAGGTGTTCATCCAGGGCAACCTGTCCAAGCAGGAAACCCTCAACAAGCACAAGGCGCGGGTCGATGGCGGCGATTCCAGCGTGCTGTTCGGCCTGGCCAGCTTCGCCGAAGGGGTGGACCTGCCGGGGGCCTATTGCGAGCACGTGGTGATCGCCAAGATCCCCTTTGCGGTGCCCGACGACCCGGTCGAAGCGGCCCTGGCCGAGTGGATCGAAGCGCGCGGTGGCAATCCGTTCATGGAAATTGCCGTACCCGATGCCTCGCTGCGCCTGATCCAGGCCTGCGGGCGGCTGCTGCGTACCGAGGAGGACCGCGGCACCATCACCCTGCTCGATCGCCGAGTCGTCACCCAGCGCTACGGCAAGGCTATCCTCAATGCGTTGCCGCCGTTCCGCCGGGAAATTTCCTGACCCTCGGAGCGGAATGCACCGAGGTGTTGTCTATCAGTGAGATCAAGGCCCGACCGGGCCTTCAAGGAGAACTCCAGCCCTATGTTGCGCCGTACCCTGCCTGCCGTACTCGCACTGCTGTTCAGCTCGCCGTTGCTGGCTGGCCAGCAGACGCTGTTCAACTTCGTCCGCCCGGCCGCCGTGGTCAACGTGGTGACCGAGGATGCCAGCCTGCCGCAATACAACGCCGAGCAGACGGCGCAAGGCGAGGTGCTGCGTCGCGTGGTATTCAACCCGGTCGAGCGCCCGAGCCTGCGCCTGAGCCCGCAAACCGGGGTGTGGGACTGGTCCGCTGCCAGCGCCATGACCCTGCGCCTGCAAAGTGGCATGGACTGGGCGTTGACCGTGGAGGTGACGGTGCTCAGCGCCGACGGTAAAACCCTGGTCAGCCGCATCGACCTGCCGGCCGGCCCGGCGCAAACAGTGCTGGTGCCGCTGACCGCCAGTTCGCCGCTGAGCCAGGGCATGCGCGTCGGCCCGCCGATGCCGTGGGTGCACGAAGGCCAGCGCCTGCTGCTGACCAGCAGCGCCGGGGAGCTGGACCTCAAGCAGGTGGTCTCGGTGACCCTGTCGATGCACAAGCCGAATGTGGCGCAAAGCATCCTCATCGAGCGGTTCGGCGTGCAGGACGACGATCTGCTGCAAAAGGCCGCCTACAACGGCCTGATCGACGGCTTCGGGCAATTCAGCCGTGGCCGCTGGCCGGAGAAAATTGCCAGCGACGACCAGCTCAAGGCCGCCGCCAACCGCGAACAGCAGCAGCTCAAGGGCTGGTTGGCCGAGCGCGGCAAGCTCAAGCTGGACAAGTTCGGCGGCCTCACTGGCGGCCAGACCTTCGAAGCCAAGGGCTTCTTCCGCACCCACAAGCATGAGGGGCGCTGGTACCTGGTGACCCCGGAAGGGCACCCGTTCTACTCGCTGGGCGTCAACGCGGTGGCCGCCGATGGCGGGCGTACCTATGTCGCCGGGCGCGAATCGATGTTCACTGCGCTGCCGCCGGAGGGCAGCCAACTGGCGCCGTTCTATGGCGAAGGCAACAACCACGACGGCAACGGCTCGTCGAAGGGGCGCAATTTCGACCAGGGCCGCTGGTTCGACTTCTATGCCGCCAACCTCGAACGCACCTACAGTAAACCCTGCCTGGCACCCACTGCCGAGACGATCGCCAAGGGCCAGCCACCGGCCGCGGCGTGCCCACCGGCGGTGTTCGACCAGAACCGCTGGCAGGCGCACAGCCTCGACCGCTTGCAGGCCTGGGGCTTCAACACCCTCGGCAACTGGAGCGAGCCGGCCCTGGAAGCCGCCGAGCGCCTGCCGTACACCTTGCCACTGGCCATCGTCGGCGACTACACCAGCATCAGCACGGGCATGGACTGGTGGGGCGCCATGCCCGACCCGTTCGACCCGCGCTTTGCCATGGCCACCGAGCGCGCGGTGGCGATTGCCGCCCGTGACCACCGCGACGACCCGTTCCTGATCGGCTACTTTGCCGACAACGAACTGGCCTGGGCCGCGCCCGGCAACGATCCGAAAGCCCGTTATGCGCTGGCCTACGGCACCTTGCGCCTGACCACCGACGTGCCGGCCAAGCGCGCCTTCCTCAAGCAGCTGCGCGACAAGTACCGTAACCAGCAGGGGCTGTCGAAGGCCTGGGGTATCGACCTGCCGGCGTGGGAACTGATGGAAGACCCAGGCTTCGAGCCGCCGTTGCCGAACCCGGAGCACCCGGAAATCGAGGCGGACTTCCAGTACTTCCAGCAGGTGTTTGCCGAGACCTATTTCAAGACCATTGCCGACTCGCTGAAATGGCATGCGCCGAACCACCTGTTGCTGGGGGGGCGCTACGCGGTGAGCACGCCGGAGGCGGTCAAGGCCTGCGCCACCTACTGCGACGTGCTCAGTTTCAACGTCTATGCGCCCACACCGCAGGACGGTTACGACTTCGCCCAGTTGGCGGCGCTGAACAAGCCGGTGCTGGTGTCCGAATTCCAGTTCGGCTCGCGTGACCGTGGGCCGTTCGGTCCGGGGCCGATGGAAGTGGCCCGCGAGGAAGACCGTGGCCCGGCCTATGCGGCGTTCCTCAAGGCGGCGGCGGCTGAGCCATCGATTGTCGGTGCGCACTGGTTCCAGTACCTCGACCAGCCGGCCAGCGGCCGTCTGCTCGATGGCGAAAACGGTCACTTTGGCCTGGTGGCGATCACCGACGTGCCGTATGCCGGCTTTGTCGACAGCGTGCGCAAGGCCAACCTGCAAGTGCTCGAGCAGTTCAACAAGCCGGTCGCCGCTGCCAAGCCGTAACCGGCGCGGCGACCATCTGACCACAATCGGTTCCCAAATCGGCTGCGGGCTGAAACAATGCACGCCACGTTGAAATCAGGTTGTGCAGGGAGTCGGTGGGTGCAGATTCAGGGTCATTACGAGCTCAAGTTCGAAGCGGTACGCGAAGCCTTTGCGGCACTCTTCGACGATCCCCAGGCGCGCGGCGCTGCGCTGTGCATCCAGGTCGGCGGGGAAACCGTGATCGACCTCTGGGCCGGCAGCGCCGACAAGGACGGTGCCGAGGCCTGGCACAGCGACACCATCCTCAACCTGTTCTCCTGCACCAAGACCTTCGCTGCGGTCACCGCGCTGCAATTGGTCGGCGAGGGCAAGTTGGCCCTCGATGCTCCGGTCGCGCGCTACTGGCCGGAATTCGCCCAGGCGGGCAAGGACTCGGTGACCCTGCGTCAGTTGCTCAGTCATCGCGCCGGCCTGCCGGCGATCCGCGAGCTGCTGCCGGCCGAAGCCCTGTACGACTGGCAGACCATGGTCGACAGCCTGGCCGCCGAAACCCCGTGGTGGACGCCGGGCAGCGCTCATGGCTATGCCGCCATCACCTATGGCTGGCTGGTTGGTGAGCTGATCCGCCGCGCCGACGGGCGTAGCCCCGGCGAGTCGATTGTCGCGCGCACGGCGCGGCCGCTGGGGCTGGACTTCCATGTCGGCCTGGACGACAGCGAATTCCACCGGGTTGCCCACATCGCCCGCGGCAAGGGCAACCTGGGCGACGAGGCGGCCAAGCGCCTGCTGAAAGTCACCATGACCGAACCACAGGCGTTGTCGACCCGTGCGTTCACCAACCCGCCGGCGATCCTCACCAGCACCAACAAGCCGGAGTGGCGGCGCATGCAGCAGCCGGCGGCCAACGGCCACGGTAATGCGCGCAGCCTGGCCGGGTTCTATGCCGGGCTGCTGGACGGCAGCCTGCTGGAGTCCGAGCTGCTCGACGAACTGACCCGCGAGCACAGCCTGGGCGACGACCGCACCCTGCTTACCCAAACCCGTTTCGGCCTCGGCTGCATGCTCGACCAGCCAACCGTGGCCAATGCCACCTTTGGCCTCGGTGCCCGCGCGTTCGGCCACCCGGGGGCGGGCGGTTCGGTCGGTTTCGCCGACCCGGAACACGACGTGGCGTTTGGCTTCGTCACCAACACCCTCGGCCCTTACATCCTCATGGACCCACGCGCGCAACAGCTGGTGCGGGTTCTGGCCGGTTGCCTTTGATCGGGCAACCCTGTGCTTTGGAAACTCATTAGCTATTCTGCATGCCAACGGTTTGCGTTGGCGGCCTATTTTTCTTTCATTTTCATGGTGTATCAGTGATGTCTTCACATAAAACCTTAGCTCTCGCGCTGTGCCTGGTCATGACCGGTTGCGCCCAGCACCCGCAGAACGGTTCGGCCGAGAGCGGCCGCAGCAGTTGGTGGCCTTTTGGCTCGGACGAAGTGGCCAAGCAGGAAGTGAAAGCAGTGGTCGCCGAGAAGGTCGCCAAGGCCGATGCCAAGTCCGAGAGCGCCAGCCGCTGGTGGTGGCCGTTCGGCGACAGCGACAAGGTCGAAGCCAAGGCCCACGCCGTGCCGAAGATCGACACCAAGGCCACCCAGGCCTGGCTGGACACCTACGAGCCGAAACTGCGCGAAGCGATCAAGGACAGCAAGCTGGAACTGGAGCGCCGCGACGATGTGCTGGTGGTGACCCTGCCGGTCGACAGCGGCTATAACCCGGACCGCCCGGCCATGCTGCTGCCGATCACCCTTGGCCCGATCACCCGGGTGGCCAAGATTGTCGAAGTCGACAGCAAGACTGCCGTGCTGGTACTCGGCCATGCCGACACCAGCAGTGCGGCGCCGGCCAACCAGAAGCTGAGCCAGGAACGCGCCCAGTCGGTGGCAGCGATCTTCCGCCTCAGCGGCCTGCAGCGTGACCGCCTGAACCTGCGCGGCATGGGCTCGGTGATGCCGCGTGCGGCCAACGACAGCCTGCAGGGCCGTTCGCTGAACCGTCGCGTGGAGATGGTCCTGACCCCGCAGAACACCATGCTCGCGATTCTGGCGCGCTACCAGCAACCGACCCCGCCGCCAGCGGAAATCGTCGCGGTGCAGAGCGTCAAGGCGCCGGCCAAGGCTGCCGCGGTGGCCAAGCCAGCAGCCAAGGCCCCGGCCAAGAAAACCGCTGCCAGCAGCGCGAAGAAAGCAGCACCGGCCAAGGCCGCTGCTGCGCCGAAGAAGAAAGCTGCTGCGGCCAAGCCGGCCGTTAAAAAAGCCGCGCCGGCCGACAAGAAAGTCGCTGCCAACAACAGCCCTGCGAAGACCAACTGATCGCCAAGGAACGCTGTAATGACTCAATCACTGGCTGACATGCGCCGCGACTATACCCGCGATGGCCTCAGCGAGGCTCAGGCCCCGGCCGAGCCTTTCGCGCTGTTTCATCAATGGTTCGCCGATGCGCTGAAAACCGAACAGGCGCCGGTCGAGGCCAACGCCATGATGCTCGCCACGGTGGACGAGCAGGGCCGGCCGCACTGCCGCGTGCTGTTGCTCAAGGGGCTGGACGAGCACGGCTTCACCTTCTTCACCAACTACGAAAGCGCCAAGGGCGAGCATCTGCTGGCCAACCCGTACGCGGCGATGACCTTCTTCTGGCCGACCCTGGAGCGTCAGGTACGGATCGAAGGCAAGGTGGTCAAGGTGTCGGCGGAGGAATCCAATGCGTATTACCAGGTACGCCCGATGGGCAGCCGCCTGGGCGCCTGGGCCTCGCCGCAGAGCCGGGTGATTGCCGACCGTGGCGAATTGGAAGGCCTGCTCAAGGCCACCGAACAGCGCTTCAGCGATAGCCAGCCGGAGTGCCCGGAGCACTGGGGTGGCTACCGCCTGCTGCCGGAGCGCATCGAGTTCTGGCAGGGCCGCGCCAGCCGCCTGCACGACCGCCTGAACTATCGCCTGGAAGCGGGCCACTGGACCCGCGAGCGTCTGGCGCCTTAAGCGCTGTACTCGGCGGCCGCGCGTTCCAGCCAGGCCGCCAGTTCCTTTCGTTTGACCTTTTGTGCGCGGGCGTGGTCCAGACGTTCAAGCATGAAGGCACGCTTGCGCTCATCGTTACCCGCCAGCGACAAGGCCAGGTCGCGGTCGCTCCAGCGCTTGATGCGCACATACAGCCACCAGTGGAAATACAGCCCCGCCGCGGTGGTGATGGCGATGATGAAGTAATCCATGTCTATCCTTGCCTGCTAGGTGCGTGTGTGCCAGCGCGAGGGTGCTGGCTGTACCGAAGCTGAATGGAAGCAATTTTATACTGCGTGTGTCGTGACAGCGGTCAACACGCGGCGTCTAATGACTACCTGTCTTCTGGAGATGATCCTATGCGTAAATCTGCTCTGCTGGTGGCTTCGTTCACCACGATGTCGTTGTTGCTCGGTGGCTGTGCCTCTAACCTGAGCGGCGACTCCTATTCCCGTGAAGAAGCGCGTCGGGTGCAGACCGTGCGCATGGGTACCATCGAATCGTTGCGCCCGGTGAAGATCGAGGGTACCAAGACCCCAATCGGCGGCGGCGCCGGTGCCGTGGTCGGCGGTGTCGCCGGTAGTGCGGTCGGCGGCGGTCGCGGCAGCATTGTCGCGGCGGTGATCGGTGCGGTGGCGGGTGGTTTGCTGGGTTCGGCAACCGAGGAGGGCCTGACCCGTACGCAAGGGGTGGAGATCACCGTACGTGAAGACGACGGCAGCATGCGGGCCTATGTGCAGGCGGTGCAGGAAAACGAGATCTTCCGCGTGGGCGAGCGTGTGCGGATCATGACCGTGAATGGCACCAGCCGGGTTGCGCACTAAGCCCTGAAAGCAATCGCGGGACGCGTCGGATCGCCGTACCGTCGCTCCGAGGCGTCCCGTGATGCTTTTTAGGCGGACTTGCGGCTGGCCAGCGCCGTTACCGCATACCCCACCAGTGCGGCCAGAATCGACCCGGTGAGAATCCCCATGCGGTCCATGCCAGCATACTCGCTACTGCCCGGCACAAAGGCCAGCGAGCCGACAAACAGGCTCATGGTGAAGCCGATCCCGCACAGCATCGCCACGCCCAGCACCTGGCCCCAGTTGGCCCCGGCTGGCAATGCCGCCAGCCCCAGCTTGATCGCCAGCCAGGTCAGGCCGAACACGCCCAGGGTCTTGCCGATCAGCAGGCCGGCGGCAATGCCCATTGGTACGTGATGGGTGAAGCTTTCCAGGTTCACCCCAGCCAGCGATACCCCGGCATTGGCGAAGGCAAATAGCGGCAGGATGCCGTACGCCACCCACGGGTGCAGGGCATGTTCCAGCGCCAGCGACGGCGACGGTTCGGCATTTTTCGTGCGGAACGGAATGCAGAACGCCAGGGTGACCCCGGCCAGCGTCGCATGCACGCCGCTTTTGAGCACGCACACCCAGAGGATCAGGCCGACGACCATGTACGGGCCGAGCTTGATCACCCCCAGCCGGTTCATCAGCACCAGGGCGACCAGGCAGGCGCCAGCCAGCATCAGCGACACGCTCGACAGGGTGCCGGAGTAGAACAGTGCAATGACGATAATGGCGCCGAGGTCGTCGATGATCGCCAGGGTCATCAGGAACAGTTTCAGCGATACCGGTACGCGCTTGCCGAGCAACGCCAGCACGCCGAGGGCGAAGGCGATGTCGGTGGCCATCGGGATCGCCCAGCCGGCCACGGCGGCCGGGTTGTCCTTGTTGAGGAACCAGTAGATCAGGGCCGGCACCACCATGCCGCCAATCGCGGCAGCGCCCGGCAGGACGATCTGCGAGGGTTTCGACAGATGACCATCGATGATCTCGCGCTTGACCTCAAGGCCGATCAGCAGGAAGAACAGGGCCATCAGGCCATCGTTGATCCACAGCAGCAAAGGCTTGGCGATTTTCAGCGCGCCCACCTGGGCGACCACTGGAACCTCCAGCAGGCCGTTGTACAGGTACGACAGCGGTGAGTTGTTGATGATCAGTGCCAGGGCCGCTGCGGCGATCAGGAGTAGACCGCTGGCAGCTTCCAGCTGGAAGAACCGTGTGAAAGTGCTACGTAGAGGCAAGGGTGCTCCTCCATCCGATGTACGAAAAGGTGGATCACCCTAACCCGGTGGGTTAGGCATTAAAACAAAAAATATATTCTTTTTTGTTATAAGTGATTGCCAAGGGGCCTGCAGCGCAGCCCATCGCGGCGCGCGCGCCGCTCCCACAACAGCATAGCGGCCTGCGGCGGGAGCGGGCAGGGCCCGCGACCAGGCCGTTACAGGCCCAGCATGCTCTTGGCCACGGCCTCGGCAATGCGGATCCCGTCGACACCTGCCGACAGAATCCCGCCGGCATAACCGGCACCCTCGCCGGCCGGGAACAGGCCCTTGAGGTTCAGGCTCTGGCAGCTTGCATCGCGGGTGATTCGCAACGGCGACGAGGTGCGCGTCTCGATCCCGGTCAATACCGCGTCATGCAGGTTGTAACCCTTGATCTGCCGATCGAACGCCGGCAACGCTTCGCGGATCGCCTCGATGGCGAAGTCCGGCAGGCTTGGTGCCAGGTCGCCCAGGCTCACCCCCGGCTTGTACGATGGCTCGACGCTGCCCAGCGCGGTCGACGGCTTGCCGGCAACGAAATCGCCGACCAGTTGCGCCGGGGCCTGGTAGTTGCTGCCGCCGAGGACATAGGCGTGCGCTTCCAGCCGCTCCTGCAGCTCGATACCGGCCAGCGGGCCGCCCGGGTAATCCTGCTCGGGGGTGATGCCGACGACGATGCCGGAGTTGGCATTGCGCTCGTTACGCGAGTACTGGCTCATGCCGTTGGTCACCACCCGGCCCGGCTCGCTGGTCGCCGCGACCACAGTGCCGCCTGGGCACATGCAGAAGCTGTACACCGAGCGGCCATTCTTGGCGTGGTGCACCAGCTTGTAGTCCGCTGCGCCGAGTTTCGGGTGCCCGGCATATTTGCCCAGGCGCGCCTGGTCGATCAGGGTCTGCGGGTGCTCGATACGGAAGCCGATGGAGAACGGCTTGGCTTCCATGAACACGCCACGCGCATGCAGCATGCGGAAGGTGTCGCGGGCGCTGTGGCCCAAGGCTAGCACCACGTGCCGCGAGTCGATCTGCTCGCCACTGGCCAGCACCACGCCGGTCAGTTGGCCGTCGTCCATCAGCAGGTCGGTGACCTTCTGCTCGAAGCGTACTTCACCGCCCAGGGCGATGATCTCTTCGCGCATGTTCTCGACCATGCCGGTCAGGCGGAAGGTGCCGATGTGCGGCTTGTTGACGTAGAGGATCTCTTCCGGCGCGCCGGCCTTGACGAACTCGTGCAGGACCTTGCGGCCATAGTGGTTCGGGTCCTTGATCTGGCTGTACAGCTTGCCATCGGAGAAGGTCCCGGCGCCGCCTTCGCCGAACTGCACGTTGGACTCGGGGTTGAGCACGCTTTTACGCCACAGGCCCCAGGTGTCCTTGGTGCGCTGACGCACTTCCTTGCCGCGTTCGAGGATGATCGGCTTGAAGCCCATCTGCGCCAGCAGCAGGCCGGCGAAGATCCCGCACGGACCGAAACCGACCACCACCGGGCGCTCGCTCAGGCCGCCGTCCGGCGCCTGGCCGACCCACTTGTAGCTCACATCCGGTGCCGGATTGACGTTGTGGTCGTCGGCGAACTTGTTCAGCACGGCGGCTTCGTCGCTGACGTTCAGGTCGATGGTGTAGATGAACAGCAGCTCGCTGTTCTTCTTGCGCGCATCGTAGCTGCGCTTGAACAGGGTGAAGTCCAGCAACTGCTCGTCGCTGATCCCCAGGCGTTGCACGATGGCGTCGCGCAGGGCTTCGTCGGGATGGTCCAGCGGCAACTTCAGTTCGGTGATTCGTAGCATGACAGGGTCCAGTATCCCGGCCATGAATGGGCCGGCGGCTTTGCACAAACCGCCAAGTATAAGCTGTAGAAGCGCTGGCAGGCAGCTTAAAAGCCACCTGCCGACGCTCAGTCGTTACGCCCGGCGCCGTAATAGGCGCAGCCGCGCAGCGTTTGCCCATCGACCCGCAGCTCGGCGGTCAGGTGGCTGACCGCGCCAGTGGCGCTGTCGACGCAGCGTTGCGGCGCCACCCAGAGGTCGACGCGCTGGCCGTTGGCTTCGGTGCTGAGGCTGAAGCGGCCATCGGGCATCTGCTCTTCCAGGTACGGCACCGCCAGTTCCGGCACGCCCGGGCGGGTCAGCACCATGCCTTTGCCGCCGGCATTGAGGTTCCAGTCCGGCTCGTTGCCGTGGGCGCGCAGGGTCAGCTTTTTGAAGTTCGGGTCGCTACAGGCATTGGCCGAGTGCTCGATACGGAACAGCTTCTGCACGTTCATCTGGCCATCGTTGCCGGCACCCTGGCTGCTGCCGAGGGTGCCGCGCAGGTCGGCGAACAGCGTGCCGGGGGTGGCGGCCAGGGCGACCGCTTCCTGCAGGATGCCGGTGTTGCCGCTGTCGGCAATGGCAAAACGGCGGGTTTCGTTGCACGGTTTGAACAGCAGTTGGCCGCCGGCCGCGCTCAGCTCGCCCTGCAGGCGGGTTTGCCCGACCGTGGACTGCAGCGGCTTTTCGTCCAGCATCTGGCAACCGGCGAAGAGGGGCAGCAGGGCGGCTAACAACAGCGAAGGGGCGGCACGCATCGAGGGAACTCCAGAGTCTCGACCAGAAAGTGCCGCCACGTTACTTAGCCTTGGGCGCAACCACAAGCGCTTAGCCGACGATGAAGGTCTGCCCGGTCTGCAAGCCTTCGACGCTCTTGGCGTAGGCCAGCGCAACCTCGGCTGCCGGCACCGGCTTGAAGCCACGGAAGTAGGGCGCGTAGTGCGGCATGGCTTCGACCAGCACGGTGGGGCTGACCGAGTTGACCCGGATGCCCCGTGGCAGCTCAAGCGCGGCGGCCTTGACGAAGGCATCGAGGGCGCCGTTGACCAGTGCGGCCGAGGCGCCGGTACGGATCGGGTCGCGGTTGAGGATACCGCTGGTGAAGGTGAACGAGCCGCCGTCGTTGATGAACTCGCGGCCGATCAGCAGCAGGTTGACCTGGCCCATCAGCTTGTCCTTCAGGCCGAGGGCGAAGTGCTCTGCGTTCATCTCTTGCAGGGGCGCGAAGGTGACGCTGCCGGCCGCGTTGACCAGGGCGTCGAAGCGGCCGGTCTGTTCGAACAGGCGACGAATCGAGGCGCTGTCGCTGATGTCGACCTGGAAGTCGCCGCTGTTGCGGCCGATACGCACCACTTCGTGGCGTTGGGCAAGCTCGGTGGCGACGGCCGAGCCGATGGTTCCGTTGGCGCCGATCAGCAGGATTTTCATGCAGCGGTTCCTCGCAAGGGTAGGGTGTCGCTCAAGTCTAGGGTGGATTTTTTCCCAGATAAGCGTGCTAATAGGCAACCTTTGGTTTTCGTCTGGAAACAATCTATGAGCGACCTCGACGATCTGGCGGCTTTTGCCGTGCTGATGAATGCCGGCAGTTTCACCCTGGCCGCGCAGCAGCTGGGTTGGAGCAAGGGGCAGCTATCCAAGCGGATCAGCCAGTTGGAGGCCAGCCATTCGGTGAAATTGCTGCACCGCACCACGCGCAAGCTGAGCCTGACTGAGGCCGGGGCGATGCTGCTACCGCAGGCGCAGGCGCTGGTGCGGCAAATGGATGGCGCGCGGCAGACCCTGGCCATGCTCAAGGACGAACTGGCCGGGCCGGTGCGGTTGACGGTACCAGTGTCGCTGGGCGAGACGTTTTTCGAGGGCCTGCTGCTGGAGTTCGCCCAGGCCCACCCGGACCTGCACGTGGAGCTGGAACTGAATAACGGCTACCGGGACTTGCTCGGCGATGGCTTCGACCTGGCCATCCGTACCGATGTGCAGAGCGATGCGCGGCTGGTGGCGCGGCCCTTGCTGGCGATGCAGGAACTGACCTGCGCCAGCCCGGCGTACCTGGAGCGCTATGGCGAGCCGTTGCGGCCGGCAGAACTGAGCGAGCATCGCTGTTTGCTCAACAGTCACTATCAGGGCCGCGAAGAATGGCTGTATCACCAGCAGCATGAGTTGTTGCGGGTGCCGGTCTCGGGGTCGTTTGCCAGCAATCATTACAGCTTGCTGAAGAAGGCTGCGTTGCTCGGGGCAGGGGTGGCACGCTTGCCGTCGTACATGCTCGCAGCAGAGCTGGCCGATGGCCGCTTGCAGTGGTTGTTACGGGATTTCCAGACGCGCAGCACGCCGATGTTCCTGGTGCATCCATACCAGGGCGCGATGCCGAAGAAGGTGCAGGTGCTGGTGGCGTATTTGAATCGCTGGTTCCAGCGCGGGAGTCAGCTGCTGGGGGCGTTGTGATACCTCCAATGAAGCGGGCCCTGCGACCCCTATGGGAGCTTCGGTGCGACGACTCGACCTTGCTAGCGATGAGTGGCTAGGTGTTCATGATTTACTCACGCGCCGTACATTTTTTATCGCCTTGGGGAGAAAGGTAGTTCCGATGTTGTTACCGTTCTGCGCAGGACCGACAGCGGAATAGTAATACCAATAAGGATCTGCGCCTGGTGCGTCCGTACTGGCATAAATATCAAACTGGTTGGCTGCATAGCCTGTTGTCGGTTTGCCTGTGGTTCGGGCAACTGATTCAGCCGTTGAAGGTAGTCCGGGCCTTGGTGCAGTCGCGCTGTAGCACATGTGCAAGTTGATGCGCTTTACAGTGGCTGGATTGTATAACCCTTCCAAGTTGTCCGCGAACTGTTGGCCCGAAACGAGTCGCTGGTTAGGTAACTCGACCTGCCCAGGGACACCGTGGAGCCTGATATGAAATTCGCTGCCGTCGCTGTTTGTATACATGTGGGCATGTTTGGCATCGAGTTTGGTGAAATCACGAATATTCACCCAGTCCATTTCAACTTTGGGCCGTTTAACAAGATAAGGGCCGACACCAGCAAGTCGGTTCGATATCCTCCTCAGGGCTTCGTTCCTCAGGTTGTTGGCAAGGATATTGCGTCGTTCCAGTAATAATTTGGCATTGCGCTTGGCGCCTATACCCATTAATTTCTGGAGGCCAGAAAGGAATGAATGACCACTCGGATCGGCGCGGTTCACGGGGTCCCCGGCACAGTACGCATAGGTGTTCAAACCACCTTTGCCGAACGGGCTGAGCGTGTCCGGTTTATTGAAACGCATCAACACCGGGTTGAAGGCACGGTAGCTGCCGAGCAGATAATGGCCGCTCACAGGTTCGCGGCGTTCACCGTTGAAACCCTGTAAATCGATGGCACCAGCGGCTGTATGGCCATAGGCTGTGTAGCAATGGAAGTGACTACATTCGCTGCTGAACTTGCCCACCACCGAGTGCTGTTTGTCGGTCAAAAGTAATTCGCGACTGTCGCTGTCGCCAGCGCCAGAAAGTTGCGCAAGGATGGCTGTCCCCCCACGCAGGACTCTGCAATGCCGTTGCCCATTGATCTCCACAATCAATCCATTGTGCTGATGAAAAACCTGCACCGGCGGCGCCTGTGCAGTGCTACGACTGCGCAACTCGTCCAGTGACGTGTACGTGTAGCTGAGCAACGTAGTCAGGCTCATGTTCGGCCCTAGTCGTGTTACGTCGTTGGATACTCGGCGCCTGAATAGGTTACAGCAACTAGCAGAAATATCAGGTGTGCGTCACCGGCAAACAAAAATGCCCCGACTCTCGCAAGTCAGGGCATTCGGGTGTTACCAGTAGCGATCAACCACCCAGATACGCATCGCGCACTTTCGGGTCGGTCAGCAGCGCTTCACCGCTGCCTTCCATCACCACCCGGCCGTTTTCCAGTACGTAGGCCCGGTCGGCGATCTTCAGTGCCTGGTTGGCGTTCTGTTCTACCAGGAACACGGTCACGCCATCGCGGCGCAGCTGTTCGATGATGTCGAAGATCTGCTGAATGATGATCGGCGCCAAACCCAGCGACGGCTCATCAAGCAACAGCAGTTTGGGCTTGCTCATCAGCGCGCGGCCGATTGCCAGCATCTGCTGTTCACCGCCGGACATGGTCCCGCCCCGCTGGCTGAAGCGCTCCTTGAGCCGCGGGAACAGGTGCAGGACCTTGTCCATCTGCTCCTGGAAGTCGCCCTTGTCGGTGAAGAACCCGCCCATGGCCAGGTTCTCCTCGACAGTCAGCCGGGAAAATACCCGCCGGCCTTCCGGCACCACGGCAATGCTCTTGCGCATGATCTGCGCCGAACTCTGCCCGACCAGTTCCTCACCCAGGTAGCGGATGCTGCCGCTGTGCGCCTGCGGCGAACCGCAGAGGGTCATCAGCAGGGTGGATTTGCCGGCACCGTTGGCGCCGATCAGGGTTACGATTTCGCCCTGGCGGATCTCGACGTTGACGCTGTGCAGCGCCTGAATCTTGCCGTAGAAGGTGGAAACGTTTTCGAACTGCAGCATTTACGCTTCCCCCAGGTAGGCTTTGATCACTTCAGGGTTGTCACGGATCTGCTCCGGGGTACCGTCGGCCAGCGGGGTGCCCTGGTTGATCACCACGATATGGTCGGAAATACTCATGACCAGTTTCATGTCGTGCTCGATCAGCAGCACGGTGACGTTGTGTTCCTCGCGCAGCAGGCTGATCAGCGCCTTGAGGTCTTCGGTTTCCTTCGGGTTGAGGCCTGCCGCTGGTTCGTCGAGCATGAGGATCCGCGGGCGGGTCATCATGCAGCGGGCGATTTCCAGGCGACGTTGCTGACCGTAGGCCAAGGTTCCGGCAGTGCGGTTGGCGAATTCGGTCAGGTTGACCTTGTCCAGCCAGAACTGCGCGTAGTCCATGGCCTCGCGTTCGCTGCGGCGGAAGCTTGGGGTCTTGAACAGGCCCGCGAAGAAGTTGGTGTTCAAGTGGCGATGCTGAGCGATCAGCAGGTTTTCCAGCGCGGTCATTTCCTTGAACAGGCGCACGTTCTGGAAGGTCCGCACCACGCCCTTGCGGGCGATCTCATGGCCGGCCAGGCCCTGGATCGGCTGGCCGTCGAGGAGGATGCTGCCGCCGCTCGGCTTGTAGAAACCGGTCAGGCAGTTGAACACGGTGGTCTTGCCGGCGCCGTTCGGGCCGATCAGTGCCACCACTTGTTTTTCCTTGACGGACAGGGCCACGCCGTTGACCGCCAACAGGCCGCCGAAGCGCATGCTCAGGCCGCTGACTTGCAGAATTTCGCGGCTCATCGACGCAGCTCCATATGAGGACGTTGCATAGGCAGCAAGCCTTGCGGACGCCAGATCATCATCAGCACCATCAGTGCGCCGAACATCAGCATGCGGTACTCGCTGAATTCGCGCATCAGCTCTGGCAACAGGATCATCACGATGGCCGCGAGGATCACCCCCAGTTGCGAGCCCATGCCGCCAAGCACGACGATGGCGAGGATGATCGCCGATTCGATGAAGGTGAACGATTCCGGGGTCACCAGGCCTTGCCGTGCGGCAAAGAAGCTACCGGCGAAACCGGCGAAGCAGGCGCCCAGGGTGAAGGCCGACAGCTTGATCACGGTCGGGTTCAGGCCCAGTGCCCGGCAGGCGATTTCGTCTTCACGCAGCGCTTCCCAGGCACGCCCGATCGGCATGCGCAGCAGGCGGTTGATGACGAACAGCGCCAGCAGTGCCAGCAACAGCGCGACCAGGTAGAGGAACACCACCTTGTTCACCGAGTTGTACTGCAGCCCGAAGAACTCGTGGAAGGTCTGCATGCCTTCACTGGCGGTACGCTCGAAGGTCAGGCCGAAGAAGCTCGGTTTCGGGATGTTGCTGATACCGTTCGGGCCGCCGGTGAGGTCGGTGAGGTTACGCAGGAACAGGCGGATGATCTCGCCGAAGCCGAGGGTCACGATCGCCAGGTAGTCGCCGCGCAGACGCAATACCGGGAAGCCGAGCAGGAAGCCGAAGGTGGCCGCCATCAGGCCGGCAATCGGCAGGCAGATCCAGAAGCTCAGGCCGAAGTAGTGCGACAGCAGCGCGTAGCTGTAGGCGCCGACGGCATAGAAGCCGACGTAACCGAGGTCGAGCAGGCCGGCCAGACCGACCACGATGTTCAGGCCCAGCCCGAGCAGTACGTAGATCAGGATCAGGGTGGCGATGTCGACGGCGCCCCGCGAGCCGAAGAACGGCCAGATCAGGGCTACGGCGATCAGGCCGAGGATGATGTAGCGCTGGGTGCGCGGCAGGGTCAGGAAGTTACTGACCTTGGGCGATACCAGCGAGCCTTTCGGCCCGGACTTCATCATGGCGCTCCACTGCTTGTCGAACAGCACACGCAGGAACATCAGCACCGAACACACGGCAATCACGGTCAGGGTCAGCGGGCCCTGGCCATGCACTTCAAGGTTGATACCGACAATGCTGAGCTTCAGGCCCAGCACCGGGAAGGCCACGGCCCACACCAGCAAGGCGCTGAAAAACGCCGATTTGAGATGTCTGTTCATACTTTTTCAACCTCCGGACGGCCCAGAATGCCAGTCGGCCGGAACAACAGCACCAGAACCAAAAGACCGAACGCCACTACGTCCTTGTACTGATCGCCGAAGATGTCGGCGCCGAACGCTTCGGCCACCCCGAGCACCAGGCCACCGAGCATCGCGCCCGGAATACTGCCGATGCCACCCAGCACGGCCGCGGTAAAGGCCTTCAGGCCCACCAGGAAACCGGCGTTGGGGTTGATCACGCCGTACTGCATGCTCAGCAGTACCGCCGCCACGGCTGCCAGGGCAGCACCGATGACGAAGGTCAGGGCGATGATGTTGTTGGTGTTGATCCCCAGCAGGTTGGCCATCTTGATGTCCTCGGCACAGGCGCGGCAGGCGCGACCCAGGCGGGAACGGGAGATGAACAAGGTGAGGCCGGTCATGGCGATCAGGGTGACCACAAAGACCAGCACCTGCATGTAGGAAATCAGGACTTCTTCCGCACCGCCCGGGCCGAAGGAGAAGCTCCCCGGAATCAGGTTGGGAATGGATTTGTCCTTGGAGTCCTGGGACAACAGCACGGTGTTCTGCAGGAAGATCGACATGCCGATGGCCGAGATCAGCGGGATCAGGCGGTTGCTGTTACGCAACGGCCGGTAGGCGACCCGTTCGATACTGTAGCCGTAGGCACTGGTTACGAGGATCGTCGCGACGAACGCGGCGGTCATCAACAGCGGCAGGGAATGGATACCCATCATGGCCAGCCCGGCAAGGACGATGAAGGCCACGTAGGAACCAATCATGTACACCTCGCCATGAGCGAAGTTGATCATTCCAATGATGCCGTAAACCATTGTGTAGCCAATGGCTATCAAGGCATAGGTGCTGCCAATGGTCAGGCCATTAACCAGCTGTTGGAAGAAGTGATAGATCTCAGGCATTACAGCGCTCCTAAAAACCTGATACGCATTTCACTGGTGGGGGTGAGCCCGGCCCGGCCGTGTGGTCTTGAGCCACTTCGACGCGTGCGCTGCCAGAGAACCGCTGGTGACGGTTTTAAGATTTTCAGGTGAACCCGCTCCCGGATCGCGGGAATCGGGCCCATGAACCTCGTAAAACAAAGCCCACTGCTCGCACAGTGGGCTTCTGGTCATGAGTCAGACGGGATTACTGAGGGGAAACTTCGGTTTTAGGTTTGCCGAAATGCCATTCGTAGACGACGAACTTGAAGTCTTTCAGGTCGCCGTTCTTGTCGTACGACAGGTCGCCAGTCGGGGTCTTGAAGGTGCCGGCGTGGATCGCGGCGGCGACCTTGTCGGTGTCTTCGGACTTGGCAGCCTTGATGCCCTGGGCGATCAGTTCGACAGCCGAGTAGGCCGGGAACACGAACGGACCGCTTGGGTCTTTGCCGTCGGCCTTGATCGCGTCAACGATAGCCTTGTTCGCAGGCTCGGCGTCGAACGACTTCGGCAGGGTGACCAGCAGGCCTTCGGAAGCGTTCTGGGCGATCTGCGAGATGGAGTCGTTGCCGACGCCTTCTGGGCCCATGAACTTGGCTTTCAGGCCTTTTTCCTGAGCCTGGCGCAGGATCAGGCCCAGCTCTGGGTGGTAGCCGCCGTAGTAGACGAAGTCGACGTTGTTCTGCTTGAGCTTCTGGATGATCGAGGAGAAGTCCTTGTCACCGGCGTTCAAGCCTTCGAACACGGCAACCTTGGTGCCTTTGCCTTCCAGGGTCTGCTTGACCGCGGTGGCGATACCTTCACCGTATTGCTGCTTGTCGTGCAGCACGGCAACCACTTTCGGTTTGACGTGGTCGGCGATGTAGTTACCCGCTGCCGGGCCCTGAGCGCTGTCCAGGCCGATGGTGCGGAAGATCAGCTTGTAACCACGGGCGGTGATTTCCGGGCTGGTGGCCGCCGGGGTAATCATGATCACGCCTTCGTCTTCATAGATGTCGGAGGCAGGTTGGGTGGAGCTGGAGCACAGGTGGCCGATCACGTATTTAACGCCATCGTTGACCACTTTGTTGGCGACTGCCACGGCCTGTTTAGGGTCGCAGGCGTCATCGTATTCCTTGGCCTCGAGCATCTTGCCGTCGACGCCGCCTTTGGCGTTGATGTCTTTGATGGCCTGTTTGGCACCGATGAACTGCATGTCGCCGTACTGAGTGACCGGGCCGGTTTTCGGGCCGGCAATGCCGATCTTGATGGTATCGGCTGCAAACGAATGGCTGGCAACCCCGGCCAGAACCATTGCGGCGAACAGTTTGGAAATCTGCTTCGTAGCCTTACTCATAGTGCTCCACTCATTCTGTTGTAATTTTTATAGTCCTGGCGGCCAGGGCACAGGACCGGATCGGCAGCATCGCTACGGCCACGCCGTAACGCAAGCCCCGCTGTCCCGAAAAGTGCCCCGGCAACTGTACCGGTACAGTGTAGAGCGCCGCTTGATCGCTTGAAAAGCGGGCCTGTCGGGGCAAAATCCAGGGGTGTCGCCTAATCGACATAAAGATACAGAAAGGCGCCATTAAAATGCCGCTATTGCGCGGCTACGCTGTGCCTTTCGTGCCTTGTCGATCAATTACTTATTTGAAACTGGGTTTTTCTGCAAAAATACCGACCTTTCAGTGGTCGAATTATTTCTGGTAGGAACCCATGACTGATCAACCAAGCACCCTCTATGCCAAATTGCTCGGCGAGACGGCAGTAATCGAGTGGAAAGCGCTGGAGCGTTTTTGGGCCAAGGGTGACCTGATTTGGGTCGAGCCGAGCCTGGACCTGATCGAGGTGGCGCAGGCAATGGCCGAAAACCGTAGCGAAACCTTCGCGGTGTGGCGTAATGCCGGCACGGTTGGTCCGCTCAGCGCAGAGCAGGCGCTAGACCTTCAGACGCGCGATCCGCAGATCTGGGCGGTGGTGGTTTCGCCGTTCATCGTGATTCAGGAAAAGAAAGCTGCCTGATCGCGCACTGATTTGGTGCGCGAAAACGAACAGCCCTCTGCTTTTGGTGCGCAGGAGCGATCAGGCGGGGTGGTTGTTGGTAACAGTGGGGCTGGAAAAGTAACAGTCGTTGAGATCGCAATCGCGGGACGAGCCCGCTCCCAGAGGCATTGCTATAAACCCTGTGGGAGCGGGCTTGTCCCGCGATAGGTTGCAGCGGGGTCTTTAGTAATCCACTTTCCCGGTATGGCTGTTCAGCGAGATCACCCGCGTCTTGCCGATGCGGTGACGGTAGATCTCGCGCAGGTACTTCACCGCCTTCTTCACGCACTCGCGCGACAGGCGGATATCGTTGATCGAGACGAACTTGCTCTTGTCGTTGATCAGCTCGCGGTACTTTTTCTCGTACATCGGCTTGATCGCATACCAGTTGGTGTCGAGGATCTTCGCCGGGTTCTCGAACTCGTTGAGCAGGTCGTCGATCCGCTCTTCCTCGAATGCCTCACTGGTGATGAAGTCGAGGATCGCGTTGTCCAGGGTATCGTCGAAGCGATACGGCGCACGCGCAAAGCAACGCTTGATGAAGGCCACGATCAGTGTCAGGAAGTCGTCCGACAGGCACGGGCTCTTGGCGATCAAGGTGGTCAGCGACAGGTTCGCCGAGGCGCCGATCACCAGCGCATAGCGCTTGAGCGTGGTGTTCGGGAACAGGCTGTTGAGGTGGGTCTTGAGGCGGTTCAGGTCCATGTAGGACAGTTTGTAGTCCTTGGGCAGCGAAACGATCGACACCACCGACGAGCAGTTCTTGAAGAAGTGCAGGTCATGCAGCGCCGCCGCGTCATAGCCGGACGCCTTGTACTGCTCCAGCGCCGCACGATAACGCTTGGACTCGATCGGCAGCAGGCTGATGCCCTCGATGGCCTGGGTCACCTTGTTGAAGTGCGGCAGGTCGATCGAGCGGAAGAACAGGTCGTCGATGTTCAGCCGAGGCTGCTCTTTCTCGAACACCTTGAACTTGTCGGAGCTTGGGTGCGGCTGTTCTGGCACCACCGACTCGGCGTAGGCGATCGCCACCGGCCCGGCCAGGCTCATGAACAGGTCATTGGCGTCCAGGCGAATGGTTTCGCCGATATCGATGCCGGCACGGCGGAAGTAGTTCTGGTCGTAGTCGGTGGTCACCGCCTGGGCCGTGAGGATGTTGAAGATCTGCTGCGAGATGTACTGGTTCGCATGCTTCTCCATCGCGTTCACGTCGATGTTCTGGATGTTGCCGTCGTCGTTCTCTTCGGCATAGCGCATGATGTCGTTGGAGATCAGCATCATCGCGTTCCACGGGCGAATCCGCCCCATCACGCTGGCTTCGCTGCTGTCTTCATTGTCGAAGTTATAGGAGAAGTCCCATTCTTCGGACAGGTATTTGCAGAGCAGTCGCCCAGCGTTGATGTGCAGCGCCTCGGACATCTCGCTGCGGTGGTCGGAGATGTTCGGCAGCACGCAGATGCCGCTGGTGAAGATCGGCTCGAAAACGAACGAGTGCCCGCTCTTGCCGTCGTTCTCGTCGGCCGGCTTGGTGTCGAAGGTCTTGTTCATGTACGAGTACTGCTGAGCCAGGCCGAACTCCGAGGCCATGCCCGAGCCGGTACCGCCGCCAGCGCTGAAGATGTAGAAATACAGGCGCGACTGGTTGGCCTTGATCCCGCACGAGTCGATCAGGTACGAGTGGATCAGCTTCCAGTCGGCGCTGGAGAAACGCTGGGTTTCCTTGTTCAGGATGATCTTGGCCAGGTACTGGCCGAGAATCGGCGCGTTACCCGCCCCCCCGGCATGCACCTCGGAGAGGTCCATGATTTTCATCTTGCTGTAGTCGCGCAAAAAGCCGCTCTTTTCGCCCTTGCGCGAGAAGCGGATCCGCCCGGCAATGTCCTTGTCCAGGTCGCCCAGCATCACCAGCGGCTCGACCAGGAACACCGGCTTGGCGCCCTTGTTCTGGACCAGGCGCAGGTTGTTGCGAATCCAGCGGGCCGGGCTGTAGCTCGGGTCGTTGCCGACCCGGTCTTCGTTGTTGAACTCGTTCAGGTAGAAGGTCCGCGCGTTGTACACCAGCTCGGCGACATCCAGGGCGATGTTCGAACCACAACGACCCAGGCCGATCAGGCACACCGAGGGGAACTGCTGGTCCAGGCGCAGTTGAGTGTCGTCTTCGACATGCACGCTGGGCGGGAACACCAGGTCGCGCAGGCCGTCGAGGTTATCGAGGATGCGCTGGATGTCCGACTCGGTAAAGTACAGGTACTGCTGCGGGGTGAGCGAACGAGGGCTGTAGTATTCTCGAGGCCCGGTCACGGTGGCGGACGGGGTCAGCTCGGAAACCGCGTTGGCAGAAGTGTTCTTGGAGGTCATTTTTCGCCATTTGCCTGGGGTGGATGGCCTGTACAAGGCAGATATCATCGAGCCATCACGGGATAAGTTTCGCGACTTTAGCAGTGCGCGTTTGGCGTGAGCGATAGGGTCTTGCCCGATAACCCTCTAGGGGTTTTCCTGTCACGTCTTAGACTGAATCGTCCAATTCTTGAACTTCTTTAATTTGCCTGGAGCGTTGAATGAGTACTGCACTGCCTTCCCTTGGGTTTGCCGGTATCGGTCTGATGGGCCTGCCGATGTGTCGCCGCTTGCTCGCGGCCGGTTATCCGCTGACCGTGTGGAACCGCTCGCCGGACAAATGCGCGGCGCTGGTCGCCGCCGGTGCACGGGTGGTGGCAACCCCGGCCGAGCTGTGCGCGGCGGCGGATGTGGTGATGTTGTGCCTGGCCGATACCCAGGTGGTGCGCGAGGTGGTGTTCGGCCCCGGCGGTGTGGTCGAGGGCGCGCGGGCCGGGCAGCTGCTGGTGGACTTTTCCAGCCTGGAGCCGACCGCTACCCGGGAAATGGCCGCCGCCCTGGCCGAACGCACCGGCATGGCCTGGCTCGACACGCCGGTGTCCGGTGGCACCCCGGGCGCCGAAGCCGGCAGCTTGGCGATCATGGTCGGCGGTGACGCTGCGGACCTTGAACGGGTCCGCCCGGTGCTGCTGACCCTCGGTCAACGGGTCACCCACATGGGCGCGGTGGGCGCAGGGCAGGTGACCAAGGCCTGCAACCAGATGATCGTGGCCTGCAACGCGCTGGTGATTGCCGAAGTGGTGGCGTTGGCCGAGCAATCGGGGGTCGACGCGCGTTTGATCGCCGAAGCCCTGGCGGGCGGCTTTGCCGACTCCAAACCCCTGCAGATCCTGGCCCCGCAAATGGCCGAAAGCCGTTTCGAGCCGATCAAGTGGCATGTGCGCACCCTGTTGAAGGATCTCGATACAGCGGTGAAGTTCTCTCGCGAGCAGGGTTCGGCGACGCCGATCAGCGGCCTGGCGGCGCAGCTGATGCGCTTGCACGGTAGCCAGGGGCATCTGCAAAAAGATCCGGCGACCCTGATTGAGCTGTATCGCTGTACGCCATGAGGCGCTCCTCGCGCTGATTGAGCTCAGCGAGCACAGTGCGCAACTCGCCCAGTGGCACTGGCCGGCTAAGCAGGTAGCCCTGGATCGCATCGCAGCCGTGCTCGCTGAGGAAAGCGTATTGCTCGACGGTTTCCACACCCTCGGTGATCACCTTCAGGTGCAGGGTGTGGGCCATGATCATGATGGCCTGGACGATCTCCATGTCCTGGCTTGAGCGCGGGATGTCCTGGATGAACGAGCGGTCGATCTTCAGGGTGTCCAGCGGCAGGCGCTTGAGGTAGGCCAGCGACGAATAGCCGGTGCCGAAGTCGTCGATCGACAGCGACACGCCGGTAGCGCGGATGCGCTTGAGCAGGCTGATGGTGCTGTGGATATTGCCCATCAGGGCGTTCTCGGTCACTTCCAGCTCCAGGCGCCAGGCCGGCAGGCCGGCGGCGCTGAGTGCGTGCTCGACTTCCGTGGCGAGTTCTTCGCGGCCCAGGGTCAAGGCCGAGCAGTTCACCGTGACCCGAAGGTCGGAGAAACCGTGGCGGTTGAGCAGGGCCAGGTCCTGGCAGGCGTGGCGTAGCACCCACAGGTCAAGGTCGGCGATCAGCCCGTTGACCTCGGCGATGCCGATGAACCGGTCGGGGCTGAGTAGGCCGTGCTGCGGGTGCTGCCAGCGAATCAGTGCTTCGAGTTTGGACACCTGGCCGCTGTGCAGGTCGAAGATCGGCTGGTAGTGCAGGCGCAGCCCGCAGTCTTCGAGCAAGGCCAGGCGCAGTTCCTCTTCCAGTTGCAGTTCAAGGGTGGCGCGGGTTTTCAGGTTGCTGCTGAAGAAATTCAGGTTATTGCGCCCACAGCCCTTGGATTGGTAAAGCGCGAGGTCGGCGTTTTTCAGCAGTTCGTCGCAACTGCTGCCGTCGTCGGGGAACACGCTGATGCCGATGCTGGTGGTCATCACCATGCGCCGACCGCCAAGGTCGATTGGCTCCTTGAGCTTGTGCATCACCCGCTGCGCCAGGTGGCGCGCCTCATCCCGGCTGTGCAGGCTGATCAGGATGCAGAATTCATCGCCGCCAAAGCGCGCCACCACATCCTGCGGGCGCGTGGCGGCCTTGATGTGCCCGGCGATCACCTTGAGCAACTGGTCGCCGGCATCGTGGCCAAGGCTGTCGTTGATCCGCTTGAAATGGTCGATATCGAGAAACATCACCGCCAGCATGCCTTCGTTGCTGCTCTGTTCGGCCAGGCGCTCGGCGAACACCTGATTGAAGCCGCGGCGGTTGATCAGGTTGGTCAGGGCGTCGTAATGCGCCGCCTGCTGCAGCGACACACGGGCCTGGTCGAGCTGGCTGAGCAGCATGTTGACCCGGCGCAGGTCGTGCTCTTTGCTTTGCAGCTTCTTGTCGGCCAGGGCCGCGCTGATGCTGCTGGCGCTGATCAGCAGGGTGATGAAGGCGATGCTCAGGCTCAGTTGCAGGCTGTTGTCGGTCATCGGCAGGCGTAGCGGCACGCCGTTGGGCAGGACCAGGGTCAGTGCCCACATGCCGGTGAAATGGGTGGTGATGATGCCGCCGGCCATGACCAGCGCGGCGCCGTACTTGAGCAATTGATGCACGGTGCCGTGGCCGTGGCGGAAGCGTTTGGCCAGCAGCAAGGACACCAGGCTCGACGCAAAAGCGATCAGCACCGAACCGAGCAGCAGTTCGGGGCGATAGTACTGCAGGGCGTTGGAACGCATGGCCGCCATGCCGGTGTAGTGCATGGCGCCGATACCCAGGCCGATATAGGTGGCGCCGAGCAGATAGTGGCGGGTTTGCCAGGTTGGCCGGCTGAGCACGTTCATGGCCAGCCAGGCGGCCAGTAGCATCAGCAGTAGCGAGGTGGCGGTGAGGGCGACGTCGTAGTGCACCTCCACGGTGGCTTCGAAAGCCAGCATGCTGATGTAGTGCATGGCCCAGATACTGCCGGCCAGGCAGCAGGTCCCGAGCAGTCGCCATTGGCGCTGGGCGGTCGGCTGTTCGGTGCTGGCGACGCGTTCGAGCATGTGCAGGGTGGCGAAGCTGCCGGTGCAGACGACCAGGTACGCCAGCACCACCAGGTACGGGTTGTGCCGGCAGTCGAGGACGGTCTGCCCGGTTGCCGGAAGATCGGCGAGCACATGTAGCCCCAGCCACTCCATAGCATGCCTCTTGATCGAGATTGTGCCCGTCCCCTCTCGACTTCACCGGAGACCGTGTCGCCAGAGTATAGAGAGGGCGGATTAACCCATCCGCATTAATGGCACATTGACTTCTACGATTTGTTCATTGACGCCATCGCTGCCGGTTATAACGCCGCAAATGGTTACAATTACCCGGTATCACGGCGGTCAATGGTGGCAGACAGATCGGTGCCGGGCTTCTAGATTTCATCGGCGTGCTGGCACGTTTCGCCATCAACAGAGGGATCGACCGATGCAGAGCCCCACCCAAGCGACCAATGCCTGGCGCATTCTGTTTTTGCTGTTTCTGGCCAACCTGTTCAACTTCTTCGACCGCACGATTCCCGCCATCATCATCGAGCCGATCCGTCTGGAATGGCACCTCAGCGACTTCCAGATCGGCCTGATCGGCACCGCCTTCACCCTGGTCTATGCGCTGGCCGGTTTGCCGCTGGGGCGCCTGGCCGACACCGGTTCGCGCAGCAAGCTGATGGGCTGGGGGCTGGCCGCCTGGAGCGGGCTGACGGCGGTGAACGGCATGGTCGGCAGCTTCTGGAGCTTCCTGTTGGTGCGCATGGGGGTCGGTATTGGCGAGGCCAGTTATGCGCCAGCGGCCAACTCGCTGATCGGCGACCTGTTCCCGGCCGAACGCCGCGCGCGGGCGATGGGCATCTTCATGCTGGGGCTGCCGCTGGGGCTGTTGCTGGCGTTCTTCAGCATTGGTGCGATGGTGCAGGCGTTCGGCAGCTGGCGCGCGCCGTTCTTCATCGCGGCGCTGCCGGGCCTGGTGCTGGCGCTGTTCATGTTCATGATTCGCGAGCCGGCGCGTGGCGCCGCAGAAGTGGTGAACGTCTCGCAGGCGCCGGTCGATCGGCCGCTGCGCCGGGTGCTGATGATCCCGACCTTCGGCTGGCTGGTGCTGGCGGGCTTGACCTACAACTTTGCCACCTATGCCTGTAACTCGTTCATGGTGCCGATGCTGCAACGCTATTTCCTCTTGTCGTTGCAGCAGGCGGCAGTGGCCACCGGGGTGATTGTCGGCCTTACCGGGCTGGTCGGGTTGACCCTTGGCGGCTGGGTCGCGGACAAGATCCACCAGCGTATGCCCAGTGGGCGCCTGTTGTTCGGCGCGTTCAGCATGCTGGTCGCGACCGTGGCCACGGCCTGGGCGCTGCAGGCCGGGCGAGTCGAGATCGGTGTATTCGTGGCGGTGTTCGGCGTGGGCTGGTTGTTCGCCTACAACTTCTATACCTGCGTCTACACGGCCATTCAGGACGTGGTGCAGCCACGCTTGCGCGCGACGGCGATGGCGTTGTTCTTTGCCGGCTTGTATCTGCTCGGTGGTGGCCTGGGGCCGGTGGTGGTGGGGTTGCTCTCGGACCACTTTGCGCAAGCGGCGATGCTCGCGGCCGGTGAAGGGCAGATGACCGAGGCGTTCAAGGCCATTGGGCTGCACGATGCGATGTACCTGATTCCGGTGGCGCTGGCGCTGACCCTGGTGTTTCTGCTGTTGGCGTCGCGCTGCTTCAGCCGGGATGCGCAGCGGATGAAGGAGGGGCTGGTGGAGGACAGTGTGGCGGTGGGGGCGGCTGTGTAGGAATTTTCGGCTACTGCACTACCTCTAGGCGCGGGCTTGCCTGCGACCTGGTGCATAGCGCCAGCAAAACCTGCAACTGCGGTGTGACAGGTAAATCACGCGCGCAGGCTCTGCGACCGCTTCGTCCGAACGTGGCCCGGCTCGATCGCAGGCAAGCCAGCGCCTACAGGTGGTGTGTAACCCTGTAGGCGCGGGCTCGTCCCGCGATTGCTGTTAGCCGGCGACCAGCACGCGGATCGCTTCCAGGCGCAAGGCGGCCTTCTCCAGCATCGCCAGGCCGTCTTCACGTTGCTTGCGCAGCGCTTCGATCTCGCTGTCGCGAACGGTCGGGTTGACCGCCTGTAGCGCGGTCAGGCGCGCCAGTTCCTCGTCGGTTTCCGCAGCCAGACGGCGCTGTGCCTCGGCCACCCGCTCGGCATGCCGTGGCAGGACCTTGGCTTCGCCAGCATTGATCCGTGGCGTCAGCACGTCGCGCTGGGCCTGGATGAACTTGTTGGCACTGGCCTTCGGCACGCTTTCCAGCTGGTCGTTGAGGGTTTCGAAGGTCACCCGTGCGGCGAGGTCGTTGCCATTGGCGTCCAGCAGGCAGCGCAACGCCGCTGGCGGCAGGTAGCGACCCAGTTGCAAGGCCCGCGGTGCGACCACTTCGCTCACGTACAGCAGCTCCAGCAACACGGTGCCCGGTTTCAGCGCCTTGTTCTTCAGCAGCGCCACCGAGGTGTTGCCCATCGAACCGCTGAGTACCAGGTCCATGCCGCCCTGCACCATCGGGTGTTCCCAGGTGATGAACTGCATGTCTTCGCGCGACAGCGCCTGATTGCGGTCGTAGGTGATGGTCACGCCTTCGTCGTCACCCAGCGGGAAGCTGGCGTCGAGCATTTTTTCACTCGGCTTGAGGATCAGGGCGTTTTCCGAATGGTCCTCGCTGTCGATGCCGAAGGCGTCGAACAGGGTTTCCATGTAGATCGGCAGGGCAAACTGGTCGTCCTGCTCGAGAATCGCCTCGACCAGATCCTGGCCTTCGCCGGCCCCCCCGGAGTTCAGTTCCAGCAAGCGGTCGCGGCCACTGTGCAGCTCGCTTTCCAGGCGCTCGCGCTCGGCACGGGCTTCCTTGACCAGGCTGTCCCATTCGCCGTCGTCACCGCTTTCCAGCAACGGCAGCAGGCGCGGGCCGAACATATGCTGCAAGGCGTTGCCGGTCGGGCAGGTGTTGAGGAAGGCGTTCAAGGCCTGGTCATACCATTGGAACAGGCGCTCTTGCGGGCTGTTCTGCAGGTGCGGCACGTGCAGTTCGATGGTGTGCTTCTGGCCGATCCGGTCGAGACGGCCGATTCGCTGCTCCAGCAGGTCCGGGTGAGCCGGCAGGTCGAACAACACCAGGTGATGGGCGAACTGGAAGTTACGGCCTTCACTGCCGATTTCCGAACAGATCAGCACCTGGGCGCCAAACTCTTCGTCGGCGAAGTAGGCGGCGGCGCGGTCGCGCTCAAGGATGCTCATGCCTTCGTGGAACACCGTGGCCGGGATGCCGGAACGCACGCGCAGGGCGTCTTCCAGGTCCATCGCGGTTTCGGCGTGGGCACAGATCACCAGTACCTTCACCCGCTTGAGCATCTTCAGCGTGTCGATCAGCCAGTCGACCCGTGGGTCGAAGCGCCACCAGCGGTTTTCTTCGTCGCTGTCGCCCTGAGCCTGGAAGCTCACTTCCGGGTACAGGTCGGCATGCTCGCCAACCGGCAACTCCAGGTACTCGTCCGGGCACGGCAGCGGGTAGGCATGCAACTGGCGCTGCGGGAAGCCCTGCACGGCGGCACGGGTATTACGGAACAGCACGCGGCCGGTGCCGTGGCGGTCGAGCAGTTCGCGGATCAGCCGCGCGCTGGCCTGGGTGTCGCCATCGTTGACCGCAGCGAGCAGTGCTTCGCCTTCGGCGCCGAGGAAACCCCTGATGGTGGCCTGGGCTTTCGGCGACAGGCGGCCCTCGTCGAGCAACTCCTGCACGGCTTCGGCCACCGGGCGGTAGTTCTCGCTCTCGGCGCGGAAGGCGGCGAGGTCGTGGAAACGGTTCGGGTCAAGCAGGCGCAGGCGCGCGAAATGGCTGTCCTGGCCGAGCTGTTCCGGGGTCGCGGTGAGCAGCAGCACGCCGGGAATGGTCTCGGCCAGTTGTTCGACCAGGGCGTACTCGGGGCTGACCTGGTCTTCATGCCAGACCAGGTGGTGGGCTTCGTCGACCACCAGCAGGTCCCAGCCGGCGGCGAACAGCGCGTCCTGAGCCTTGTCGTCTTCGCTCAGCCATTCCAGCGCCACCAGCGCCAGCTGGGCGTCTTCGAACGGGTTGCTGGCGTCGCTCTCGATGAAGCGCTCGGCGTCGAACAGTGCCACTTCGAGGTTGAAGCGCCGGCGCATTTCCACCAGCCACTGGTGCTGGAGGTTCTCTGGCACCAGGATCAGCACGCGACTGGCACGCCCGGAAAGCAGCTGCCGATGGATCACCAGGCCGGCTTCGATGGTCTTGCCCAGGCCCACTTCGTCGGCTAGCAGTACCCGTGGGGCAATGCGGTCGGCCACTTCACGGGCAATGTGCAACTGGTGCGCGATCGGCTGCGCACGGGTGCCGCCCAAGCCCCACAGCGGCGATTGCAGCTGGCGGCTGGTGTGTTCCAGGGTGTTGTAGCGCAGGGCGAACCACGGCAGCGGGTCGATCTGCCCGGCAAACAGGCGATCGCTGGCCAGGCGGAACTGGATGAAGTTCGACAGTTGGGTTTCCGGCAGGGTGCACGGCTGGTTCTGCGCGTTGAGGCCGTGGTAGACGATCAGGCCGTCGATCACCTCGACTTCGCGCACGGTCAGCTTCCAGCCCTCGAAATGGGTGATCTGGTCGCCAGGCGAGAAGCGCACCCGCGTGAGCGGGGCATTGCGCAGAGAATACTGGCGGGTGTCGCCAGTGGCCGGGTAGAGCACGGTCAACAAGCGGCCGTCCTGTGCCAGAACGGTGCCCAGACCTAGCTCGGCTTCGCTGTCGCTGATCCAGCGTTGCCCCGGTTGATACTGCTGCGCCATAAATGCCTTGCTCCCGCCATGAAAAAGCCGACTATCTTAACGGATAGGGGCTCATTGACCAAAGGTTCTAGCAATATAGCCGGCGACCGAACGTCGGGCCCGACAACTGGTCGACTGTGTGCCCGCGCACCTGACTGCAGCGCTCTATTCAAGCCGGTGCCTGCCTGGCCGATACAGCAGGTGACAGGAGAACCCACCCCATGCTGCCGCCGATCATCCCGCTCAGTGCTGCCCCGGTCACCTCGCAACTCGACCCGGTCAAGCCGACCCCGGACATCAAGCCCGTGGTGCCCACCCAGCCGAGCTCCAGCGAGGGGGCCATCGATCTCAAGCACCGTAACCCCGAGCAGGCGGTGGTGCTGTTGCGCGAAGAACAGCGCCGACGTCAGGGCCGGCGCAACGCACAGCAGGACGAAGAAGCGTTGTACCAGCCCATGCCGGGCGACGAAGTGAATGCCGACAACACTGTGCCGGTGGCGCCGTTGATGGGCAATCAGCCTCGCCAGGGGCTGCTGGTGGATATAGAAGTGTGAGGCGCGGCTGAACGCGCTGCTGGTCAGCGTCGCTGCGAGCCTTCATTATTGCCTCATCTGCTGTTGCTACCCGAGCCAGACCATGAGCCAAGACGACAACCTGATCGACTTCGGTGCCGAGCGCGCCCGTCGTGTGCATGACCTCAACGAAAAACGCCTGAACGAGGTGCGTCAGGCGTTCGAGCAGGCCATGCCGCTGGGCAAGGCCAAGAAAAAGCCCAAGGGCAAACCGAAGAAGCGTTGAAAACTTGATGCAGGTCAAGCCTGCATCCCCCCTCCGGCGCCCTGCCTTGGGCGCCATTGACCTCGGTCAATGTTCCCTTCCGGCACATTCGCTACTGTTAACCCATCAGACAGGTGCAGGCAAATGGAGGCCTCCATGTTCTTCGATAATGTGGTTATCGCTGGGGTGGTTACGGTCGGCCTGATGTTACTTTTCTTCGTCGGTTTCGGCATTTTCATCTGGAAGGATTCGAACAAGCGCAAGCAGCGCTGATGCTTCCAGGTAGCACGAGCACGCAAGGCATTTAGGGCGACTTCGGTCGCCCATTTTTTTTGCCTTGAATTGCGTGGCGGCACGTTGCTGTGGAAGCCGACTGTCGCGATGGCGTTCCGGCCCCACAAAGACCGGCGCCCCCTGGGCAGCCCTGACAAACCCGGTTGCCCCGGATAAACTCCCGGCCATGAACCTCGACACCCGGATCAAATTTCGCCACCTGCTGTGCTTTCTCGAAATCGCCCGCCAGGGCAGTTTCGCCAAGGCCGCCGATGCCGTGGCTGTCAGTCAGCCGGCCATTTCCAAGACCCTCAAGGAGCTGGAAACGCTGCTGCAGACCCGCCTGTTCGAACGCGGCAAACAGGGCGTCGAGCTTACCCCGGCCGGCGTGCGTTTCATGCGCTACGCCGGGCCCTGCGTAGAGGCCCTGCGCGAAGGCGTCAGCACCCTGCGCGGTGAGGAGCACCAGCCGCCGCAGGTGCGTGTCGGGGTGCTCTCGACGGTAGAAAGCCTGCTCATGCCCGAAGTGCTCTGTCGCCTGCACCAGCGCCACAGTGCTCTGGTGGTCAGCGTCGTCACCGGGCCCAGCGCCCACCTGCTGGCACAACTGCATGTCGGTGAGCTTGACCTGGTGATCGGGCGCATGACCGACAGCCCGCAAATCCAGGGCCTGCTGTTCGAACACCTGTACAGCGAATCGATGTCGCTGGTGGTGCGCCCCGGTCACCCGCTGCTGGCCCGTGTGCCCCTGGAGCGCAGCCAGGTCGGGCACTACCCGCTGGTACTGCCGCTGGCCGGCACGACCATCCGCAAGCATGCCGACAGCCTGTTCGTGCAATGCGCTATCGCCCCCCCCGCGCAACGCCTTGAAACGCTTTCTCCAGCGCTCAGCCGACGCTACGTGCTGGGCAGCGACGCGGTATGGATCGCGCCGCGCGATGCGGTGCGCGTCGACCTCGATCGTGGCGAGCTGTGCGAGCTTGAGCTGGGCGCGCGCGAGCCCGGTGGTTCGGTTGGCATCTGCAGCAACGCCGCGCTGCCGCAGTCGCTGCCGGCACAATGGCTGTGCCAGGTGCTGCGTGAAGTTGCGGCGCAATACCGTGAAGGCCACTGCCCTTAATTTCAGCGTGCAGGTGCGGTGAAGCCGACAATACTGGCTCTTGGCCCGGTCGTTGCCGAAGGCGTCGATGAAGAAGCATTCATCTGCTGAACTTATCCACCTTTCGTCGCTCTCATGCCGGTAGCCATTGGTCGTGGCCGCCTGATAAGCTCGCGGCTTTACTCGATTGCCCTATTGGCGCATGAACAAGGAAATAGCATGAAACAGCATCGGTTGGCGGCTGCGGTTGCCCTGGTTAGCCTGGTCCTGGCGGGTTGCGATTCGCAGACCAGCGTCGAGCTGAAGACTCCGGCACAAAAAGCCTCCTACGGTATCGGCCTGAACATGGGCAAAAGCCTGGCTCAGGAAGGCATGGACGACCTCGATTCGAAAGCTGTAGCGCAAGGCATCGAAGACGCCGTCGGCAAGAAAGAGCAGAAGATCAAGGACGAAGAGCTGGTTGAAGCTTTCGCCGCCCTGCAGAAACGTGCAGAAGAACGTCTGGTCAAAATGAGCGAAGAGTCGGCCGCTGCCGGCAAGAAATTCCTCGAAGAAAACGGCAAGAAAGCCGGTGTCGTCACCACCGCTTCGGGCCTGCAGTACGAAGTCGTGAAGAAGGCCGATGGCGCTCAGCCAAAGCCAACCGACGTGGTCACTGTTCACTACGAAGGCAAGCTGATCGACGGCAAGGTCTTCGACAGCTCGGTTGAGCGTGGCAGCCCGATCGACCTGCCGGTTAGCGGCGTGATCCCAGGTTGGGTCGAAGGCCTGCAACTGATGCACGTTGGCGAGAAGTACAAGCTGTATATTCCGGCTGACCTGGCCTACGGCGCACAGAGCCCAAGTCCGATGATCCCGGCCAACTCGGTACTGGTCTTCGACCTGGAACTGCTGGCCATCAAGGATCCAGCCAAGGCTGAAGCCGAGGAAGCGGCCAAGCAGTAAGCTGCCGTCTGCCTGCGCAACGCCCCGTCTCGACGGGGCGTTGTCGTTTATGCAGGGGACTGAACTGAAGCCGACATCCGACGTCTCACAGGGGGCGACACACAAACTGTGACCCCTTAGGCAAAACGATTGCGCATTGAAACAAGTGTGTAAAAAACGCCCGATTTAAGCCGGAGCCTTGCCCTGTGGGCACCCTGGGCTTAAAACTGAGCGCTGTTCACAAGGTTATCCACAATTATTGTGGATAACCTTTGCCAGTCAGCCCGTGGAGGATCTATGAGTGCACCCTGGAGTTTCGCCCGCTTCCTGCCGCTGGCCGAACGCCTGCTCAGCCGTGGACGTCTGCCGGCGCTGATCTTTGCCGTGGCGCGCAAGGGCCCCCGGCTCGGCAAACTTAAAGACGACGTGCGCCTGTTGCAGGCGCTGTGCCTGGCCTGGTGGCGTGGCGAGTACCGTGCGGTGAGCCCGCGCGCCCTGTTGACCATCGTCGCCGGCCTGTTGTATTTCGTCAGCCCGCTGGATGCAATCCCCGACTGGCTGCTGGGCGTTGGTCTGCTCGACGATATCGCCGTGCTGGCCTGGGTGCTGAAAACCGTTGACGACGAATTGTCCGCCTTCCGCGCCTGGCGCAACCGCCAGACCCCGGAGAAACTGCGGGTAGTCGAACGTCTGCCGGACACCCCGGAGGCGCTCCGCCTGGAGCAGGAGAAACCCTGACATCGCCAGGCTGTTGCGTGAGCGTGACTGGAGCGATTCGCCACTGGGGGCGCCGTCGACCTGGTCGCTGAGCCTGAAGGCCCTGATGGCCACCATTCTGCCCGTGCGGGGGATGTCCGAAGTCGAGGAAGTCGAGTGTCTGCTGGTGCGCCGGCTGTCGCTCAACCATGCCCGGTCATCGCCCGGCGCGCGGGCCAAGGCGTGGCTTATCTGGCGCCGCAGCATACCCAGGTGCTGCTGGTCGACGACGAAGAACTGGTACGTCAGACCACCGCCTTGCAACTGCGCGACCTGGCCTATGAGATCAGCGCGTGTGCTTCGGCGGCATTGGCGCTGGAGGCGGTGGAGGGCGGCCTGGTGCCGGATATCCTCGTGACCGACTACGTCATGGCGCAGATGAATGGCGTCCAACTGGCCGCCGAGCTGCGCCAGCGCTTTCCCGGCTTGCCGGTGCTGGTCGTGAGCGGTTACACCGATCTGAATGCCGAACAGTTGAGCCGTTTCGAGGTGTTGAACAAGCCGTACCGCCGTGTCGAACTGGCCGAGCCCCTCGTGTGCCTGCTGCCCGGCGGGGCGAAACAGGCGAAATAGACCGTCCGCGAGCCCAGGGAAATCCAACCTCCCACGATTGCATCTGCTAGTAATATAATTGGCATAACGATTATGCCTACCGATTACATGCGATAAGTCCGACAAGGGGGTTGTAATGGGTATTCAGGTCATCAGCCGAGAGGGTCAACCCGAATACGCGGTTGTACCTTGGGAGCAGTACCAGGCCTTGCTCAAGGCTGCGGGGCAACCTGCGGCGAGTACCGACAGCACAGCTGAAACCACCGAACCTGCTATCGCCGCACCCGCGTTGCGGGCGTTCGGCGAACTGGCGGCCTTGCGTCAGGCCAAGGGCCTGTCGGCCGAACAACTGGCGCGCAGCGTCGGCATCAGCCCGGTGTACCTGGGCCTGATCGAAAGCGGCGAGCGCGAGCCCGATGCAGCGATCCGCCGCAGCCTGGCCTGGGAGCTGGGCGTGCCGGGCTGGAGCGAGCCAACATGAGCAGCGTGCGGATCAGTCGCGAGCAATGGCAAGGGCTGCTCGGCGAACTCGATGTCGCCCGCCGCCAGCGCCATTTGCTCACCTACCGCGCCCTGCTCGAACGCTTGCAACTGCCCACCCCGGCTATGCAGACCTTGACCGCTGCGCTGGAATACCTGGCCGTGCTCGATGCCCGCGCCGAGCAGCCGCTGCGCAGCTCGCTGGTAATCAGCCAGGGTGCCAGCCGCCTGCCGCGCACCGGCTTCTTCGAATGTGTGGAGCGCCTTGGGCGGTTTTCCGGGCCGTCCGACGGCATCGCCGCCGCATCCTGGCATGCCTCGGAAGTGGTTCGGGTGTTCGAGTACGCTTACCCCGATACCGAAAGCGCCTGAGCTGGCGTTCCGGCGGTATCGATCAGGTACAGGCTGTGCCCGCTGAGATCCTTGGCGTGGTGCTTGGCTTGTGAGGCGAGATCGGCCAATTGCCCGGCATCCAGCTCGGCGCAGGTCTGCGGGTGCAGTTGCACCACGCCGATCGATAGCGACAGCAGCGGGAACTCCTGGCGCTGCCCGAGGCGGTTGTGGGCAATGAAGCAGCCGGCGTCAAGATGCTCGGCGCGGTAGAAGCGCCGGCACTGTTTCTGAAAATCGTCCAGCAGTTGCTGCAAGCGCAGTGCCCAGTCCGTCGAACCGAGCACCAGCATGAAATCGTCGCCGCCGATGTGCCCGACGAAATCGCGGCTGGGGTCGACGCTGTCGTTCAGGCACTGCGCCAGACACAGCAGCACCTCGTCGCCACGGGCGTAGCCATAGATGTCGTTGAACGGCTTGAAACTGTCGATATCCACGTAGCAGATCGCCGCGCTGCGCTGTTGCTGGAGCAGGCGGGTCAGGCACTGCTGGATTGGCACGTTGCCGGGCAGCAGGGTCAGCGGGTTGGCGTAGCGCGCTTGCTGGATCTTCTGTTCGGTGATCAGCTTGAGCACGTCGATCACCCGCCCGAGGCCCAGGTAGCGGCCGTTGTGGGTGATGATGAAATCTTCCTCGATGCGCTGCCGCGCACGGCTGGTCAACAGGCGGCTGACGGTCTGCAGCGACTGGCTGATTTCCACTGCAAGAAAGTCGTCGCTCATTAGCCGGCTGATTGGCTTGCGCGCGAACAGATCGGTGGCGAATGGCTTGAGCAGGACGTCCGAGAGTGAGTGGCGGTGGACGATGCCGCATGGCCGTTGGCGCTCGTCGAGTACCGCCAGCGAGTTGAGGTTGGCTTGCCGGCGGAACGCTTCCAGCACCTGTGGCGTGGCCGTGTCGCGGGACACCGCCGGCTGCTCGTTGAGCAGCGCGCTGAGGTCCAGGCTTTCATCCACCAGCGCCGGCACGTCCGCTGTCGTCGAGTTCGGCAGCATGGCGGCGGCATCGCGTGGCGGGTGTTCCTGCGGGCGACAGAGCAGGTAACCCTGCACCAGGTCGACCCCCATCTCGGTCAGCACGGCCAGTTCTTCGGCCAGCTCGATGCCCTCGGCAATGACCTGTGCGCGTGAGGCCTTGGCGATCTGCAGGATCGAACCGACGAACTCGCGCTTGACCGCATCGAGGTGGATGCCGTCGATGAAGTGGCGGTCGATCTTGACGTAATCCGGGCGCAGTTCCGACCACAGGCGCAGGCTCGAATAGCCCGCGCCGAGATCGTCCAGCGCAATCGAGAAGCCCATGTCGCGGTAGTGGTGCAGGGCGTTGTAGAGCAGTTGGAAGTCGTCGGTCGGGGTTTGTTCGGTCAACTCGATCACCACCCGGCTGGGCGGAATGCCGAGGCTCTGCAACAGCTTGAGAGTGCGCCCGGACTGGTACTGGGGTTCGAGCAAGGATTCGGGCGAGACGTTGAGGAACAGCTTGCCATCGAGTTGCTGCTCACTGAAACGACGGCAGGCGCTTTCCCGGCAGGCCACTTCCAGCTCGGTCAGTCGACCGGCCTGGCGAGCCACTGCGAACAGGTTGATCGGCGAATGCAGCGGGCTGTTGGACGGGCCGCGGCTCAAGGCTTCATAACCGAGCAGGCGTCGCTCGGACAGGCAGACGATGGGTTGGAACAGGCTGTGCAAGCCGCTTTGAGCCAGTATGGAGCTCAACGCGCTGAGCTGTTCGGTCACGGTCATGGCAGGACTACCTTGAAAAAAAGGGACTGAGGCCAGTGGCGCTCAGTCCCTTATTTCACGACAGAATGATGACTGTTTGATGACTCAATAGTGCGCAGTCATATTATTTTGCCATTAGTGCTTGGCCAGCGCCGAGTTCAGGCTCAGGTAGTCGAGCAGGATGCGCCCGGTTTCGGCCAGGTAGGCATCGTCTTCCGGTTTGCTGTCGTCCGGTTCGGCGGGGATGGCGTCCTCGTCTTCCTTCTTCAGCTCCTTCAGCGGTTCTTCGCCCTTGGCCTTGCGCCGGGTGTTCTCCAGGGCCAACTGCTTGCTTTCGATATCGGCGTGCTGGGCACGGCGTTCGGCTTCGTTGAGGCTGACGGTCTTCTCGTTCATCAGCTTCTGGGTCAGCGCCAGGCGGTCGCGGATATAGACGAATTCCGGGTCCTTGGCACTGCGCGTGTCGTGGCGGGTTTTCAGCTGGGCGAGGAACGGCTTGAACGGATCGGCGGCCGGCTTGATCGCCGGGCGAATGGTGTCCCACGGCATCGCTTCAGGCAACGCGCTTTCGCCGATTTCCTTGGTGTCGATCACCGACGGGTAATCGATGTCCGGCAGCACGCCCTGGTGCTGGGTGCTCTGTCCGGAAACCCGGTAGAACTTGGCCAGGGTCAGCTTGAGCTCGCCATGGTTGAGCGGCTGGATAGTCTGCACGGTGCCTTTGCCGAAGGTCTGGCCGCCGATGATCAGCGCGCGGTGGTAGTCCTGCATGGCGCCGGCGAAGATCTCCGAGGCCGAGGCCGAGAGACGGTTCACCAGCAGCGCCAGCGGGCCCTTGTAGAAGGCACCGGTGTTCTCGTCTTCAAGCACGTCGACGCGGCCGTCGCTGTTACGCACCAGTACGGTCGGGCCCTTGTCGATGAACAGGCTGGTCAGCTCGGTGGCTTCCTGCAGGGACCCGCCGCCGTTGTTGCGCAGGTCGATGACCACGCCGTCGACTTTTTCCTTCTGCAGCTCGGTGAGCAGTTTCTTCACGTCGCGGGTGGTCGACTTGTACTCCGGGTCACCGGCACGGAAGGCCTTGAAGTCGAGGTAGAAGGCCGGGATCTCGATGATCCCCAGCTTGTAGTCGCGGCCATCCTGCTTGAGGTTGAGCACCGACTTTTTCGCGGCCTGCTCTTCGAGCTTCACCGCTTCGCGGGTGATGGCGACGATCTTGCTGGTCTGGTCGTTCGGCGCATTGCTGGCCGGGATCACTTCCAGGCGCACCACCGAACCTTTCGGCCCGCGGATCAGCTTGACCACTTCGTCCAGGCGCCAACCGATCACGTCGACCATTTCCTTGTCGCCCTGGGCCACGCCGACGATCTTGTCGGCCGGGGCCACCTGCTTGGTCTTGGCGGCCGGGCCGGCCGGGACCAGGCGCACGATCTTGACCTGATCGTTGTCGCTTTGCAGCACTGCACCGATGCCTTCCAGCGACAGGCTCATGTTGATGTCGAAGTTTTCCGCGTTATCCGGCGACAGGTAGTTGGTGTGTGGGTCGTAGGACTGCGCGAAGGTGTTGATGTAGGCCTGAAAGATGTCTTCGGCGCGGGTCTGGTCGAGGCGCGCGAGCTGGTTCTTGTAGCGCTTGGTCAGCAGTTCCTGGATCGCCTTGGTTTCCTTGCCGGCGATCTTCAGGCGCAGCACTTCGTCCTTGACACGTTTGCGCCAGAGGTCGTCGAGCTCGGCTTCGTTCTTCATCCACGGGGCGTCCTTGCGGTCGACCAGCAGGGTTTCCTTGGCACTGAAGTCGAGTTTGTCGACGCCCTTGTTCAGTTCGGCGAGGGTGAAGTCCAGACGCGATTTGACCCGGTCCAGGTAGCGCTTGTAGATGGTGAAGCCAGGGTCGAGGTTACCGGCCTTGAGGAAGTCGTCGAACTGCGTCTTCCACTTGTCGAATTCGGCGATGTCGCTGGCGGTGAAGTAGCTGCGCGACGGGTCGAGCAACTTGATGTAGCTGTCATAGATGATGACCGAACGCGCATCGTTGAGCGGCGGCTTGCTGTAGTGGTGGCGCTTGAGCAGCTCGACCACGTTCAGGCTGGCAACGACTTCGTCGCGATCCGGTTGCAACTTGTCCCAACTGTTGGCAGCCAGAGCGCTGCCGGCCAGCGGCAAGCTGCCAAGGCCGATCATCAGGGCGAAGGCGGTGCTGGGCAGGAAATGCTTCATGCTGATTCGACGTAGGGGCAATTGATCACGCATATTAGGCCGTCTTTGGATTCGCCGGTTCCATGGAGCCGGACGCATAATGCAAAAAGCCTGGGCTACAGCGCCCAGGCTCAGTCATGACTCAACTATGGAGGCACTGTGAAGGCATTGCAAGGCGTTGACGGACATGTGGAGTGGGTTGAGGCGACAAGTCCAACCTGCGATGTAGGTCAAGTACGAATTCGTGTCGCCGCTGCCGGACTCAATCGCGCCGACTTGTTGCAGCGTGCCGGGCTGTATCCGCCACCACCGGGTGCCAGCGAGTACCTGGGGCTGGAGTGCGCCGGGGTTGTCAGCGAGGTCGGGCCGGGTTCGGCCTGGCAGGTGGGCGACCGCGTCTGCGCGTTGCTGGCCGGCGGTGGCATGGCCGAGGAAGTGGTGGTCGATGCCGGTCATGTGCTACCGGTACCTGAAGGCCTGAGCCTGCAGGAAGCGGCGGCGATCCCCGAGGTGTATGCCACGGCCTGGTTGAACCTGTTCCAGCTCGGTGGCTTGAAACCGGGCGAGAAGGTGCTGTTGCATGCCGGTGCCAGCGGTGTCGGTTCGGCGGCGATCCAGCTGTGCAAGGCGTTCGGCAACCCATGCTGGGTGAGCGTGGGCTCGGCAGATCGGCTGGCCTACTGCCAGGGCCTGGGCGCCACTGACGGTGTGCTGCGTGGTGAAAACCTGGAGCGCCTGAACGAGTTCGCGCCGTTCGATGTGATCCTTGACCCGGTAGGCGCCAACTATGCCGCGCTGAACCTGACGCTGCTGGCCCGCGATGGGCGCTGGGTGATCATCGGTCTGATGGGCGGGCGCAAGGCCGAGCTGGACCTGGCCCAGGTACTGGCCAAGCGCGTGCAGGTGACCGGTTCGACCCTGCGCAACCGCGACGAGTCGTTCAAGGCCGAGCTGCTCAGCGATCTGCGCCAGAAGGTCTGGCCGCTGTTCGAGGAAGGCCGCTTGAAGCCGCAGCTGGTGGGCAGCTATCCGGTGGCCGAGGCGCAGGCGGCATATGCCGAGCTGGCGGGCAATCAGGTCTCGGGCAAGCTGGTGCTGGTGATTGACCCCGGCCTTGTGTAAAAGCTGAGGGCCTCGCGCGGGACCAGTCGGGTCGCCGCCCCGCCGCTCCAACAAGACGTACCCTGTGCTGCGCTTGTGGGAGCGGGCTCGTCCCGCGATGGGCCGTACACTAGCCCCGTTTTCAGCGCCAGCTCAGGATCGGCCAGCCATGCTGCTCGGCATGCTCGCGCAGCACCGGGTCCGGGTTCACCACATGCGGGTGATCGACCTTCAGCAGCAACGGCAGGTCATTGCGCGAATCGGAATAGAAGCTCGCGCCTTCCAGGTTCTCTTCCTCCTGATCCAGCCACTCCAGCAGGCGGCTGATCTTGCCTTCGCGGTAGGTCAGCGTGCCCACCGTGTTGCCGGTAAACACGCCGTTGCGCACCTCCAGGTCGATCGCCAGAAACTCGTCGATGCCCAGTCGCGCTGCAATCGGCCCGACCAGGTGCGCGCCCGAAGCGGAAATCACCAGGATCCGGTCACCGTGCTTGCGGTGCGCGGCAATGCACGTGCAGGCATCGCTGTAGATGATCGGTTCGATGACGTCCTCGACCCACGGCTCGACCAGGTGCTCGACTTCCTCCGGCGTGCGCCCGGCCACGGGCTCCAGGCTGAAGGCCATGTAGTCCTCCATGGCCAGGTGCCCCCTGCCATAGGCGTCCATCAGTTCCTTGTCGCGGCGCAGGAAGGATTCGCCATCGACCCAGCCCAGGCGCACCATCTGCGCGCTCCAGAGCGAGGCGCAGTCACCGTGAATCAGGGTTTCGTCGAGATCGAAGATTGCTAAAGCCATTTCAAGAAAACTCCTGTGCAACCCCTCAGGCAACTTCGCAGAGGGCAGTGGGATCGATCGACAATGATACGCGTTGGCCGTCCGCGTGCAGATCGGCCGACGAGCGATTGAGTACATCCACCAGCACCTCGACGCCACGCGCCTCAACCCGGTAGCGGATGACATTGCCGAGCAGGCTGTGACTGCGCACCAGGCCGTCCAGCTCACCGTCCAGGCTCAGTGCGATGGCCTCCGGGCGGATCGCCAGGCGGCTACTCACCGGGCGCTGCAACAGGCGGCTGGCGCTGTCGGCGTCGAGCAGGTTGTAGTTGCCGATGAAGCCGGCGGCAAACGCATCCACCGGTGCGGTGTAGAGGGTTTCGGCATCGCCGCTCTGGACGATGCGACCCTGGTTCATCAGGAAGATCCGGTCGCTCATGGTCAGCGCCTCTTCCTGGTCGTGGGTGACGAAGATCGTCGTCAGGCCCAGCTCGCGCTGGATCTGCCGGATCTGCTCGCGCAGGTGTTTGCGGATCCGTGCATCCAGCGCCGACAGCGGCTCGTCGAGCAGCAGCAGGCGCGGCCGGGTGACCAGCGAACGGGCCAGCGCCACCCGCTGGCACTGGCCACCGGAAAGCTGGTGCGGGTAGCGGGCGGCGAAGTTCTGCAGTTCGACCAGTTGCAGCGCCTCGTGCACCCGCTTGCGGCTGTCATCGGCATTGACCTTCTGCATGCGCAGGCCGAATGCGACGTTCTGCTCGACGGTCATGTTGGGGAACAGTGCGTAGCTCTGGAACACCATGCCGATCCCGCGCTTCTGCGGGCTCTGTGGCACCAGGTCGGTGCCGTCGAGGAGGATCTTGCCGCTGTCCACGGCGGTCAGCCCGGCAATGCAGCGCAGCAGGGTGGATTTGCCGCAGCCGGACGGGCCGAGCAGGGTGACGAACTCGCCACGGCCGATCTGGCAATTGATGTCGTTGAACACCGGGCTGCCGGCGTAGCTCTTTTGCAGGTTCTGGATGTCGACGAAGCTCATCTCAGCGGTTGTCCTTGTTCAGGCGGTTGGCAGCCCAGGTCAGTACCAGGACGAAGAAGAAGTAGGAAATCACCAGCGCGCTGTTGAAGTGCCCGCTGCTGTTGCGCATGTTGTTCAGGTACACCTGCAGCGTCTCGTAGCGGGTGCCGACCAGCAGGTTGGCAAACACGAACTCGCCGAACAGGAACGAGAACGACAGCAGCAGGGCTACCATCAGGCCCTTGCGCAGGTTCGGCAGCACTACCAGGAAGGCGGCCTGCCAGGTGCTGGCACCGAGCAACTGGGCGGCGTCCATCAGGTCGCGCAGGTTGATCGCCTGCAGGTTGTTGGTGATCGCCCGGTACATGAACGGCAGGGCCACGGTGAAGTAGCAGCCGATCAGGATCCACGGCGTACCGACCATCGCCATCGGCCCCGAGCCATACAGTTGCAGCAGACCCACCGACGACACCACCGGCGGCACCGCGAAGGGCAGCAGGATCAGAATGTTCATCAGCGCGTCGAGCCTGGGGAAGTGGTAATGCACAACGAACAGCAGCGGCAGGATCAGCAGCACCGACAGCAGCAGGGCGCCGACGCAGACCAGCAGCGACTGGCCAAAGGCGGCCAGGAAGCGTGGGTCGCTCCACAGCGCCAGGTACCACTTGAAGGTCAGCCCGCTGGGCAGCAGGCTTGCCGACCAGCTGGTGGCCAGCGAGTAGAGCAGGGTGCCGGCCAGCGGCAGCAGCAGGATCACGAACAGGCAGTAGACCACCACGCGGTGGTACAGGCTCGACGAGCCGGGTTCAGCGCGCGACATGGTAGCTCCGCTTCAGTAGCCATTGATGGACCAGGGTCACCAGGCTCATCAGCCCGACCAGGATGATCGCCAGCGCACTGGCCAGGTTCGGGTCCAGGGAAATATCGCCGGCCACCAGCGCGGCGATGCGAATCGGCAGCACGTTGAAGTTGCCGGTGGTCAGCGCATACACCGTGGCGTAGGCGCCCAGGGCATTGGCCAGGAGGATGACGAAGGTGCCGAGCAGCGCCGGGGTCAGCACTGGCAGGCCGATATGCCGCCAGTAGGCCCAGGCGTCGGCGCCGAGCAGCGCGGCCGACTCGCGCCAGTCCTCGCGCAGGGCGTCGAAGGCCGGGTAGAGCAGCAGCACGCCGAGCGGGATCTGGAAGTAGGTGTAGAGAATGATCAGCCCGGTTTTCGAATAGAGGTTGAAGTCTTCGATGATCCCGGCCTGTTTCAGCAGCAGGGTCAGCGCACCGTTGAAACCGAGCAGGATGATGAAGGCGAAGGCCAGGGGCACCCCGGCGAAGTTGCTGGTCATGTTGGCGAACGCGTTGACGAAGTCGCGCAATCGCGAGTCGACCCGGCGCAGCGAGTAGCTGCCGAGGATGGCGATGAACAGGCCGAACACGCTCGACCAGAAACTGATTTCCAGGCTGTGCTGGATCGCCTGGCGGTAGAACTTCGAGCTGAAGATCTTGCTGAAATTGTCCAGCCCCCAGCCGTTTTCGGCCTGCACGCTGTGGATGGCCACCCAGACCAGCGGGGCGATCTGGAAGATGATGAAGAACACTGCGAAAGGCAGCAGGCAAAGCAGCGCCAGCCGTTTGCCGCGTTGGATCGAATTCACGTGAGCAGCTCCCGGCAGACCGGTTTGTCATGGGCTACGCCGAGCAGTTCGCAGATGGTCCCGCACAGCTCGGTTTGCAGCGGTTTGGCCGCCGGGTCGAGGCTGAACCCGGCGCCGAAGACGAACAGTGGCACTTCGCGCTCCTCGGCCAGCAGGCCATTGTGCGAGTGGTCGTTGTTCATGCCGTGGTCGGCAGTGATCAGCACCTGGTAGCCGCTGTCGAGCCAGGTACGCAGGTAGTTGGCGAGGATGATGTCGGCACTGCGCGCACTGTTGCGGTACTGGCTGCTGTCCAGGCCGTGCTTGTGCCCGGCATCGTCGATGTTCATCGGGTGCACCAGGAGAAAGTTCGGCGCGTGCTGGCGGCGCAGGTACTCGGCGTCGGCGAACAGGTGCGAGTCGGGGTAGTGATCGGCGTAGTAGAACAGGCCGTGCTGGATCGGTAGCTTGGGCGCGTGGGTGTGGCGGTCGCGCAGCGGCTCGAACGGGCTGCGGTTGTACAGCTCGCTGACCCAGTGGTAGGCCGCTGCGGCAGTGTTCAGGCCGGCGTCGCGGGCGTAGTGGAAAACGCTGCGTTCGCTGGACAGGCGGCTGACGTTGTTGTGCACGATACCGCTGTCGATCGGCGTGACGCCGGTAAGGATGCACTCGTACAGCGGCCGTGACAGCGCTGGCAGTTCGCATTCCAGGCGGTACAGGGCGGCGCGGTCGGCTTCGACGTAGGCATGCAGGTGGCCCATGGCATGGTGGGCGACCTGGTAATTGAGGCCATCGAGCAGGACCAGGATGACGTTGTGGTTCATGGGCGCTCCGGAGCTTTAAGCGGCAAGCCGCAAGCTGCAAGCTGCAAGTAAAAGCGGATGGGGGTGGGGCATGCTTTTTCTTGCGGCTTGAAGCTTGCCGCTTGCCGCTGCTGTTATTCCATCTCGATGATGACCTGCTCCTGCCACTGTTGCGGCAGCTTCTTCGACGTCGCTTCCCAGGCAGCGGCATCCTTGATCGGCTGCACAGCCTGGTACTGCTCGTTCGGCAGCAGCTTGGCCTGCACATCGGCCGGCAGCTTCAGGTGCTCGGCACGGATTGGCCGGGCATGGCCCTTGGCAAGGTTGATCTGCCCGGCATCGCTGAAGATGTACTCACGGGCCAGCTTGGCCGCATTCGGGTGCTTGGCGTACTTGTTGATGATGGTGGTGTAACCGGAGATCACCGAGCCATCGGACGGAATCAGCACTTCGAAACGCTTGGGATCGATCTGCTCGCGGTAGCTCAGGCCGTTGAAGTCCCAGACCACGCCGACTTCGATCTCGCCCTTCTCCAGGGTTTGAATGGTCGGGTTGGCCAGCGACAGGCGCTTCTGTTGGGCCAGCTTGGTGAACAGTTGCAGGCCCGGGGCAATGTTGCTTTCGTCGCCTTTGTAGGCAATGGCTGCGGCCAGCACGCCGTTGGCCGCCTGTGCCGCCGTACCGACGTCACCGATGGCTACCTTGTACTTGCCTTTTTCCAGGTCGTGCCAGGTTTTCGGAATGTCTTCTTCCTTCACCAACTGCTTGTTGACGATGAAGGCGATGGTGCCGGTATAGGCCAGCGCCCAGTGTCCGTCCTTGTCCTTGGCCCAATCGGGGATCTGCTCCCAGGTGCTGGGCTTGTACGGCTGGGTGACGCCCTTGGCCAGCGCAATCGGTCCGAAGGCTGCACCGACGTCGCCGATATCGGCGCTGGCGTTGTCTTTCTCGGCGTCGAACTTGGCCACTTCCTGCGCCGAACTCATGTCGGTGTCGGTGTGTTTCAGACCGTACTTGGCGGCCAGGTCTTCCCAGGTGCCTTTCCAGTTGGCCCAGGCATCGGGCATGCCCACGCTGTTGACGGTGCCTTCCTTGCGGGCGGCCTCTTCGAGGGCTTTGAGGTCAGGGCCGGCGGCCATGGCCGAGGTGCAGAACGCGATGCTGGTGCCTAACAGTGAGGCCAGGAAAAGCTGTTTCATCCGAAGCTCCTTTTTGGGTGCCGTGCAAAACACTGAAGGGGTAGAACGACGTTGCGGTGCAGTTGGTCTAGGTCAGCAATACCTGAGCCAAGGTAGGCCCGTTGCATGACAATTTGATGTCTGCAAGACAGTTCCGGGTGCTGTCGCTGGCCCTGGAAATACAGCGTAGACCAGATTCAAGTGCTTGATCCGCAAGGTCTTGGCCGCGCATTTGCAGGGCGTTACGACGACCGTTGGGCGGCGCTGTCATCTGTCGTTCATCTGCATTGCCTAGGCTTGCAGCATTCACCGGCCGCTCGCCGTTGCGCCATTTTGGTTCACGACACAGGCTGGACTAGTCCAGATAGGTAACCTTTGATGCGTGCTCTGCCACCCCGCGCAGTAACAGCCATCTGCCACGCCTTGCAGGAGCAGATCGAGCACGGCTTGCTGACGCCCGGCTGCAAGCTGCCGGCCGAACGCAAGCTCAGCGAGGTGTTCGACACCACCCGGATCACCCTGCGCGAGGCACTGGTGCAGCTGGAAGCGCGCGGGCTGATCTATCGCGAAGAACGGCGCGGCTGGTTCGTTGCGCCGCAACGGCTGACCTACGACCTGATCCAGCGTAGTCACTTTCATGCGATGGTCCGCGACCAGGGGCGCCAGCCGAGTACCGAGCTGCTTTCGGCGCGGCTGGTCCCGGCCGCGGCGGCGATCTGCGCGCGGTTGCAATTGCCGGCGTTATCCAGCGTGATCCAGATCTGCCGCCTGCGCCGCATCGACGGGCGCGCGGTGCTGTACGCCGAGCACTACCTGAACCCGGAGTATTTCCCCGGCATCCTCGAACAGGACCTGAGTCAGTCGCTGACGGAAATCTATGCCCGCCACTATGCAATCGACTACGGCCGGGTGCGTTTCGAGATCCTGCCCACGGCGCTGCCGGTGGCGGCGGCCACGGCCTTGAAGGTCTCGGCGGGAAGCCCGGGCCTGCATATCACCCGGGTCAACAGCGACCAGCACGGGCGGCTGATCGATTGCGATCTTGAATACTGGCGCCATGATGCGATCCGCATCGGCGCCGAGGCGGGTTAAGCCTCGCCGTTGGCCGGTGCGGCGACGTCCCTGGCCGCGCCGGCGCCACCGCCGGCCGTCACCACCTGTACCGACAGGCGCGGGGTAGCGAGGTCCAGGCCGGCTTCGTCGAGCTTGCGCTTGAGCGCCAGGTTGAATGCGCGAGAAACCTCCCACTGCTTGATCGGCGCCGTCTTGAAGCGCGCCCGCAGCACCGCCGACCCCGACTCGAAACTCTCCACGCCTTGCAGCTCCAGCGGCGACCAGATGTTGCGCCGTTGCAGCGGGTCGTTGCGCATCTTCTGCCCGACGTCGCGGATCAGCGTGATTGCCTGGTCGATGTTCATGCTGTGCGGGATGGCAATGCGGAAGATTGCGTAGCCGAACTCGCGCGAGTAGTTCTTGATGCTCTTGATTTCGCTGAACGGGATGGTGTGGACGATACCGTCGATATCGCGCAGGCGCACGGTGCGGATGGTCAGGCCTTCGACCGTGCCGAGGTGGCCGCCGACGTCGACGTAGTCGTCGATGGCCAGTGAGTCCTCGATGATGATGAACAGCCCGGTGATCAGGTCGGCCACCAGCGACTGTGCACCAAAACCGATGGCCAGACCGATCACCCCGGCACCGGCTAGCAGCGGGGTGACGTTCATGCCCATGTTGGCCAGGGCGACGATCACCGCAATGATGAAGATCGCCACGAACAGCACGTTGCGGATCAGCGGCATCATGGTTTGCGCGCGGGTGTTGGCCAGGCCCTTGCGCGAGCGGGTGAGGGCGTGGTGTACGGCGGTGTCGGCGAGAATCCACACCAGCCAGGCGGCGATCAGCGTGCCGACCAGGCCGAACAGGCGTACGGCAATGTCGTGGCCATCACCCTCGGCAAAGCCGATGATCGAAAAGCCCCACACCCGTAGCCCGAGTTCGATGAACACCAGCCAGATCAGCAGGTGCAGCAGGGTGTAGCCGAAGCTGCGCAGGCGCTCGGCGTACACCGCCTGACGGCGCTTGGCCCGGCGCGGTTTGGTCGCGGTGCGGCGCACCAGGCCGTTGACCACCATGCACAGCACCACCAGCACGGTGCACATCAGCGACTGGCGCAGCGCGGTGCTGGTGTCGCCAGCGGAAACGAAGGTGGCGACCAGGGAAATCCCCACCAGCACCATCGCTGGCAGGTACCAGAAGCTGCCGAGGATCTCGATGGTGTCGCTCAGCGCACGCCGGGTGAGCCGGCGTGACAGGGGCTGGTTGCGGATCAGGTGGGCAATCGGCCGGCGGAACCGCAGGATGAATACCCCGCTGGTCAAACCGGCGAGGATGTTGGCCAGGGTTGCCAGGCTGTGCGCGAGGTGATCGCCGAGGGCGGCGGACATGCGCGGGTCGTTCATCGCTTCGCCGAATGCGGCGAAGCTGCCGATCAGCCACAGCGGGCGGAAGGCACGGTGGCGCAGGATGTACAGGGCGCGGTGGCGGTGCGGGCCGTCGAGCAGGGAGAAGGCGATCACGCAGATCGCCGAGAAGCAGGTGCCCACCACCAGCGCATAAGCCAGCACCATGGCCATGGACTTGCCCAGCGACGACGGCAGGGCGAAGCTCAGGTACACGGTGATCACCAGCGCCACCAGCCATGGCCCGAGCTTGCGCAGGGCGAAGCGCACCAGGTCCCAGGTACGCGGGTTCTGTGGCAGCTCCTCGGTCAGGCCGAAGCGCAGTCGCAGCTGGTGGCCGACCCAGTTCAAGGCGTAGGCCAGCAGGCTCCAGAGGGCAATGATGGCGGCGAAGCCGAACAGGATCGGTGGCCACTCCTGGAGTGGCACCACGCGGGCGGAGAGTTCGATTTGCGCCAGTTCCAGTTCGCGTTGCCAGCGGGTGAACGGGCTGGCTTCGCCACTGAACTGTTTTTCCAGCTCGCCGAGGGTGCTGCCGATCAGGCCGAGCACGCCTTGTTCGGCGGACGGTTGTGCTTGTCTGGTGCTGTCGCGGAGTTTTTTCAGGTCGGCCAGCAGCTTGGCCCGTTGCTGGTCGTTTTCCAGGTTCTTGATCACCTCGTCCAGCGACTGGCTGAGCGGCTCGTTGGCCTCGGCTTGCGGCTTGCTGCCGCCCAACAGGCCGGGTAGCCCAACCGCCTGGGCTTGGCCGAGGGGGGTGAGCAGGAGCATGAACAACAGGGCAAAGCTGCGCAATAGGGCGGACACCGGACGATCAACCTCGACAATCAATCGTGCGAGTGTAGAGCATTTGTCAGGCCAGTTTCTCGAGGATCTTCCAGACCATGATGCCGAGGATGCCGAGCATGCCGATCCACATCATCAGCACGCCGCTGTTGCGCTCGCGCATGCTGAAGCCGATGGTCAGCAGGATCAGGCCGGCGATCACCGGGAGGAACATCATTTGAAACTCAGACATGCGCAAGGTCCTTGCTCGGCGTGTGGGGCGATGGGGCAAGCATAGGCCGGATTCGCCGGGACGGGGTTGATGGAGGTCAGGCACCGTCCCTGTAGGAGCCGGCGTTGCCGGCTAAGCTGTTCAGCTCAAGGCAGATCGCGGCTGCGATAGAACGCCGTCAACACCTTCACCAGGTGCGCCAGGTCATGGCTACCGCACAGCTCGCGGATCGAGTGCATGGCGAAGGTCGGCAGGCCGATGTCGACGGTACGCACACCCAGGTGACTGGCGGTGATCGGGCCGATGGTCGAGCCGCAACCCATGTCGCTGCGCACCACGAAGCTTTGTACTGGCACTTCCTCGGCCATGCACAGATGGCGGAAGAACCCGGCAGTTTCGCTGTTGGTAGCGTAGCGCTGGTTGTTGTTGACCTTGATCACCGGGCCGGCATTGAGCTTCGGCCCGTGGTTGCCGTCATGCTTGTCGGCATAGTTGGGGTGTACGCCATGGGCGTTGTCGGCCGAAACCAGCAGCGAGCGCTGGATGGCCCGGACGAAATCGTCGCCATCGGGCAGCAGCCGGCGCAGGGTCTGCTCAAGCATCGGGCCGTCGGCACCGCAGGCCGAGCAGGAGCCGACTTCTTCGTGGTCGTTGCACACCAGCACGCAGGTTTCGTCGCTGTCGGCACTCAGCAGTGCCTGCAGGCCGGCATAGCACGACAGCAGGTTGTCGAGGCGTGCGCCGGCGATGAAGTCGCCATGCAGGCCAACGATGGCGGCGTCCTGGGTGTCATAGAAGCCCAGCTCGTAATCGAGCACGACGTCGGCGTTCAGGCCGTGTTCACGGGCCAATTGCTCGGTAAGCAGGGCGCGGAAGTCGACCCGCTCGTCGCCGGCCACCTGCGCCAGGATCGGTGGCAGCTCAAGCTGCGGGTTGATCGCCCAGCCTTCGTTGGCGGTGCGGTTGAGGTGGATGGCCAGGTTCGGGATGACGGCAATCGGCAGCTTGAAGTCGATCAGTTGGCTTTCGACCTTGCCGTCGCGGCGGAAGGTGACGCGCCCGGCCAGCGACAGGTCGCGGTCGAACCAGGGGGCGAGCAGGGCGCCGCCATAGACTTCGACGCCCAGTTGCCAGAAGCCCTGGCGTTGCAGCTCGGGCTGCGGCTTGACGCGCAGGCACGGGCTGTCGGTGTGGGCGCCGACCAGGCGGATGCCGTCGAGCAGCGGCGAGTGTTTGCCGAGCTTGAAGGCGATGATCGAAGAGTCGTTGCGGGTCAGGTAATAGCGACCGCCGGCCACGGTGGCCCAGCTGTCGCGTTCGTCCAGGCGTTGATAACCGGCGGCTTCGAGGCGCTGGGCCAGGGCGGCGGTGGCATGGAACGGCGTGGGGGAGGCCTTGAGGAAGTCAATCAGGCCTTGATTCAGGGCGTCGCGCATAAGTCACTCCAGACAGCTGTGGCGCGGAGTTTAACGTATGGTCGCCGGTTTGTGACGCCGGGGATGCGTGGCAGAGCCTTCCTACAAAGATTTCACTTCTGTATGTAGGAGTTTGTGGGATTGGTCTGTGCGGTAGTTGAAAAGCATCGCGATCCGACGCGTCCCGCGATGCCTTTGATCTTCAGCCTAGAACGGTGCCGGACACTCGAAGCGCAGCCGCTCGCCACTCACCGGATGGGTAAAGCTGAGCATGCTCGCATGCAGGCATAGCCGCTCATGGGCCGCCAGTGCCTCGGGGTACGCATACAAGCGATCCCCCAGCAGCGGATGGCCGATCGACAGCATGTGCACGCGCAACTGATGCGAGCGCCCGGTAATCGGCGTCAGTTCCACCCGGCAGTAATCGCCGCAGCGCTCGACGATGCGCCAGAAGGTCAGCGCATGCTTGCCCTGCTCATGGTCCACCACATGCCGCGGCTTGGTCGGCGGGTCATAGCGCAGCGGCAGGTCGATACTGCCGCTGTCCAGTTCCGGTTGGCCCCAGCACAGCGCGGTGTAGGCTTTTTCGGTTTCGCGGTCATGGAACTGCCGCGACAGCTCGCGATGACTGTCGGCATCGCGGGCCAGCAGGATGATCCCCGAGGTTTCCCAGTCCAGGCGATGGACGATCAGGGCATCGGGGTAGCCGTTTTCCTGCAGGCGGGTGATCAGGCAGTCCTTGTTGTCCTCGGCCCGGCCGGGCACGGACAGCAGCAGGGTGGGCTTGTTGACCACCAGCACAGCGGCATCCTCATGCAGGATGTGAACGTTCGACAGCGGCATTGCGTGTTCTCTGCAAACGCCAACGGCGACGGTCGAACCCGGGCCATGAAGCCCGAGCCCGGCCGCCGCCGTGGCTGGTTACCCGAATGCGTCGATCAACGATCGGGCAGGGTGATGTTCAGTTCCAGGATCGAGCAGCTGCCCTGGTTTTCCAGCGCGACCTGCACATCATCGTTGCCGATGTTCACGTACTTGCGGATCACCTCGACCAGCTCTTTCTGCAGGGCCGGCAGGTAGTCCGGGGTGCTACGCTGACCGCGCTCGTGCGCCACGATGATCTGTAGACGCTCTTTCGCGACCGAGGCGGTGCTTACTTTTTTGCTGGCACGAAAGAAGTCAAAAAGGTTCATTTGTTAGTTGCCTCCAAACAGGCGCTCGAAGAATCCCTTCTTCTGTACGTCGAGGAACCGATGTTCCACGGTTTTGCCCAGCAGGCGGTCAACGGTATCGCTGTAGGCCTGACCTGCATCGCTCTGGTCGTCGAGAATTACCGGGACGCCCTGGTTGGATGCCTTGAGCACCGCCTGGGATTCCGGGATCACGCCCAGCAGCGCGACCGAGAGGATTTCCTTGACGTCTTCGACGCCAAGCATCTCGCCCTTGCTCACACGCTCTGGATGGTAGCGGGTGATCAGCAGGTGTTCCTTGATTGGGTCTTCGTTGCGTTCGGCGCGGCGCGATTTGCTCGCCAGCAGGCCGAGCATGCGGTCCGAGTCACGTACCGAGGAAACTTCCGGGTTGGTCACGACGATGGCTTCGTCGGCGAAGTACATCGCCAGGTGGGCACCCTTCTCGATACCGGCCGGCGAGTCGCAGACCACGTAGTCGAAGTTTTCCTTCAGTTCCATCAGGACCTTTTCCACGCCTTCCTGGGTCAGCGCGTCCTTGTCACGGGTCTGGCTGGCGGCCAGTACGAACAGGTTCTCAAGGCGCTTGTCCTTGATCAGGGCCTGTTGCAGGTTGGCTTCGCCGTTGACCACGTTGACGAAGTCGTACACCACGCGGCGTTCGCAGCCCATGATCAGGTCGAGGTTACGCAGGCCGACGTCGAAGTCGACGATGACCGTCTTGTGGCCACGCAGTGCGAGGCCGGTACCGATAGCGGCGCTGGTGGTGGTCTTACCCACACCACCCTTGCCGGATGTAACCACGAGAATCTTGGCCAAGGTGTATCACCCCTAAAGAAAAAGGACTTCACGTCCCAAAAAATACAAACACGGCAACATATGGAAAAGTTGCGCGGAAAATGGCGGCAGTATCCGTTAAAGACGTGTGATGTTCAACACGTCACCGGACAGGCTGACCTGCACCCCGGCGCCCCACAGCGGATCGCGGCGCAGATCTTCGGACACCTTGTATTGCCCGGCAATCGAAACCAGTTCGGCGGTCATCTGCTGGCAAAAGATCCGCGCCTTGGTGTTGCCCTTGATCCCGGCCAGCGCGCGGCCGCGCATCGCGCCGTAGACATGGATGTTGCCATCGGCGAGAAGTTCCGCACCCGGGCTGACCGAGGCGATCACCACCAGATCGCCACCCTGGGCGTAGATCTGCTGGCCGCCACGGACCGGCGTGGTGATGATCTTGGTCGGCTTGATGGTCGGTTCCGGTGGCGGCGGCGGGGTAGGCGCCGGCTCAGGCTTCTTCACCTCGGGCTCCGGCTCCAGCGGCCGCTCGCGGGCGCCGGACGGCGGCAGCACCGGCAGGTCGATGGCGATGGCGGCAGCAATGTCCTCGATGCGGCTGGCGCGGATCGCCAGGGTGCGCAGGCCGTGATGGCGGCAGACGCGCATCAGCCCCGGCAGGTCGATCGCGCCTTCGCCGGCCGGGAGTTTGTCCAGCGCCAGTACCAGCGGGGTATTGCTGAAGAAATTCGGCGCTTGGGCAACCTTGGTCGCCAGCTGTCGATCGAGGCCTTCGAGGTTGTTCTGCGCAAGTTCCAGCACGGTGATGGCGAGCATGCTGCCCTTGAGCTGGAACACGGGTTCTTGGTCTGGCGTCTGGGTTTGGCTCATGGTCTGCATCGGGCGGCTTGTTACGAAAAAGTGCCCAGACTTATAACGAGAACGCCGGTTAGCCGCAACCCGCACCGAACCGTTGTAGAATGCGCGGCCATTGTCTTTCCGGAATCTTGAATGGATCGCCCGCGTTTTCGTCCGTACTTTCTACACCCGCGTTTCTGGCCGCTGTGGCTGGGGCTGGGCCTGCTGTGGCTGATCGTGCAGCTGCCGTACCGGGCTTTGCTGGTGCTCGGCCGTGCCCTCGGTGCGCTGATGTACCGGGTTGCCGGCGAACGCCGCTATATTGCGGCGCGCAACCTGGAGCTTTGCTTCCCGGCATTACCGTCCGTCGAGCGGACCCGTTTGCTGAAGGAAAACTTCGCCTCCACCGGCATCGCCTTCTTCGAAATGGCCATGAGCTGGTGGTGGCCAAAGGCCCGATTGGCGCGCCTGGCACACATCGAGGGTCTGGAGCATCTGCAGGCGGCGCAGCGTGATGGCCAGGGTGCCATCCTGATGGCCCTGCATTTCACCACGCTGGAAATCGGCGCAGCGTTGCTCGGCCAGGAGCACACCATCGACGGCATGTACCGCGAGCACAAGAACCCGCTGTTCGACTATGTCCAGCGGCGTGGCCGCGAGCGGCACAACCTCGATTCGCTGGCGGTGGAGCGCGAGGACGTGCGAGGCATGCTCAAGCTGCTGCGTTCCGGTCGGGCCATCTGGTATGCGCCAGACCAGGACTACGGCGCCAAACAGAGCTTGTTTGTGCCGTTGTTCGGCATCGAGGCGGCCACGGTAACCGCGACCACCAAGTTTGCCCGGCTGGGCAAGGCGCGGGTGATCCCGTTCACCCAGGAGCGGCTGGCCGATGGCAGCGGTTATCGTCTGGTGATCCATGCACCGCTGGAGGACTTCCCGGGGGCGACCGAAGAAGCCGACTGCCTGCGGATCAACCGCTGGATCGAAACCGCCTTGCGCGCCTGCCCGGCGCAGTACCTGTGGGCGCATCGGCGTTTCAAGTCGCGTCCGCCGGGGGCGCCGCGGCTTTACGAAAAACGCTGAGGACGCCATCGCGGGACGCGTCGGGTCGCGATAGCCGCACCACCAACACCCAGGGAGGATCGCAATGCCAGCAGCCCCACCCATCACCGGCCTGATCCTCTCCGGCGGCGGCGCCCGTGCCGCCTATCAGGTCGGCGTGCTGGCCGGCATCGCCGATCTGCTGCCGCCTGGCGCCGCCAACCCGTTTCCGGTCATCGTCGGCACCTCCGCCGGCGCGATCAACGCCGTCACCCTGGCCAGCGGTGCCCTGCATTTTCCCGAGGCCATCCGCCGCCTCACGGCCTTCTGGCAGGGCTTTCGCAGCCACCAGGTGCTGCGCAGCGACTGGCCCGGGGTGATCCGCCAGGCCAGCCGCTTCGTCGGCCATAGCCTGCTCGGCCTCGGTGCCCAGGCGCCGGTGGCCCTGCTCGACAGCTCGCCACTGCGCACACTGCTCAACGACCACCTCGATCTCGACGGCATCGGCCATGCCATCGAACAACAGCAACTGCGCGCCGTGGCAGTGACCGCCTTCGGCTACGAATCCGGCCAGGCCGTGACCTTCTATCAGGGCAAGGGCGCCATCGACCCCTGGCTGCGCCACCGGCGTATCGGCATGCCCACCCGGCTGAGCGTCGAGCACCTGCTGGCCAGCTCGGCGATTCCGCTGCTGTTTGCGCCGATCAAGCTCGGCCAGGAGTACTACGGCGACGGCGCGGTACGCCAGTCGGCACCGATCAGCCCGGCGTTGCACCTGGGTGCGAGCCGGGTGCTGGTGGTCGGGGTCAGTGGCAACCCGCACCAGCCGGCGCCGGGTGATGGACAGCAACGGATTTTCAGCGGCGTGCAGCCCAGCCTTGCACAGATCGGCGGGCACCTGCTCAACAGCACCTTCATCGACAGCCTGGAAGACGACCTGGAGCTGCTGCAACGGCTCAATTACCTCAGTCATCTGCTGCCAGCCGATCTGAACAAGCGGCGCCTGGGCATGGCCCCGGTGGAGGTGCTGGTGGTAGCGCCCAGCCAGCCGCTGGACGAAATCGCCGCCCGCCACCGCCGCGAACTGCCGGCGGCGCTGCGGGTATTCCTGCGCGGGCCGGGGGCGACCAAGACCAGCGGCGCCGGCGTGCTCAGCTACCTGCTGTTCGAAGCCGGCTATTGCAGCGAGCTGATCGAGTTGGGCCGGCGCGATGCCCTGGCCAAGCGCGAACAGCTCTGCCAGTTCCTCGGCCTGCCCGCGCCAGCTTGAGCGCGCTTACTCGGCGATCTGCAGCTTGCGCGCCGCGGTGTACACGTAACGGACCTTTTCATACTCGAACGGCGAGTTCGTCTGCCCGTAGCGGAAGCGGGTGGTGTAACGCTTGTCGATAGCGCGCAGTATCCAGACTTCCGGGTGGTTGGCGCTGACCTCGGCAACGTTGAGGAAGTTGATCCAGTTCTCGGCGCTGTAGTCCACCGCCAGGCCGCCGGTATCGCGCAGGTTCGACGGACCGAGAATCGGCAGCATCAGGTACGGGCCCTCGGGCACGCCGTAGAAGCCCAGGGTCTGGCCGAAGTCTTCGCTCTGGTGCGGCAGGCCCATCTTGGTCGCCGGGTCCCACAGGCCGGCGACGCCGATGGTGGTGTTCAGCAACAGCCGCGCGGTGATCTCCATCGAGCGCTTGCCCTTGAGCTGCAACAAACTGTTGAACAGGTTCGGCACATCGCCGAGGTTGCTGAAGAAGTTGCTGACGCCGCTGCGCAGCAAGGTCGGGGTGATGTAGCGATAGCCATTGACCACCGGCAGGAACAGCCACTGGTCGAAGCGGTAGTTGAAGTGATAGATGCGCCGGTTCATCGACTCCAGCGGGTCGTAGACGTTGAGCGCGTTCAGCGTCGAGCGCTCGAACTCGCGCTGGTCCAAGCCCGGGTTGAACTTCAGTGCCTTGAGCGGCTCGGTGAAACCGTCCGTGTCGATGGCGCTGGCGGCGGGCGGCGTTTCATCGGCGAGCAAGGGGCCGCTGGCGAGCAGGGTCGCCAGCAGGAGGAATTTTTTAACCACGGAAAAACTCCAGCATGGCGTCGCTGTTGACGCGGTAATTGATGTTGCCGCAATGGCCGCCGAGCGGGTACAGGGTCAGCCGGTCGCCGAAGGTGGCACGCAGGAAGCCGATATCGCCGGGGCCGAGGATGACGTCGTCGGCGTTGTGCATCACGGCGATTTTCGGGCTTTTGTGCAGGTAGTCCTTGAGCGCGTAGAGGCTGACCTGGTCGATCAGTTGCAGCAGGCTGCCGCCATCGGTGCGAGCGCGCCACATGGGGATCACCTGCTCGGTGAGGTAACAGTCGAAATCGCATTGCAGCGCGCGCTTGAAGAACGGCGTGAGGCTGCTGCCTTCGGTGATCGGGTACTTCGGCGGAATGATCAGGCCGCGGCGGTTGATCAGGTCGGAGGTGAACGCGATGTCGGCCGAGGAGAAGCGGAACGAGGTGCCGATCAGCATCGCCATCTGTTCATTGGACAGCTGCTGGCGCGACTGCTGGAAGTCGTAGAGCAGGGCGTCGTTGAGGTCGACGTAACCTTTCTGCTGGAAGTAGCGGGTCAGCTTGTTCAGCACCAGCTCATAGAACGTGGTGCTGCTGGTGACGCCCTTGACCTGGGTTTGCACCAGCTTGTCGAGGTTGGTGATCGAGGTGTAGAGGTTCACCGGTGGGTTGAGCAGCAGCACGCGCTTGAAATTGAAGCTGCGCCGGGTTTCGTCGAGGTGGCTGACGAAGGCGGCGTTCAGTGCACCGAGGCTGTAGCCGGTGAGGTAATAGTCGCTGACCGGCAGGCGCGGGTGCTGGGCGCGCACGCTTTGCATCACGCGGTACAGGTCCTCGGCGTCCTCGCTGCTGATCCCGGGGGTGGCAAAGCGCGAGGCGGCGCTGATGAAGTCGTAGCTGGTCGGCGACGACAGCTGCACCACGTGGTAGCCGGCTTTGTAGTAGAGCTTTTTCAGGTACTCGTTGAGGCTGCTGGAATACGGCGCGCCGGTGCCGGCAATCAGGAAGATCAGCGGTGCCGGATGGTCTTGACGGGCCAGGCGGTAGCGCAGCTTCTTCACCGGCCAGAAATTGTCCGGCAGGGTGAAGGCCCGTTCCGGGCGCAGGTTCAGTTGATAGTCGGCCTGGTTGATATCCTCGTCGCTGGGCAGCTCGGGGCGCAGGTCGGGCGGGGTAGAGGCGATGGTGGCCTCGAATGGGTTGGTCAGCGGGTAACCGTAGGTGGCCGCGTCGACGTCCCGCGCTGACGCGGCCGCACTTAGCAGGAGGCCACCCAACAGGGTAGCGAGGCGCAGTGATCGAAGCATGACGGATCCCCGGAATAAGCAAAGGCAAAAGGCGTTACGCAGGCTAGGACACTTGGCTTATCGGCAAAGTTGCCTGGCGCTCCGGCATTTATCGTCCCAGATGGTGCCGTGCCGAGCGTGGCTGCGGCAACAATTGGTTCCATTTCTCTGCGGTTTAAAGTAGCTGGCCCCGGCGCTTTTGCCTTGCATAGACGGCTTGGGCGATTATGCTGGGCGCCGATTTTTCAGATTGTGGAGTAGTGCATGTCCCGCCGATTACCGCTGATCGCCTTGCTGGTATTCCTGCCGCTGTGGCTGGCTGCCAGTTATGCCGTGCGCTATGGGTTCATGGAGGACCCGCAATGGGTCGGGCTGTGCAGCGCGCAGGTGCAGCAGTGGGAGTGCGGCGTGCGCTCGACGCTGGGCTACCTGATTCATTTCCGGGTGATCGCCTGGTTGGCGTTGGGGCTGGCGCTGCTGGCGTTTGTGTTGCCACGCTGTGCCGGCTGGGCCGTGGCCGTACTGGCGCTGGTGGTGGGGATCCCGGCGCTGGTGTTGTACACGGCGAGTATCGCCGTGTTCGCGGTGGTGCTGGCGGGGTTGCGCCTGGTGCGCAAGGGCGGTTCCACAGCCATTTGCGTTTGACCTGTAGGCGCTGCCTTTGTGGGCGCGGGCTCGTCCCGTGATTGGGGTTACTGGCCCCTGACCCGCAGGCACCGCCACAGGGCCGCCACCATCAGCACGCTCACTCCGGCCCACACCCAGGCCTGCTGGCTTTCCAGCCCTTCGCGCCAGAGTTGCGGCGCCACTCCGGCACCGACGATGAAGGCCAGCAGCGCCACCTCGGCTCGCGGCACCCGTACCGGGCGCAACAGGTACACCAGCGCCGGCAACACCAGCGCCGCACTCGGGAAGCTACGATAGCGCGGGTCGAAGACCATCGCCAGCATGCTCACCGCCGCGGCAAAGCCGGCCGCCGCTACCCACCAGCCTGCACGCGCCTGCAGCCAGGCATACGCCCGCTCACGCCAGCCGCGGCGCTCGGCCAGGGCCAGCGCCGCGTGGGCTAGCACCAGCAGGTTCAGGCCTGCCAGCAACACCGCCCAGAGCCATTCGCCGACAAACCGGCTGTTCACTCGTACCAGTTCGCCCCACAAGCCCAGGCTCGCCGCACCCAGCGCCGCCAGTAATGGCAACAGCCAGCCGGCGCGCGCATCGCGCACCCGTCCTGCCAGCAGCAAGGTGCCGAAGAACACCAGCCCACTCACCGCCAGCCACTGCGGCCAGTACGGCAGGTTGCTCACCGGCCCTTCGAGTACGCCCTTGTCCTGGCGGTCGGCGTCATACAGCCCCCAGTAACCGCCCACCGCACCTTCGCTGGCACGCTTCCACGGCTGGTCGAACGCCTCGATCAGGTTGTACTTCCAGCCATGCTCCTCGGCCATGGCGACAAAGCCGCGAATGAACAACGCCTCGTTCACCCGGCTCGGCACGGCCGTCTCGCGCTGGCGACCTTCGCTCGGCCAGCCGGTCTCGCCGATCAGGATGTCCTTGGGTGCAAAGCGGTTGCCGAACACCTGGCGAATCTCGCCCACATGCGCGAGGGCATCGCTGATGCCCTTGGGCTCGTCTTCCCAGTACGGCAGCAGGTGAATGGTCAGGAAGTCCACGGCCGGCGCGATTTCCGGGTGCTGCAGCCAGAATTCCCAGACATCGGCGTAGGTCACCGGCACCGTCACCTCGCGCTTGACCTGGCCGATCAGCTCGGCCAGGCGTGCCCCGGTCACCTCTTTGCGCAGCAGGGTTTCGTTGCCGACGATCACTGCCGAGACCACGTCGGGGTTGGCATTGGCCGAAGCGATCAGCGCCTTGACCTCCTTGTCGGTGTCCACGGCATTACCGTTGACCCAGGCCCCGAGCATCACCTTCAGGCCATACTTGCGCGCCACCGCCGGAATACCTTCCAGGCCGGCCATCGAGTAGGTACGGATGCACTCGAAACGTTTCGCCAGCAAGGCCAGGTCGGCATCGATCCGCGCCGGTCGCAGGGTGAACGGCTGGTCGAACGGTGATTGGTCCTTGGCGAACGGGGTGTACGAAGCACACTGCAATTTGTGCGTGGCGCTGGCAGCGTCCGGCAGCACCACCGGCTTGCCTAAGCCGTACCAGAGCCCCCCCAGGGCCAACAGACCGAGCAGGCAGGCAAGAACATAGGGCAGCAGGGGAAAGCGGGCAGTCGAGGGCATGGAACCAACCGGTGCAGGAACAAAGCCGCCAATACTACCTGCAAATCCCGCCAGCTAAAGCCTTGGCATGCAAAGTTCGGGCGGAGGCGGCGGTAGCGCCCGGCGCCTCGGGCCCTGCTGGCAAGGTGATGTCGTTTCTCGATGTTTCGAGGTCGCTGCCAGAGCAGGTTCGGCGACGCCTGCGGCCGATGATGCAGGTTCCGTGACGTGACGAGGGGAAGCTTTGATGAAAATGCGACGACTCCTGGGGGCGGGCACCGCTCTGGTACTGGCAATGGGCGCCCTGCAGGCGATGGCCAAGGAAGTGAGCATCGGCTATGTCGATGGCTGGTCCGACAGTGTGGCGACGACGCATGTCGCTGCCGAAGTCATCAAGCAAAAGCTCGGCTACGACGTCAAGCTGATGCCGGTTGCCACCGGGATCATGTGGCAGGGCGTGGCCACCGGCAAACTCGACGCCATGCTCTCGGCCTGGCTGCCGGTCACCCACGGCGAATATTGGGCCAAGAATAAAGACAACGTGGTCGACTACGGGCCCAACTTCAAGGACGCCAAGATTGGTCTGATCGTGCCCGAGTACGTCAAGGCGCAATCGCTGGCCGACCTGAAGACCGACGACAGTTTCAAGAAAAAGATCGTCGGCATCGACGCCGGCTCCGGGGTCATGCTCAAGACCGATCAGGCGATCAAGGACTACGACCTGACCGGCTACAAACTGCAAGCCAGTTCCGGCGCGGCAATGACCGCCGAACTGGGCCGTGCCTACGCCAAGCAGCAGTCGATTGCCGTGACCGGTTGGGTGCCGCACTGGATGTTCGCCAAGTGGAAACTGCGCTTCCTCGATGACCCGAAAGGCGTCTACGGCGCTGCCGAAACCGTCAACAACATTGGCAGTAAGGCGCTGAGCGCGAAGGCGCCGGAAGTGGCGGCGTTCCTGAAAAAGTTCGCCTGGCAGTCGAAAGACGAAATCGGCGAGGTCATGTTGGCCATTCAAGAGGGCGCCAAGCCCGACGCCGCCGCCAAGGACTGGGTCGCCAAACACCCCGAGCGCGTCGCCGAGTGGACCGGCAAATAATGGCCTGAAGCCTCTATCTCGCACCTTCTGGGGCCGCACGCTTGCAAACAGGCGTGCGGCCCTTGTCGTTCAGGGCTGTTACCGCTTCTGCAAAAGAGTTTTACATCTAAGACTAAGGTCGTCTGGAGTGCGTCCGAAGCAAGCATAAAGTGGCGGTGGGTACTACCTAATCTGTGCTGCGAGGACAAAAACAATGAACGACAGCATTTATCTATCGATACAAAACAGCCCTCGGTTCAAGGAGCTGGTAACAAAAAGGGAACGATTCGCCTGGATTCTTTCGGCGATCATGCTGGGGCTCTACTCCGGTTTCATTCTGCTGATCGCCTACGGACCACAAATCCTCGGTGCCAAACTCAGCGCGACCTCTTCGATCACCTGGGGCATCCCCCTCGGTGTCGGTCTGATCCTTTCGGCCTTCGTGCTTACCGCGATCTATGTACGTCGCGCCAACGGTGAATTCGACGAGCTGAACAACGCGATCCTGAAGGAGGCTCAGCAATGATCCGGCGCCTACTCGCAACACTGGCCATCGGCGCCTTTGCGCCGGCCGTCTGGGCCGCCGACGCCCTGACCGGCGAGGTCCACAAACAACCGCTGAACATCGCCGCGATCCTCATGTTCGTCGCCTTCGTCGGCGCGACCCTGTGCATCACCTACTGGGCGTCCAAGCGCAACAACTCGGCGTCCGACTACTACGCCGCCGGCGGGCGCATTACCGGCTTCCAGAACGGCCTGGCGATTGCCGGCGACTACATGTCGGCCGCGTCCTTCCTGGGTATTTCCGCGCTGGTGTTCACCTCTGGCTACGACGGCCTGATCTACTCGATCGGCTTCCTCGTCGGCTGGCCGATCATTCTGTTCCTGATCGCCGAGCGCCTGCGTAACCTTGGCAAATACACCTTCGCCGACGTGGCCTCGTATCGCCTCGGCCAGAAAGAAATCCGCACCCTGTCGGCCTCCGGTTCGCTGGTGGTGGTGGCCTTCTACCTGATCGCGCAGATGGTCGGTGCCGGCAAGCTGATCCAGCTGCTGTTCGGCCTCGACTACCATGTGGCGGTCATCCTGGTGGGCATCCTGATGTGCATGTACGTGCTGTTCGGCGGCATGCTCGCAACCACCTGGGTACAGATCATCAAGGCCGTGCTGCTGCTCTCCGGTGCCAGCTTCATGGCGCTGATGGTGATGAAACACGTCAACTTCGACTTCAACCTGCTGTTCTCCGAGGCGATCAAGGTTCACCCGAAAGGTGACGCGATCATGAGCCCGGGTGGCCTGGTGAAAGACCCGATCTCGGCGTTCTCGCTCGGCCTGGCGCTGATGTTCGGTACCGCTGGCCTGCCGCACATCCTGATGCGCTTCTTCACCGTGAGCGACGCCAAGGAAGCGCGCAAGAGCGTGCTGTATGCCACTGGCTTCATCGGTTACTTCTACATCCTGACCTTCATCATCGGCTTCGGCGCGATCCTGCTGGTCAGCACCAACCCTGCGTTCAAGGACGCCGCTGGCGCCCTGTTGGGTGGCAACAACATGGCGGCGGTGCACCTGGCCAATGCGGTGGGTGGCAGCATCTTCCTCGGCTTCATCTCGGCAGTGGCCTTCGCCACCATCCTTGCCGTGGTTGCCGGCCTGACCCTGGCCGGTGCATCGGCGGTGTCGCATGACCTGTATGCCAGCGTCTGGCGCAAAGGCAAGGTCAACGACAAGGACGAAATCCGCGTGTCGAAGATCACCACCATTGCCCTGGCAGTGCTGGCCATCGGCCTGGGTATCCTCTTCGAAAGCCAGAACATCGCCTTCATGGTTGGCCTGGCGTTCTCGATTGCGGCCAGTTGCAACTTCCCGGTACTGCTGCTCTCGATGTACTGGAAGAAGCTGACCACCCGCGGGGCGATGATTGGTGGCTGGATGGGCCTGGTCAGTGCCGTGACGCTGATGGTGTTGGGCCCGACCATCTGGGTGCAGATCCTCGGTCACGAGAAAGCCATCTACCCGTACGAGTACCCGGCGCTGTTCTCGATGCTGATTGCGTTCGTCGGGATCTGGTTCTTCTCGATCACTGACAAGTCGAAAGCGGCTGACGAGGAACGTGCGCTGTTCTTCCCGCAGTTCGTTCGTTCGCAAACCGGCCTGGGCGCCAGCGGTGCAGTGAGTCATTGAGGCAGCTATAAGCTGCAAGCTGCAAGAAGAAGCAGCTGCAAGCGCTAGTCTCAAGCGCCAAGCCGATCGGCTTGGCGCTTGCAGCTAGAGGCTTGCAGCTGCTTTTTCATATCTTGCCGAGCAACAACAGGATCAGCAGGATGATCAACACCGTACCGATGATCCCCGATGGCCCGTAACCCCAGCTTCGGGAGTGGGGGAATACCGGCAAGCCACCAATCAACAGCAGAATCAGGATGATGATGAGTAGGGTGCCCATGGCAAAGTCCTATATGGCGAGAGGGAGCTGTTCGGTCATGGGGAATCATGTCCGCTTGTAGTTCCGACCGCGGCGTAGGGCGGAAAGTTTTATCGATTGTTTGCCTGCGCCATTCAGCATCCTGATACAGCGTGGGGCTGCGGATCGCCTTCGCTACACTGGCCTTCACCTACAAGGCAGAACAAGGCATCCCGCTATGCAAAACCGCATGATGATCACTGGCGCCGGTTCCGGCCTGGGCCGGGAAATTGCCCTGCGCTGGGCCCGCGAAGGCTGGCAACTGGCGCTCAGCGACGTCAACGAAGCCGGCCTCAAGGAAACCCTGGCGCTGGTCCGCCAGGCCGGCGGCGACGGCTTCACGCAGCGCTGCGACGTGCGCGACTACAGTCAGCTCACCGCCCTGGCCCAGGCCTGCGAAGAGAAGCTTGGCGGTGTCGATGTGATCGTCAATAACGCTGGGGTCGCCTCGGGCGGGTTCTTCGCCGAGCTGTCGCTGGAGGATTGGGACTGGCAGATCGCAATCAACCTGATGGGCGTGGTCAAGGGCTGCAAGGCGTTTCTGCCGCAGTTGCAACGCAGCAAGGGGCGGATCATCAACATCGCTTCCATGGCCGCGTTGATGCAGGGCCCGGCGATGAGCAACTACAACGTGGCCAAGGCCGGTGTGGTGGCGTTGTCGGAAAGCCTGCTGGTGGAATTACGGCAGCAGGAAGTGGCGGTGCATGTGGTGTGCCCGTCGTTCTTCCAGACCAACCTGCTCGACTCGTTCCGTGGCCCCACCCCGGCGATGAAGGCGCAGGTCGGCAAGCTGCTGGAAAGCTCGCCGATCAGTGCCAGCGAGATTGCCGATTACATCTACCAGCAGGTGGCCGCCGGGGCGTTCATGATTCTCCCGCACGAGCAGGGGCGGATGGCCTGGCAGCTCAAGCAGCACAACCCGCAGGCGCTCTACGACGAGATGGCGAACATGGCCGAAAAAATGCGTGCCAAGGGCAAGCCGGCGCAGGCATAGCGTGGTGCCTGGGGTATCCTTGGCGCTTTTGCGCAGCGCCAGGGGTATGGCATGGTCAATTACGTTTGGTTCTTTCTTGCGGCGCTGTTCGAGATTGGCGGCTGCTATGCCTTCTACCTGTGGTTGCGGCTGGGCAAGAGCGCCTGGTGGATCGTCCCGGCGCTGCTCAGCCTGACGCTGTTCGGACTGATCCTGACGCGGGTCGAGGCGGCCTATGCCGGGCGGGCGTATGCGGCGTATGGCGGCATCTATATCGTCACCTCGTTGCTGTGGCTGGCGCTGGTGGAGAAGGCCAGGCCGCTGGGCAGCGACTGGCTGGGGGCGGCGTTGTGCGTGCTCGGTGCGACGGTGCTCATGCTGGGGCCGCGCTTGCAGCAATGAAACAGCGTAACGCCTGTAGGCGCAGGCAAGCCAGCGCCTACAGGGGGTGCCTGGCCACAGTATTTTGTAGGCAAGTTCCCCGCGAAAAGTAGGAAAAGTCTAATTATCCCAAAGCCCATTGCTGCCATCCTACTCCAGGCGCAGTCTGCCGTTTCCCCTGTCTGTGGAGGATTCGAAGATGCTGGTCATAGGACGCGAAATCGGCGAGATCATCGCCATCGACGACAACATCAAGGTTCAGGTACTGGAGGTGGACGGCAATACGGTCCGTTTCGGTATCAGCGCCCCCCGGGATATCCAGGTGCACCGCGCTGAGGTTTATCACCGCATCGTCGCACTGCGCGGCAAACCCGAAGACGCCTGATTACTCGAACAGTTCGCGCGGTACATCATGCTTGGCCAGCAATTGGCATTGCTGGCTTTCCAGGTCGAACAGGATAAACGCCTGACCTTTTGCCAACGCTTGGCGCACACGCAGTACGCGGGTTTCCAGCGGGGTATCGTCGCCGTTGTCGGTGCCGTCGCGGGTGACGAAGTCCTCGATCAGGCGGGTCAGGGTCTCGGCTTCGAGTTGGTCGTAAGGAATCAGCATAAGTAAGGGCATCGGTCCGCAGGAGGTTTCGCACATGCTACGCGAAACCTCCTGCGGCCGTGACTAGCGCTTGTTCCCCACCAGGCTGTCGACGGTCGGCACCCGGGTCTCGCTTTCCATCTGTGCCGTGTGTTCCAGCTGGTCACTGAAGCGCTCCGGCGGGCTCAGCAGGTAGGCGCTGAGCAGGCGGCTCAACGCCGCCAGGCTCCCACCAGATAAACCAGCGCTCAACGTTTACCTCTTACCCCGAATCAACTCTCGCAACATAAACCGATTCGGATGGCACGCCTGGGCCACAGCCAACGGCACCGGCAACGGCCCACCGCTGACCCAGGCGGCAATCAGTTCGCCGGACAACGGCGCAGTGATCAGCCCGCGCGATCCATGCCCACTGTTCACATAGAGCCCCTCAACCCATGGGCAAGCCACATCAGGCACCTGCCGTGCATCCTTGGCCAGCAGCGCATACGCCTCGGCAAACCGCTGGCGATCCGCCAGCGGTCCGACCATCGGTAAATAATCCGGACTGGTACAGCGAAACGCCGCGCGTCCCTGCAACGCCTGAGGGTCCAGCCCGGCAGCCCCGAGCCGCTCAGCCAGGTCCGGCGAAATCTCGTCCAGCAAGCCAAGGTTGCTGACATGCTCGGCCACGGTTGGCGTCACCTCGGTACTGTGGAAATCAAAACTCGCCCCCAGCGTATGCTCACCGAGGCGCGGTGGTGCCACATAGCCCTCGGCGCAGACCACGGTGGCCAGCGCCTGGCTCGCGTCGGTCATCGGCAAGCGGCTGATCTGCCCGCGAATCCGCTTCAGCGGCAGCGCTGCACACGGCGCAAAGCGATGAATGTCTGCGGCCCCGGCCAGCACCACCAGCGGTGCGCTGGCCAGCAAGCGCTCGCCGTCCCAGGCCTGCCACAGCCCCTCGACCTTGCGCAGCTCCAGCACCTCATGATGGGTCAGCAGCCGCACATTCGGCTGCCGTGCCTGCCACTCGCACAATGCCGGCGGATGCACCCAGCCACCTTCCGGGTAGAACAATCCGCCACTGGCCAGCGCCACCCCGGCCTGGGCCTGGGCCTGGGCACGATCCAGCCGTTGCAGCAGTTCCGCCGGGAACGCCTCGGCCAGCCGCGCCTGGCGCTGCTCTTCCTTGTCGTCGAAGGCCAGTTGCAGCACCCCGCAATCATCCCAGTCACGCCCACGCGGCAACGCTTCCAACACGCGCCGGGTGTAGCCGTAGCCACTCAGGATGAACCGCGACAGCGCGGTACCATGCGCAGACAACTTCAGGTACAGCACCCCTTGCGGATTGCCCGAGGCTTCGCGCGCCGGCGCTGCATGCCGCTCCAGCAGCGTCACCTGCCAGCCGCGCGCGGCCAGGCTCGCCGCCGTCGAGCAGCCGGCCAGGCCGGCGCCGATCACCAGTGCTTGACGCGGCCCGCTGAGCGGCGCCGGGCGCTGGTACCAGGGCGGCGAGGGCGGCTGCGGCTGATCTTCCGGCCAGCCGAGAAACAACCCACGAGAGATCTCCCATTTCTTACCGATACCGGGAATGCGTTTCACCTTGAACCCCACCGCGCCCAGACCGCGGCGCACCCAGCCGGTGCTGGTGAAGGTGCCGAGGGTTGCCCCTGGTGCCGACAAGCGGCCGATCTGTGCGAACAGTTCCGGGGTCCACATGTCCGGGTTCTTTGCCGGTGCGAAGCCGTCGAGGAACCACGCATCGACCGCCGCATCCAGTTGCGGCAATTGTTCCAGGGCATCGCCGATCATCAGCGTCAAGGTTACCCGGCCCTGCTCGAAGACGAACTGCTGAAAGCCCTCGTGCACCGCTACATACTGTGCCAGCAGCGGCGCGCTGTACGGCGCCAGTTCTGGCCACAGGGCCAGTGCGCGGGTCAGGTCGGCGCGGGTCAGCGGGTACTTTTCGACACTCACAAAATGCAGCCGCGCCCCCGCCGGCGCGCATTCGGCGAATACTCGCCAGGCACAGAAAAAATTCAGCCCGGTGCCGAAACCGGTCTCGCCGATCACCAGGCACTGGCCGTCGGCCATGGCCGCAAAGCGCTGGTGCAGGTCGTTCTGGTCGATGAACACATGCTGGGTTTCGGCCAGGCTCTGCTCTTTCGAGAAGTAGATGTCGTCGTACTGCCGCGAATGCGGGCGGCCCTGTTCGTCCCAGTCGATCTGGGCGTAATGCAAGGGCGTGGCGGAGGTATCGGTCATGGTCGGCTCGGTAACGGCGGGTAGGCCATTCTAGCCGATCGTTCGACGACAAAACGCTGCGGCGTTGACAGCGAAGACCGGGTGTTGAGCCCGGTCAACAACGTCGGTAAACCTAAGTTGACCGGTGTGCGCTATTCGTAGCCATCGAGTATGGATTTCTTGAACTGTTCAAACGGAAACTCATACCACATGGGAATGCCCTTGATCGTTGCGCCAGGCAAACTTGCGTAGTCAATCGGCTTAAGTTTTACCTCCCCTGGAACGGTGAAGGCACCGGGCGGGGTGGAAAAATCAACGCTGACGTACGGCTCGCCCGTTCTACTGACAGGCCAGCGCTGAACGGCCCGGTCCTGAGCGCCGACGAGGTTGAGCTCCCCGCTGGCGGTCCTCTCGATATGGAAGCCCTGGAGCGAGGCGGTGTATTTCATTACGCCCGGTATCGGGGGGAGACCCTGCCTGAATATGCCAAATACAACATATTCGGGATAGTTAACCGGCACGATGCTCGGGAACGCGACGGCCGTTCCATTTTCCTTTGCCATACAGACGGCCAACCAGCCGGAGCCTCCAAACTCGACGGGCTCGCTACCGCTGGGAGCATAGTCGAACGCATCGATTGTCCGAACGCTCAACTGCCAGGGAAACGTAAAGTCTTTAAGAGGGGGCGCCAGGTTATTGGTGTAGGTGGCCAAGACAATGCAGGCGTTGTCATTGACGATCCGAATGACTGGAATAAAGCGGCAACTGTTCTTCGCCACCGTGTAATCCATCACAGGCTTGGTCATGGTAGACATGGATTTGTTGGGGAGCGAAAACCAGGAAGGTAGAAATGAATAGCGTTCGTCGCTACTCAAATACACGGTTTCATTGCTCGGGCTGGTGACTGTCAGGGCGAAGCCGAACGGGGCGGCTGAGAACGTTTCAAAGTTCGCCATGAAGTAATCGTAGATTTTCACGGCACCACGCAGTACGCCATCATTTCTCAGGGTGCGCTCGAATGTGGCGACGGTATGTTCATAGTCGGCACCAGAGAAATACTTATCACCGTCCTCCCGGCGGTTCCTGAGCTCTTGTCTGGAGCGGCTAACGTACTGCGACAGCAGCTCACTGAAACGCGCTGCCATCGTACTATCGATGTGGGTTCCCCGGATGGCTTCAGGCAAGTCTTTTATGTAATTAAGGTAGGCTGCAAAAATCTGTCGAGCTGCAATGAAAAGGTTGTGCTTTACCAGAAAGAACCCTGTTTTCGTCGGTACGGCAATTTTGCTCTTCAGCGCAGGCAGGTATTTGCTGTAGCTCTCGAAGCCGAAACCGCAAATGGCATAGTCGCCAAAATCAATATCACCCGAAGCGGAGTTTTCCCGAGCGCTGGCGCGCAGGCGTCTCGCGGCGGGTAAGGTTGAAGGTATTGCTTCTATCGCTGATGGGCTGCTGACCGCGACATCCGAGAACTTCAGCTCATCAACAGATTTCTTGATCGCCGAACTGTGCCGATTCAACGCCTCCTGAACCTGAGCACGACTTTCGTCCGGCTTCTTCTTGCACTCATCCCAGTCAGGCAGCGAATGGATGTCTCCACCGTCTTTCAGCAGGGCCTTGAGTTTGAGGTAGTCAACCAGGTCCTTGTTGCTGTTCAGGTTCATCTTCACCGGCGGAAGACCATCGCCTTTGCTGGGCGGGGTGATCTTCGGGATGTCCGGTAACTTGGCAGCGGTGACGGGAATGGCAATGGCCGACGGTGGGCGTTGAGTAAGGGTGTCGATGCTTTTTTCGGCATAACTGGTTATCAACGTCCTGGCCCAGTTCATGGCGGGCGACTCCGCAGGTACCCCACACACATTGGCGGTCAAGGTACCCTGCGAGCCGGCGGCTTGCTGGCTTTTGGCGTACTCGGTACAGGCGCTGGCGCCGCCTCCCACGCCGCCAACGGTGATGCTGCCACCCCATTTCTGAGCGTTCTGAGTGGCGCGGGAAGTGTATTGAACGCTGAGGTTTCCGGCCGCGCAGCTTATGAGCTCGAGGCTGGTAATGAAGCCGTGCCCATAGTCTTCCTGAAAGTCCATATATGCCGCCAGCCAGTCTTCCGGTGTTTCGGCGTTGGCAATGGCATCATAAGCTTCTTTGAATCGGGGAGTGGCGCATTGATACAGCTCGGCGGCAGTAACGTCCCTGGACAGCTTGATTTTATAATCGCGCACCGCGTAACCGACGGTTAACTTCATGCCGGAGGCCGTTGATAGCTCGCCTGCGCTTTGGTCGGTATGAAACTCTAGGGCCACGCTGCACAGCGGGAAGTTAGCACTTGCCTTTGCCGCGGCGCTGACGCTCCATGCGCTTTGCTCTTCTTTGGAGTAGGCATTGGCCTGGATGGTCATTTCCCCCCTTGGCTGATTGCTCGTTAACCGTGAGAGCGAAGCCAGAGCGGCCATGTCGAAGGCATGCAGGTCCGTGACAAACTCGCGGGTCAGGTAGTTCATCACCCCACCAATACGGGCAAACCCGTAGTCTGTTGGGATCTTTAAATCGTCGTTGCTCATTGCGCGACCTCCTTGGTATTTGCGCTACGCTTCACTGTCCATTGAGGGCCCAACCCCCAGCGCCAGCGTGTTCAATCGAACGCACGCTCTGCGGGCCCAGCAAAGGGCGGTTCGTGTTGAAAATCTACCTTAAGCACTGTGTGTCTGCACGGGGGCGTTTCCAATATAGTGGATACCTACCGCTCCACGGTGCCAGATCATAAAGGAAGCCTGGTATGTTCGAATCCGCCGAAATTGGTCATAGCATCGACAAAGAAACCTACGACGCCGAAGTGCCTGCGCTGCGCGAGGCCTTGCTTGAAGCGCAGTTCGAGCTCAAGCAGCAGTCGCGGTTCCCGGTGATCGTGCTGATCAACGGCATCGAAGGCGCCGGCAAGGGCGAGACCGTCAAGCTGCTCAACGAATGGATGGACCCGCGGCTGATCGAGGTGCGCACCTTCGACCAGCAAAGCGACGAAGAGCTCGCCCGACCACCGGCCTGGCGCTACTGGCGGGCACTGCCGGCCAAGGGGCGGATGGGCATCTTCTTCGGAAACTGGTACAGCCAGATGCTGCAGGGGCGGGTACATGGGCGGTTCAAGGATGCCGTGCTCGACCAGGCTATCAGCGGCGCCGAGCGCCTGGAGCAGATGCTCTGCGACGAAGGTGCGCTGATCTTCAAATTCTGGTTCCACCTGTCCAAGAAACAGATGAAAGCGCGGCTCAAGGCGCTCAAAGACGACCCGCTGCACAGTTGGCGGATCAGTCCGCTGGACTGGCAGCAATCGCAAACCTACGACCGCTTCGTGCGTTTCGGCGAGCGCGTGCTGCGCCGAACCAGCCGTGACTATGCGCCGTGGCATGTGATCGAGGGTGTCGATCCCAATTACCGCAGCCTGGCCGTGGGCAAGATCCTGCTGGAGGGGCTGCAGACCGCACTCAAGTCCCAGGGGCCGGTGCCGCGCCAGACCAACATCGCACCACTGGGCGAGAGCATCGACCAGCGCAGCCTGCTCGGCAGTCTGGACATGACCCGGCGGCTGGAGAAGAAGGATTACGAGGAACAGTTGATCACCGAGCAGGCGCGCCTGGCAGGCCTGCTGCGCGACAAGCGCATGCGCCGGCACGCGCTGGTGGCGGTGTTCGAGGGCAACGATGCCGCTGGCAAGGGCGGGGCGATCCGTCGGGTGGCCGCCGCGCTGGACCCGCGCCAGTACCGCATCGTGCCGATTGCCGCACCCACCGAAGAGGAGCGCGCGCAGCCCTACCTGTGGCGGTTCTGGCGGCACATTCCGGCACGCGGCAAGTTCACCGTGTTCGACCGCTCCTGGTATGGCCGGGTGCTGGTGGAGCGGGTCGAGGGCTTTTGTACCCAGGCCGACTGGATGCGCGCTTATGGTGAAATCAACGATTTCGAGGAGCAACTGAGCAACGCTGGCGTGGTGGTGGTGAAGTTCTGGTTGTCGATCGACAAGCAGACCCAGCTGGAGCGTTTCCAGGAGCGCGAGCAGATTCCCTTCAAGCGCTTCAAGATCACTGAAGAAGACTGGCGCAACCGCGACAAATGGGACGTTTACTCGGAGGCGGTGGGGGATATGGTCGACCGCACCAGTACCGAGATCGCGCCATGGACGTTGGTCGAGGCCAACGATAAGCGCTGGGCCCGGGTCAAGGTATTGCGCACCTTGAACGAGGCACTGGAGGCAGCGTTCAAGAAACAGCGCAAATAGTGCCAGGTTGGGCAGCGTTCAGCTTCGGCGTATCGAGGCGATTTTTTCGCTCGCCTCCTTGTAACTCGGCAATCCGCCGCCGATGTCGAGGTTGTTGTAGGCGGGAGGATGGGCGTTCTCTTCCAGGCGCGCGATGGCTTCCGTGTTACCTCTCAGTCGGGGATCGCGGGTGCTCAGCCGCGGCAATGGCCGCGCGGGGACGAAGCGGAGCGGATTTCGTGGCACCTCGTCCGGCATGGTATCGACGGGATGCTGGTTGCCCCAGTCGGGGGGGCGTGAGCTGACCACCGGCCCCTCGTGGGTGGCTGCCGGGCTGCCCGAGCGTGCGGTGCCTGGCTTGTGTTCCAGCAGCCCGCTGGGTTCGCGCTTCAGTCTTATACCGAATTTGAGTGCATCGTCGCTGGCCGCGGTGCTTCCTGAGCTCGTCGCGGCGATCTTCTGAATTGCCCTCGACGCCTTGGGTTCGGCACTCGCGCCCAGGCCAAGCATCTTGGCGATGATGCTGATCGGTTTGTGTCCATCCGGGTCGACATGGTTGATCGGGTCACCCAGCGCATAGGCATAAGGATTCAAGCCGCCGTTGCGGAAGGGGCTCAGGCTGTCCGGGCTGTGAAAGCGCATGATCGCGCTGTTGAGCAGACGGTAATCGCCCAGCAGGTAATGCCCGCTGACCGATTCAGGAAACTCTCCGTTGAACCCAGGCAGATCGCCTTGCGCCTCGGTTCGCCAGCGATAGCCATAAGGGCTATAGCTGAGTGCTTGGCCAACGGCGCCCTGGGCGTGCAAGACCGAGCGGTGTCCGTCGCTGGCTAGCAGGGCCGAGCCTTCGCTGGCGCCGCCCCATTGCTGTAGGGCCAACAGCTGGTTGTCCGCTTGCACCAGACTGCGTCGTGCGGTTGCCGACAGCTCGGTTACCGCTTGTTTTGCGCGGTAGAAGCGCTGGGTCACCAGGCCCAGGCGTTCGCTGGCAGTCAACTGGTCCAATGGGTTGTAGCGGTAGCGACAGCCTGAAGCTTTACCGGTGCGAGTCATGTGCGGGCCCTTGTGCGGGTGGCGACGACGCTCAGGTTGAGCGCGATGGGGTGTTGCCACAACTGGCAGAAATGACAGGTCCCACCGCGAGCCACTTCAGGCGGGTGTCCGCGGCTCAACTGCGGCGTCTGATGGTGTCTCGTGTCGTGGCTGGAGCAGGCTCTGGACTTCTCCTCGTCTGCAAATATGGCGCTGGGGGGGCGGCCTGCGTCACGCTTTCATAAGAGGGGGGCGGGGGCTCGGGAAACAGGCTGTCATAGGCCGGCGGCGAATCGGACTGCGCTATAGGGGTTGCGGGCGCTGGGTGCTGCGGTTGGCGGGCCTGGACGACGCGTCGGTAGTATTCGTCGGCTATGGGGTTGGCCCCGATCAGGCGGGCAGGCTGCGCAGTAGCGGAACGGGAGGGGCGGGAGGCGGCCGGTGCGGCGCTGTGTTCGGCTCTGATCAGGTCGTCATCAACCCGTGTCGAGCTGCCCAGTGGCCGTTTCAGCAGCTTGAACAGCCGTGAAATGGGGCCATGGCCGCTAGGGTCTTGCTGGTTGACTGGATCGCCAGCGCAATAGGCGTAGCTGTTCAGCCCTCCTTGCGCAAACGGCGAGGCGCTATCGGCGGCGATGAAGCGCATCAGCTGCGGGCGGTAATTGCGGTAGTTACCGAGTAGATAGTTGTCAGTAAGCGGGTCCGGCCATTCGCCATTGAAGCCCGGCACAGCGGGCAACGAGTCGATTTGCGAGCTGTAGCCGTAAGGTGTGTAGTTCGATTGCCCGAGCGGCAACTTGCTGGTCAGCAGCAGTGAGCCGCAAACGTCGGTTGCCAGTAGGGTTGAACTGGGCAACCCGTTCACCCATTGCCGTTGCGCCAGCAGATGCCGCAGGTGATTGAGCAGTGTGTATTGCGCCTGGTCGTCAATCTGCGTCACCCGGCGCTGGTTACGATAAAAGTGCTGCTGGGCGCCTGGGGCATGGGTGCGGGTTTCACGCAACTGGTCGGACGCCGTGTAACCGTAGCGGCATAGCAGGCTGGCGCGAGAAACTGCCATAGGATGCTCCTGAGGGGGCGGGATGTGCCCATGCAGTGTGCGCGGCGAAGGGGGGGAGCGAAACTGGCATAAATATCAGTTGACCGGGCTCACCTGTTACCGCAGCCCTTAGCCGCGGTGACAGGTGTTCGGGGCGCTGTGTCAGCTCTTGCCGCCGGCCTCCAGCATCTTTTCTGGCCGCACCCACTGGTCGAACTGGGCGTCGGTCAGGTAGCCCAGGGCCAACGCCGCCTCGCGCAGGGTGGTGCCCTCGGCGTAGGCTTTCTTGGCAATTTCTGCCGCCTTGTCATAACCAATGTGCGGGTTCAACGCTGTCACCAGCATCAGGCCGCGCTCCAGGTGCGCGGCCATCTGCGCGGCATCCGGTTCGATGCCGGCCACACAATGCTGCTGGAAATTGCGGCAGCCATCGGCGAGCAACACGATCGACTGCAACAGGTTGTGGATGATCACCGGCTTGAACACGTTCAGTTGCAGATGCCCCTGGCTTGCCGCCACGCCGATCGCCGTGTCGTTGCCCAGCACCTGGCAGGCCAGCATCGACAGCGCCTCGCACTGGGTCGGGTTGACCTTGCCGGGCATGATCGAGCTGCCCGGCTCGTTTGCCGGCAAGCGCACTTCGGCGATCCCGCCACGCGGCCCGGAGCCGAGCAGGCGCAAGTCGTTGGCCAGCTTCATCAAGGCCACTGCCAGGGTTTTCAAGCCACCGGCCAGCGTCACCAGCGGCTCATGCCCGGCCAGCGCGGCAAACTTGTTCGGTGCGGTGACGAACGGCAGCCCGGACAGCGCCGCCAGCTCGGCGGCGATGGCCTCGGCAAAGCCATGTGGCGCGTTCAGCCCGGTGCCTACTGCCGTGCCGCCCTGGGCCAGCTCGCACACCGCCGGCAGCGAGGCGCGGATCGCCCGCTGGGCATAGTCGAGCTGCGCGACATAAGCCGACACTTCCTGGCCGAAGGTGATCGGCGTGGCGTCCATCAGGTGGGTACGGCCGGTCTTGACCAGGTGCTGATGGCGCGCCGACAGCTCGGCCAGCCCTGCCGACAGCTCGGCAATCGCCGGCAGCAGTTGTTCCTGCACAGCCTTGGCTGTGGCAATGTTCATCGCCGTGGGGAAACAGTCGTTCGAGCTTTGCGAGCGGTTGACGTGGTCGTTCGGGTGTACTGGCACCTTGCCGCCACGGCCCTTGCCAGCCAGTTCGTTGGCTCGCCCGGCGATCACCTCGTTGACGTTCATGTTGCTTTGGGTGCCGCTGCCGGTTTGCCAGACGACCAACGGAAACTGCGCGTCGTGCTCGCCGGCGAGCACTTCGTCGGCGGCCTGTTCGATCAACCGGGCGATGTCCGCGGGAAGGTCTCCGTTGCGGTCGTTGACCCGCGCGGCGGCCTTCTTGATCAGCGCCAGGGCGTGCAGTACCGCCAGCGGCATGCGCTCCTTGCCGATGGCAAAGTTGATCAGCGAACGTTGCGTCTGCGCACCCCAGTAGGCGTCGTCAGGAACTTCGACCTGGCCCAGGCTGTCAGTTTCGATACGGCTCATGCGGCTCTCACTCCTTTAACGGTCCGATTCCGCAGTTTAGGCCCTGAATCGACAGGCCGGTTCCATCGCCTGTCGCCCCCCTTGAGCAGTACGGCCGACTCGGCGCAGAATGCTCTACTCTTGGGTACACCCTTTACTTTCAATTCAAGGAATTCAGATGACCCGTCTTCGCGCCCTCTGCACGGCTGTTGCGCTGGTCTGCGCCAGCGGCCAGGCACTTGCCGACACCGCCAGCCACAACGCCAGCGCCGAAAAATTCCTGGTCATGGCGCATGCCGACAAACTGGGTACCCCGGTCTACATGCAGGTGCAACAGATGTTTGCCCAGCGCTTCGAGCAGACCAAGGCCCCGGCCTCGAAAAAATCCGTGCTCGACAGCTACCAGGCCAAGGCCAACGCTGCCCTGGACCAGGCCATCGGCTGGAACAAGCTCAAGCCGGACATGGTCAAGCTCTACACCAGTACCTTCAGCGAACAGGAGTTGAAAGATCTGGTGGCCTTCTACCAGTCGCCGCTGGGCAAGAAAGTCCTGGAAAAAATGCCGCAAGTCACCCAGCAATCGGCCCAGCTGACCCAGCAGAAGCTGGAAAGCGCGGTGCCGGTGGTCAACAAGCTGCTGGCTGACATGACCAACGAGTTGGACCCGAACGCCGGCAAGGCCGCTGCGGCCAAGAAACCGTAAGCGGAGCCGTCCATGTCCATGCAGCAGAAAATCGAACAGAGCCTGCAGGCACTTGGCCCGCAGCACCTTGAGGTGCTCGACGAGAGCCATATGCACAGCCGCGGTCAGCAGACCCACTACAAAGCGGTGCTGGTCAGCGAGCAGTTCGACGGGTTGAGCAGCGTCAAGCGCCACCAGAAGGTCTACGCCACCCTCGGCGACCTGATGGGGCAGTTCCACGCCCTGGCACTGCACACCTATACCCCGCAGGAATGGCAGAAGATCGGCGCTGCGCCGGCCTCGCCAACCTGTGCCGGAGGCAGCAAACACTGATTCCCGATCAGGTTTTTGCTAGAATCCGCAACGCGCCGCCCGTCGGCGCGTTTTTATTTGTCATCCGGTCCGCCCTTTACGAGGGTGACCACCTGGAGAGTTATTGCATGACCCAAGCTATCGTCGTGGCGGCGTTGTACAAGTTCGTCACCCTGAAAGATTACGTCGAGCTGCGTGAGCCGTTGCTCGAAACCATGGAAAAATACGGCGTCAAGGGCACCCTGCTGCTGGCGGAAGAGGGCATCAACGGCACCGTTTCGGCCACCCGCGAAGGCATCGACGGCCTGCTCGCCTGGCTGCGCAGCGACGAACGTCTGGTCGACGTCGACCATAAAGAGTCGTACTGCGACGAGCAGCCGTTCTACCGCACCAAGGTCAAGCTGAAGAAAGAGATCGTCACCCTCGGCGTGCCGGGCGTGGACCCAAACCACCAGGTCGGCACCTACGTCGAGCCGAAGGACTGGAACGCGCTGATCAGCGACCCGGAAGTGCTGCTGATCGACACCCGCAACGACTACGAAGTGTCGATCGGCACCTTCGAAGGCGCCATCGATCCGAAAACCACCACCTTCCGCGAGTTCCCCGAGTACATCAAGGCCAATTTCGATCCGGCCCGGCACAAGAAAGTGGCGATGTTCTGCACCGGCGGCATCCGCTGCGAGAAGGCCTCCAGCTATATGCTCGGCGAGGGTTTCGAAGAGGTCTATCATCTTAAGGGCGGGATCCTGAAATACCTCGAAGAGGTGCCTCAGGAGCAGAGCCGCTGGCAGGGCGACTGCTTCGTCTTCGATAACCGGGTCACCGTGCGTCACGACCTCAGCGAAGGCGACTACGACCAGTGCCACGCTTGCCGTACCCCGATCAGTGCGCAAGAGCGCGCCTCCGAGCACTACTCGCCCGGAGTCAGTTGCCCGCACTGCTGGGACAGCCTGAGCGAGAAGACCCGGCGTAGCGCCATCGATCGGCAGAAGCAGATCGAACTGGCCAAGGCCCGCAACCTGCCGCACCCGATCGGCCACAACTACCGCAAAGCCGCCGAGGAGTGATACATGACCGCTCGCCTGCTCTATGTGATGGACCCGATGTGCTCCTGGTGCTGGGGTTTTGCGCCGGTAGCCGAGGCCTTGATCGCGCAGGCGAGCGCCGCCGGGGTGCACACGCACCTGGTGGTCGGTGGGTTGCGCAGTGCGAGCAGCGCGCTGGACGCCTCGACCCGGCGTTATATTCTTGAGCACTGGCAGGCGGTCACTGCGGCCACCGGCCAGCCGTTCCAGCTCGACGGCGCGCTGCCCGACGGTTTTGTCTACGACACCGAGCCGGCCTGCCGGGCGCTGGTCGCGGCCCGTAGCCTCGATCCGCAGCTTGGCTGGGCCTTGCTCAAGGCGATTCAACAAGCGTTCTATCAGCACACCGAAGACGTCACCCGTGCCCCGCAACTGGTCGAGCTTGCCGAGCGCGCCGGTTTCGAGCGCACGGCGTTTTCCGATGCGTTCGTCAGCGCCGAGACCCGCGCGGCGACCGCTGCCGATTTCAGCTGGGTGCAGGACCTGGGCATTGCCGGGTTCCCGACCCTGCTTGCCGAACGTAATGGCCAGTTGGCCCTGCTGACCAACGGCTATCAGCCGCTCGACGCCTTGGCGCCGCTGCTCGGGCGCTGGCTGGAGCACTTGAAGCACCAGGAGCGCGCCGCGCATGCTTGATCTGCCAGGCTCGCCCGACCCGCTACCAGGGCCTGCGCCAACCCCTGCCGATCGCCTGAGCTGGGCGGAAATCCGCCGCCTGGCCCTGCACCATAAAAAAGCCTTGTGGATCGCCAACGGCGTGGCCGTACTGGCGGCGTTGTGCAGCGTGCCGATTCCGCTGTTGCTGCCGTTGCTGGTCGACGAAGTGTTGCTCGGGCATGGCGATGCCGCGCTGAAGTTCATGAACAACTTTCTGCCGAGCAGTTGGCAGGTATCGGCCGGCTATATCGGCCTGATGCTGGTGGTGACCCTGTGCCTGCGCTGCTGCGCGCTGGCCTTCAACGTGGTGCAGGCCAAACTGTTTGCAGGGTTGGCCAAGGACATTGTCTACCGACTGCGTATTCGCCTGATTGAGCGGCTCAAGCGTATTTCGCTCAGCGAGTACGAAAGCCTGGGCAGCGGTACGGTAACCACCCACCTGGTGACCGATCTGGACACCCTGGACAAATTTGTCGGCGAAACCCTCAGCCGCTTCCTGGTGGCCATGCTCACCTTGACCGGCACGGCGGCAATCCTGATCTGGATGCACTGGCAGCTGGCGCTGCTGATCCTGTTGTTCAACCCGCTGGTGATCTTCGCCACGGTGCAGTTGGGCAAGCGCGTCAAACACCTGAAGAAGCTCGAAAACGACAGCACTTCGCGTTTCACCCAGGCGCTCACCGAAACCCTCGACGCCATTCAGGAAGTGCGGGCCGGCAACCGTCAGGGCTATTTCCTCGGCCGGCTCGGCCTGCGTGCCCAGGAAGTGCGCAACTATGCCGTCGCTTCGCAATGGAAAAGCGATGCCAGCGGTCGCGCCAGTGGCCTGCTGTTCCAGTTCGGGATCGATATCTTCCGCGCCGCCGCCATGCTCACCGTGTTGTTTTCCGACCTCAGCATCGGCCAGATGCTCGCCGTGTTCAGCTACCTGTGGTTCATGATCGGCCCGGTCGAGCAGTTGCTTAATTTGCAGTACGCCTATTACGCCGCCGGCGGTGCGTTGAGCCGGCTCAACGAGCTGCTCGCGCGTAGCGACGAACCGCAATATCCTGGCGGCATCGACCCATTCAAGGGCCAGACCACCGTCGGCATCGACGTGCGCGGCCTGCGCTTCGGCTATGGCGAGGAGCCTGTGCTCGACCAGCTCAACCTGTCGATTGCGCCGGGTGAGAAGGTCGCCATCGTCGGCGCCAGCGGCGGCGGTAAAAGCACCTTGGTGCAGTTGTTGCTGGGCTTGTACACCGCTCAGGCCGGAACTATCCGCTTCGGTGGCGCAACCTTGCCGGAAATCGGCCTGGAAACCCTGCGCGAGCAGGTCGCGGTAGTGCTGCAGCACCCGTCCTTGTTCAACGATACCGTGCGCGCCAACCTGACCATGGGTCGCGACAGCAGCGACGACGCCTGTTGGCAGGCGCTGCGCATCGCCCAGCTCGATGCCACCATTGCGGCCTTGCCGCAGGGCCTGGACAGCGTGGTCGGCCGCTCCGGTGTTCGTCTGTCCGGCGGCCAGCGGCAGCGCCTGGCGATTGCCCGGATGATTCTGGCCGAACCGAAAGTGGTGATTCTCGACGAAGCCACCTCGGCGCTGGACGCAGCTACCGAATACAACCTGCACGAAGCCATGGCGCGCTTCCTCAGTGCGCGCACCACGCTGATCATCGCCCACCGCTTGTCGGCAGTGAAGCAGGCCGACCGGGTGCTGGTGTTCGACGGCGGGCATGTCGCCGAGGACGGCGATCACCAGCAACTGATCGCCGAAGGCGGGCTTTACGCCAAGTTGTACGGGCATCTGCAGCAGAGCTGAAAGAAATTGCCGGGGCGGCCGAGAAATCCACCTTTGCCTTGATGGCAAATAGCCTAGGCTGTGATGATATGTGTTGAGATTCATACGGCTCTGCGGCAAGGACCTCATGAAGCGAAAACGGACTCTCGAAGCGCCCCGGCTGTTGGGGATCATCTGGCCATTTGTTGCGGTGGTGCTGTTCCAGGCGATGCTGGGCGGTATCAGCCTCTATGCGCTGTCGTCGCTGCGTGGCTACGTTGCCGGCGAGAGTCTCTGGTCCAAGGGCCAGAAAGACGCTATCTATTACCTGAACCTGTACGCCGATAGCGGCGACGAAACCACCTTCTACAAGTACCGCAAGGCGATTTCGGTGCCCCAGGGCGGGCACGACCTGCGCGTGGCCATGGATAGCCAGCCGCCGGACCTCGACGCCGCCCGCGCCGGTTTTCTGCAAGGTGGCAACCACCCGGATGACGCCACCCGGGTGATCTGGCTGTATCAGAACTTCCGCCATGTCAGTTACCTGGCCCGGGCTATCGAGCTGTGGGCGGTCGGCGACGGTTTCCTGCAGGAACTGGACAGCCTGGCCGATGAGATCCATACCGGTTTCGCCGACGGTCGCCACTCAGCGCAGACCGTGACGCACTGGAAAGCGCGGATCGCCGCGATCAACGAAGCCGTCACCCCGGCGGCCACTGCCTTTAGCGATGCCCTTGGGGAAGGTTCGCGGGTGCTGTTGCGCCTGCTGCTGGTGGTCAACCTGGCCACCGCACTGTTCCTGATCGCCCTGGCCTGGCTGCGTTCGAGCAAGCTGCTGGCACAACGCCAGGCCTTTGCCAGCGCCTTGCAGGCGGAAAAGGATCGCGCCCAGATTACCCTCGAGTCGATTGGCGACGGGGTGATTACCACCGACGTCGAAGGCAATATTGCCTATATGAACCCGGCTGCCGAGCACCTGACCCACTGGAACGCCGAACAGGCCCAGGGCCTGCCGCTGGCCGCGCTGTTCAGTCTGCTTGACGACAACGCCGAGAAGGACCACCTCAGTCTCACCGAGCACATCCTCAACGGGGCTCTGCGCGGCGGTAGCGAGCAGGCCAAGCTGATTCAACGGCTCGATGGCAGCACTGTTTCGGTGACGCTGGTCGGCGCGCCGATCCTCAGCGAAGGCGAGGTCGGCGGGGTGGTCCTGGTGCTGCACGACATGACCCAGGAGCGCCAGTACATTGCCAATCTGTCGTGGCAGGCGACCCACGATGCGCTGACCGGGCTGGCCAATCGCCGCGAGTTCGAATACCGCCTGGAGCAGGCGCTCAATGAACTGGCCAGGCAGGTAGGGCGGCATTCGCTGATGTTCCTCGACCTGGACCAGTTCAAGCTGGTCAACGACACCAGCGGGCATGCCGCGGGCGATGAATTGCTGCGGCACATCTGCGCGGTGCTGCAAGCCGGCTTGCGTGAGGGCGATGTGCTGGCTCGGCTGGGCGGCGACGAGTTTGGCATCCTGCTACAGAATTGCCCGGCCGAGCAGGCCGAGCGGATTGCCGAAAACCTGCGCCAGGCAGTGCAGAGCCTGCATTTCGTCTGGAAGGGGCGGCCGTTCATGACCACCGTCAGCGTCGGTCTGGTGCACCTGGTGCAGGCGCCGAGCTCGTTGGAGGCGTCGCTGCGGGCCGCCGACATGGCGTGCTACATGGCCAAGGAAAGAGGTCGTAATCGGGTGCAACTGTATCACCCTGACGACACCGAACTGTCCATGCGCTTTGGCGAGATGGCCTGGATCCAGCGCCTGCACATTGCCCTGGAAGAGAACCGCTTTTGTCTCTATGCCCAGGAAATTGCTGCGCTGCATGAGCATGAGGCAACCGCTGGGCACCTGGAGATTTTGCTGCGCCTGCACGACGAGAGCGGCCGGATCATCCTTCCAGATAGCTTCATTCCCGCTGCCGAGCGCTATGGCCTGATGACTGCGCTGGACCGCTGGGTGGTGCGCAATGTGTTCCAGGTGATCCGCCAGGGCCTGGACAATCGCCCTGACGGGGCGCTGGCCATGTGTGCGATCAACCTCTCGGGCAGCAGCATCGGCGATGACAACTTCCTCGAATACCTGCACCGGCAGTTTGCCGAGTACGCCATCCCGCCGCGGCTGATCTGCTTCGAGATCACCGAAACCAGCGCCATCGCCAACCTCGGCAGTGCGATCCGCTTCATCAACGAGCTGAAGGGGCTCGGTTGTCGCTTCTCCCTGGACGATTTCTGCGCCGGCATGTCGTCATTCGCGTATTTGAAGCACTTGCCGGTAGACTTCCTGAAGATCGACGGCAGTTTCGTCAAGGACATGCTCGACGACCCGATCAACCGGGCGATGGTCGAAGTGATCAATCACATCGGCCATGTGATGGGCAAGCGCACCATCGCCGAGTTCGTCGAAACGCCGTTGATCGAGCAGGCACTGCAGGAGATCGGTGTCGATTATGCCCAGGGCTACCTGATCGAGCGGCCGCAGGTGTTCACCTGCGAAAGCTTGCAGCGCCAGCGCCACAATGCGCGGTCGCTGATGTTCAGGGAACCGGGCACCTTCGGCTGACGCTGCCCTGCAAAAATCACACGGAATCAAAGGAGCTGACAGTGATTGATGCGTTCATTCGAACCGGTCCATTGATGGACCCCGCAAGCTACCCGTTATGGGCCCAGCAGTTGATCCGCGACTGCGCCGCGAGCAAGCGTCGCGTGGTGGAGCATGAGTTTTATCAGCGCTTGCGCGACAACCGCCTGGGCAGCAAGGCCCTGCGTCAGTACCTGATTGGTGGCTGGCCGGTGGTCGAGCAGTTTTCCCTGTACATGGCGCAGAACCTGACCAAGACCCGCTACGCGCGTCACCCCGGCGAAGACCTGGCGCGACGCTGGTTGATGCGCAATATCCGCGTCGAGCTCAATCATGCCGACTACTGGGTGAACTGGTGCCATGCCCATGGCATCAGCCTGGCCGAGTTGCAGGCGCAGCAGGTGCCGCCGGAACTGCATGCCCTCAGCCATTGGTGCTGGCACACCAGTTCGGCCGATTCGCTGATTGTGGCGATAGCCGCCACCAACTACGCCATCGAAGGGGCGACGGGCGAGTGGTCGGCGTTGGTCTGCTCGAGCGGTGCCTATGCGGCGGGGCTCCCGGAGGAGGGGCGCAAACGCGCGATGAAGTGGCTGAAGCTGCATGCCCAGTACGACGATGAGCACCCCTGGGAAGCCTTGGAGATCGTTTGCACACTGGCGGGCAATCACCCCTCGGCGACATTGCAGGCGGAGCTGCGCGAGGCGGTGTGCAAGAGTTACCACTACATGTACCTGTTTCTGGAGCGCTGCCTGCAAGAGGAACCGGCACTCCCGAAGCGTCAAGGCGCCGCCACGCGGGCGGCGCTGGTCGAATGACGTTTATTGGGCGTTGAACGCCTGACCGTTGATGCCGGTGCTGTCCGGACCCATGAGGTACAGGTACACCGGCATGATTTCTTCCGGCAGTGGGTTGTTTGCCGGGTTTTCCCCTGGGTAGGCCTGGGCGCGCATGCTGGTGCGGGTCGCGCCCGGGTTGATGCTGTTGGCGCGTACCGGCGCGACATTTTCCAGTTCGTCGGCGAGGGTCTGCATCAGGCCCTCGGTGGCGAACTTCGACACCCCATAGGCACCCCAGTAGGCCCGGCCCTTGCGCCCGACGCTGCTGGAGGTGAACACCACCGAGGCATCCTGGGACAGCTTGAGCAGTGGCAGCAGGGTGGCGGTGAGCATGAACATGGCGTTGACGTTGATGTGCATCACGCGCATGAAGTTCTCGCCCGAGAGCTGTTCGATCGGCGTGCGCGGGCCAATGATCGAGGCATTGTGCAGCAGGCCGTCGAGGCGTCCGAAGGCATTCTCGATCATCACGGCCAGCTCGTCGTACTGATGCGGCAGGGCGGTTTCCAGGTTGAACGGAATGACCACCGGTTGTGGGTGGCCGGCAGCTTCGATTTCGTCGTAGACCGCTGTCAGGTTGGCTTCGGTCTTGCCCAGCAGCAGCACGGTGGCGCCATGGGCGGCGTAGGCCTTGGCAGCGGCGGCACCGATGCCACGGCCGGCGCCGGTTACCAGAATGACGCGGTCTTGCAGCAGGCCAGGGCGGGCGGTGTAGTCGAACATGGGGTTACCTCGAAAAAGGGGGGGACTTGATCGCCGGCAAGGCCGGCTCCCACAGGCCATTGGCACCGTTGTGTGGGAGGCGGCGTTGCCGGCGACAGGGTCAGCAACCGCAGAGTGCGCTATCCAGCACCGTGCGCAGCTCCAGTGGGTGGTCGACGACCACGTCCGCGCCCCAGTTGTTGGGGTTGTCCTCTGGGTGAATATAGCCGTAGCGCACCGCTGCGGTGCGGGTGCCGGCATCGCGGCCGGACTCGATGTCACGCAGGTCGTCGCCGACGAACAGTACGCTGGCCGGGTCCAGGTTCAGGGTTTTGCAGGCGAGGATCAGCGGCTCCGGGTCGGGCTTGCTGTTTTTTACGTGGTCCGGGCAGATCAGCAGGGCCGAGCGCTCGGCCAGGCCCAGGCGCTGCATGATCGGTTCGGCAAAGCGCAGCGGCTTATTGGTGACCACGCCCCACAGCAGGTTACCTTTCTCGATGTCGGCAAGCAGCTCGGCCATGCCGTCGAACAGCTTGCTGTGCACCGCGCAGTCGCGCTGGTAGCGTTCGAGGAACTCCAGGCGCAAGGCCTCGAATTCTGCCGCGTCGGGGCTGATGCCGAAAGTGGCTTCGACCATTGCCCGTGCGCCGCCGGAAATCACGTCGCGGACCTTCTGCTCATCGATTGCCGGCAGGCCGCGCTCGGCCAGCATGGCCTGGCAGATCGCGATGAAGTCCGGCGCCGTGTCGAGCAGGGTGCCGTCCATGTCGAAAAGTACTGCTCGCAAACGCATGCTTATTCCTCGCGCAGGGTCTGGATCATGTAGTTGACGTCAACGTCCGGGGCCAGCTTGTAGTGCTTGGTCAGCGGGTTGTAGGTCAGGCCGATGATGTCCTTGACCTCCAGGCCGGCAGCCCGGCTCCAGGCGCCCAGTTCGGACGGGCGGATGAATTTCTTGAAGTCGTGGGTGCCGCGTGGCAGCAACTTCATGATGTATTCGGCGCCGATGATGGCGAACAGGTAGGCCTTCGGGTTGCGGTTGATGGTCGAGAAGAACACCTGGCCGCCCGGCTTGACCATGCGGAAACAGGCGCGGATCACCGAGGACGGGTCTGGCACGTGCTCCAGCATTTCCAGGCAGGTAACCACGTCGAATTGCTCGGGCATTTCTTCGGCCAGGGCCTCGGCGGTGATCTGTCGGTAGTCGACGCTCACCCCCGACTCCAACTGGTGCAGTTGGGCCACGGCCAGTGGCGCCTCGCCCATGTCGATGCCGGTAACGGTAGCGCCACGCAACGCCATGGCCTCGCTGAGGATACCGCCGCCGCAACCGACGTCGAGGACCTTCTTGCCGGCGAGCTTGACCCGCTCGTCGATCCAGTTGACCCGCAGCGGGTTGATGTCGTGCAGCGGCTTGAACTCGCTTTCGCGGTCCCACCAGCGGTGGGCCAGGGCTTCGAACTTGGCGATTTCGGCGTGGTCGACGTTGCTCATGGAACGGTCCTCTGAAACTTCGATAATTTGCTACGGGCGCCAGCCGGGGCTGGCAGCGGGTTATTCGTGTTGGCCGGCGATGCGCTGGCCCCAGGCACAGGCACTGGCATGCAGGGCCTGTTCGTCCATCCGCGTCAGGCGGCCGTCTTCCAGCAGTTGCCGGCCAGCCACCCAGACATGCTTCACGCAGTCGCGGCTGCTGGTGTAGATCAGTTGCGACACTGCATCGTAGATTGGCTGCTGGGCCAGGCCCGACAGGTCGAACGCGACCAGGTCGGCGGCCTTGCCCAGTTCCAGCGAGCCGGTCACGGCGTCCAGGCCCAGCGCGCGGGCGCCATTCAGGGTGGCCATGCGCAACGCCCGATGCGCATCCAGGGCGCTCGCCGACCCGGCCACGGCCTTGGCCAGCAGCGCGGCGGTGCGGGTTTCGCCGAGCAGGTCAAGGTCGTTGTTGCTGGCCGCGCCGTCGGTCCCGACGGCGACATTGACCCCGGCTTGCCAGAGACGCTCGACCGGGCAGAAGCCACTGGCCAGCTTGAGGTTCGATTCCGGGCAGTGCACCACGCTGGTGTTGCTTTCTACCAGCAGGGCCAGGTCGTCGTCGCTGACCTGGGTCACGTGCACGGCTTGCAGACGCGGGCCCAGCAGGCCGAGCCGGGCCAGGCGCGCCAACGGCCGCTCACCGTGCTGCTCGACGGACTGCTGCACCTCGAAGGCGGTTTCGTGGATGTGCATCTGGATCGGTGCGTCGAGTTCTTCGGCGATTACCCGGACTTTTTCCAGGTTCTCGTCGTTGACCGTGTACGGCGCGTGCGGGCCGAGCGCGACGGTAATGCGCGGGTGATGGCGCAGGTCGCCGAACAGCTCGACGCCGATGTGCAGGCCATCGTCGAAGGTGCGCGCACCAGGAATCGGGAAATCGAGCAGCGGCGTGGCGATTTGTGCGCGGATGCCGCTGTCATGCACGCAGTCGGCGGCAACCTTGGGGAAGAAGTACATGTCCGAGAAGCAGGTAATGCCGCCCTTGAGCTGCTCGGCAATGGCCAGCGCGGTGCCGTCGCGGACGAAATCCTCGCTGACCCAGCGGCTTTCGGCCGGCCAGATGTGTGCTTCGAGCCAGGTCTTCAGTGGCAGGTCGTCGGCCAAGCCGCGAAACAGGGTCATGGCGGCGTGGCCGTGGGCGTTGATCAGCCCGGGAGCGAGCAGGCAGCCTGGCAGCTCGCGGGTTTCGTTGGCGCTCAGGCGTGCGGCCTCTTCGCGGCTGCCGATAAACACGATCTTGCCGTCACGAATGCCCAGGGCGTGCGCTTGCAGTACCACCCCTGCCGGTTCGACAGGCACCAGCCAGCTTGGCAGGAGCAACAGGTCGAGGGGGGCGGTAAGCTTGGGCATGCGCGGATTTCCCGGGGTGGCCGAAAGGGATGGCGAAGTATACCCGAGCGTCCGCGACAGGGGCTCGTTATAATCGTCGGCTTTTGATGTCCGAATGACGGGGTGAGGGATGCGCGATCGACTGTTGGCTGCAGAGAAGGTAACGGCCATCGATTGGCGGGACGGTGCCCTGTACCTGCTCGATCAGCGCGCGCTGCCGGTAGCGCAAGACTGGCGGGTCTATCACGATGCGGCCGGGGTCGCCGAGGCGATCCGCACCCTGGTGGTGTGCGGTGCCGCCGCCATCGGCATCAGTGCAGCCTATGGACTGGTGCTGGCGCTGCGCGCACGCCTGGCCCAGGGTGACGACTGGGAGCGGGCGCTGGAAGAGGACTTCGAACTGCTCGGCGAAGCGCGGCCGAGTGCGGTCAATCTGTTCTGGGCACTCAATCGTATGCGTGAGCGGCTGCTGCGCCTGAAGGCCGGCGACGATGTGCTGGCGATCATGGAGGCCGAAGCCATTGCCATCCACCAGAGCGACCGCGAAGCCAACCTGACCATGGCCCAGCTCGGCGCCGAGCTGATCCGCAAGCACCAGGGTAGCGAACAGGCGGTACTGACCCACGGCAATGCCGGGGCGCTGGCGAGCGGCGGCGTGGGTACGGCGCTGGGGGTGATCCGCGCGGCCTACCTGGAAGGGATGATCGAGCGGGTGTATGTCGATGAGACCCGGCCCTGGCTGCAAGGCGCACGGCTGAGTGCCTGGGAGTTGGCGCAGGAGCAGGTTCCGGTCACGGTGAATGCCGACTCGGCGGCTGCGCACCTGATGAAGACCAAAGGCCTGACCTGGGTCATCGTCGGCGCCGAGCGGATCGCTGCCAATGGCGATGTGGTGAGCAAGATCGGCACTTACCAGTTGGCTGTGAGTGCCATGCACCATGGCGTGCGCTTCATGGTGGTGGCGTCGAGTTCGAGCCTCGACATGAACCTGCCCAGTGGCGACGACGTGTTGATCGAGGAGCGTGATGGCAGCGAGCTGCTGGAGTTCGACGGCTTGCAGGTCGACGTCTTTAACCCGGTATTTGATGTGACGCCCGCGGACCTGATCGACGTAATCGTGACTGAAAAAGGCATTGTAGAGCGGCCGGATATCGTGAAGCTCGCGCAGCTGATGTGTCGCAAGCGGTTGCATTGATCGCACGGTGGGTGGGGCGGCCTGGCCTGCGATAGCGGGCTTGCGGGTCGCATCGCCGGCAAGGCCGGCTCACGCAGGGGTCTCAATAACCCCCACTATCCCCCTGTATGCCCGGCGGCGCTTTGCCATACTCCCATGCCTGCGGCGATTGTGGTAACATCCGGCGGTTTCCAAGACCGCCCGCTGGGGCTGTCTTTACTGCGCAGATCCATGGCATAACTCGTTGATTTGTCGTAAGTCGTTGCAGGGCATCTCCCGGCAGCGGCGAGCTTCGTTCGTCCCATATGGATGTGACGAGGTTTCACCAGAAAAAGGAATCAGGCTTCTCATGGGCGAACTGGCCAAAGAAATCCTCCCGGTCAATATCGAAGACGAACTGAGACAGTCCTACCTCGACTACGCGATGAGCGTCATTGTCGGGCGTGCACTGCCCGATGCGCGTGATGGCTTGAAGCCCGTGCATCGCCGCGTTCTGTATGCGATGAGTGAACTGGGTAACGACTGGAACAAACCGTACAAGAAATCCGCCCGTGTGGTCGGTGACGTGATCGGTAAGTATCACCCGCACGGTGATACTGCGGTGTACGACACCATCGTACGGATGGCCCAGCCGTTCTCGCTGCGCTACCTGCTGGTAGACGGTCAGGGCAACTTCGGTTCGGTTGACGGCGACAACGCCGCGGCCATGCGATACACCGAAGTGCGCATGACCAAGCTGGCGCACGAGCTGCTGGCCGACCTGCACAAGGAAACCGTGGACTGGGTGCCGAACTACGACGGCACCGAACTGATTCCCGCGGTGATGCCGACCAAGATCCCCAACCTGCTGGTCAACGGTTCCAGCGGTATCGCCGTGGGTATGGCGACCAACATCCCGCCGCACAACCTCGGTGAAGTCATCGACGGTTGCCTGGCGCTGATCGATAACGCCGAGATCACGGTCGATGAGCTGATGCAGTTCATCCCGGGTCCGGACTTCCCGACTGCCGCGATCATCAACGGCCGCCAGGGCATCATCGAGGCCTATCGCACCGGCCGTGGCCGCATTTACATGCGTGCGCGCTCCACTGTCGAAGACATCGACAAGGTCGGCGGCCGTCAGCAAATCGTCGTCACCGAGCTGCCGTACCAGCTGAACAAGGCGCGGTTGATCGAGAAGATCGCCGAGCTGGTTAAGGAAAAGAAACTCGAAGGCATTACCGAGTTGCGCGACGAGTCCGACAAGGACGGTATGCGCATCGTCATCGAGCTGCGTCGTGGTGAGGTTCCAGAGGTTATCCTCAACAACCTCTACGCCCAGACCCAGCTGCAAAGCGTGTTCGGCATCAACATCGTGGCGCTGATCGATGGCCGTCCGCGGGTGCTGAACCTCAAGGACCTGCTCGAAGCCTTCGTCCGTCACCGCCGCGAAGTGGTTACCCGCCGCACCGTGTTTGAACTGCGCAAAGCCCGCGAGCGTGGTCATATCCTTGAAGGGCAGGCGGTTGCGCTGTCCAACATCGACCCGGTCATCGCCCTGATCAAGGCCTCGCCGACGCCGTCCGAGGCCAAGGAAGCGCTGATCAGCACGCCGTGGGAGTCCAGTGCCGTGCAGGTCATGGTCGAGCGCGCTGGCGCCGATTCCTGCCGTCCGGAGAACCTCGACGAGCAGTTCGGTCTGCGCGATGGCAAGTATTTCCTCTCGCCAGAACAGGCTCAGGCCATCCTTGACCTGCGCCTGCACCGCCTGACCGGCCTGGAGCACGAGAAGCTGCTGGCCGAGTACCAGGAGATTCTCAACCAGATCGGCGAGCTGATCCGCATCCTGAACAGCGCCGAGCGCCTGATGGAAGTCATCCGCGAAGAGCTGGAACTGATCCGCGCCGAATATGGCGACGTGCGCCGTACCGAGATTCTCGATGCGCGCCTGGACCTGACCCTGGGTGACATGATCCCGGAAGAAGAGCGCGTGGTGACCATCTCCCACAGCGGCTACGCCAAGACCCAGCCACTGTCTGCCTACCAGGCCCAGCGCCGTGGCGGCAAAGGTAAGTCGGCCACTGGCGTGAAGGACGAAGACTACATTTCGCACCTGTTGGTAGCTAACAGCCACGCCACGTTGTTGCTGTTCTCCAGCAAGGGCAAGGTGTACTGGTTGAAGACCTACGAAATTCCCGAAGCGTCGCGTGCCGCCCGTGGTCGCCCGCTGGTCAACCTGCTGCCGCTGGACGAGGGTGAGTACATCACCACCATGCTGCAGATCGACCTGGAGGCCCTGCAGCAGAGTGCCGGCGACGAGGAGGAGCTGGACGATGCCGACGACGCGGTGCTCGAAGGCGAAGTGATCGAAGCCGAGGAAATCGAAGAAGTCGATGGCGACACCGCCGAGCTGGTGGCCGAGCCTACCGGCGCGTACATCTTCATGGCAACCGCCATGGGTACCGTCAAGAAGACGCCGCTGGCGCAGTTCAGTCGTCCACGTTCCAGCGGCCTGATTGCCCTGAAACTGAAGGAAGGCGACACCCTGATTGCTGCCGCGATCACCGACGGTTCCAAGGAAGTCATGCTGTTCTCCGATGCCGGCAAGGTGATCCGCTTCGCCGAAGGCGTGGTGCGTGAGATGGGGCGCGGTGCCCGTGGTATCCGCGGTATGCGTATCGGCAAGGGGCAGCAGCTGATTTCCATGCTGATTCCGGAGTCCGGCGCGCAGATTCTCACCGCCTCCGAGCGCGGCTTCGGCAAACGCACGCCGCTGAGCAAGTTCCCGCGTCGCGGTCGTGGCGGCCAGGGTGTGATTGCCATGGTCACCAAGGAGCGTAACGGCAAGCTGATCGGCGCCATCCAGGTACAGGAAGGCGAAGAGATCATGCTGATCTCCGACCAAGGCACGCTGGTGCGTACCCGGGTTGGTGAAGTGTCGAGCCTGGGTCGTAACACCCAGGGCGTGACCCTGATCAAGCTGGCCAGTGACGAGACCCTGGTGGGTCTGGAGCGGGTCCAGGAGCCTTCGGAAGAAGATGAAGAAGGTTTCGACGGCGATATCGATGGTGTCGGCGGCGTGGCTGCTGAAGGCGATGCCGAAGTCGTGGACGGGGCGCAACTGGATGCTGCTGCCGACGAAGAGACACCCCAGGAATAAACTGTAAGCGCAACCTTTGGGAGCGGCTGTGGGGGCGGGCTTACCCGCTTTCGCGGCGTCCGCTCCCGCTGTTATCAAGAGCAGAGCGAGAGTGGATGTGAGCAAACGAGCCTTTAACTTCTGCGCAGGCCCTGCTGCGCTTCCTGAAGCTGTGCTGCAACGTGCCCAGGCCGAGATGCTGGACTGGAACGGCAAAGGCCTGTCGGTCATGGAAATGAGTCACCGTAGCGACGACTACGTGGCCATTGCCGAAAAAGCCGAGCAGGACCTGCGCGACCTGTTGTCCATCCCCTCCAACTACAAGGTGCTGTTCCTCCAGGGCGGTGCCAGCCAGCAATTTGCCGAGATCCCGCTGAACCTGCTGCCTGAAGGCGGTACGGCCGACTACGTCGAAACCGGTATCTGGTCGAAGAAAGCCATCGAGGAAGCGCGTCGCTACGGCAACATCAATGTCGCTGCCAGCGCCAAGCCTTACGACTACCTGGCTATCCCGGGCCAGAACGAGTGGAAGCTGACCCCTGGTGCGGCCTATCTGCATTACGCCTCGAACGAGACTATTGGTGGTCTGCAGTTTGACTGGGTGCCGCAGGCTGGCGACGTGCCCCTGGTGGTCGATATGTCTTCCGACATCCTTTCGCGGCCGATTGACGTTTCGCAGTTCGGCATGATCTATGCTGGCGCGCAGAAGAACATCGGCCCGAGCGGCCTGGTGGTGGTCATCGTCCGTGAAGACCTGCTGGGGCACGCGCGCAGTGCTTGCCCGACCATGCTCGACTACAAGGTCGCGGCCGATAACGGCTCGATGTACAACACCCCGGCCACCTATTCCTGGTACCTCTCGGGACTGGTCTTCGAGTGGCTGAAGGAGCAGGGCGGTGTCGCCGCCATGGAGCAGCGCAACAAGGCGAAGAAAGACCGCCTGTACGGCTTCATCGACAAGAGCGACTTCTATACCAACCCGATCAGCACCAATGCCCGGTCGTGGATGAACGTGCCGTTCCGTCTGGCGGACGAGCGCCTGGACAAGCCTTTCCTGGCCGGTGCCGATGCCCGTGGCCTGCTCAACCTGAAAGGTCATCGCTCGGTGGGTGGCATGCGCGCCTCGATCTATAACGCCCTGGGCCTGGACGCTGTGGAGGCGCTGGTAGCCTACATGGCGGAATTCGAGAAGGAGCACTCCTGATATGTCGGAACAGGAACTCAAGGCGCTGCGGGTCCGTATCGACAGTCTCGACGAGAAGATTCTCGAACTGATCAGCGACCGTGCTCGTTGCGCGCAGGAAGTGGCGCGAGTCAAGACGGCGACCCTGGCTGAAGGCGAAGCGCCGGTGTTCTATCGGCCGGAGCGCGAGGCGCAGGTGCTCAAGCGGGTCATGGAGCGCAACCAGGGGCCGTTGGGTAATGAAGAGATGGCGCGGCTGTTCCGCGAAATCATGTCCTCGTGCCTGGCCCTTGAACAGCCGCTGAAAATCGCTTACCTGGGCCCGGAAGGTACTTTCACCCAGGCCGCGGCCATGAAGCACTTCGGTCACGCGGTGATCAGCAAGCCGATGGCGGCGATCGACGAAGTGTTCCGTGAAGTGGCTGCCGGCGCGGTCAACTTCGGTGTAGTGCCGGTGGAAAACTCCACCGAAGGTGCGGTCAACCACACCCTCGACAGCTTCCTTGAGCACGACATGGTCATCTGTGGCGAAGTCGAGCTGCGGATTCACCACCACCTGCTGGTGGGCGAGAACACCAAGACCGACAGCATTAGCCGGATCTACTCCCATGCGCAGTCGCTGGCCCAGTGCCGCAAGTGGCTGGACGCTCATTATCCGAACGTCGAGCGTGTTGCCGTATCGAGCAATGCCGAGGCGGCCAAGCGGGTGAAGGGCGAGTGGAACTCGGCGGCGATTGCCGGTGACATGGCAGCCGGGCTGTATGGCCTGACTCGCCTGGCCGAGAAGATCGAAGACCGTCCGGACAACTCCACACGCTTCCTGATGATCGGTAATCAGGAAGTGCCGCCAACCGGCGACGACAAGACCTCGATCATCGTTTCGATGAGCAACAAGCCGGGGGCGCTGCATGAGCTGCTGGTGCCGTTCCACGAGAACGGTATTGACCTGACCCGGATCGAGACCCGTCCGTCGCGCAGCGGCAAGTGGACCTACGTGTTCTTCATCGATTTTGTCGGTCACCACCGCGATCCATTGATCAAGGCCGTGCTCGAACAGATCAGCCAGGAGGCGGTGGCCCTGAAAGTCTTGGGCTCCTACCCGAAAGCTGTGCTCTGAGGTATGGCAATGCGTGAAGTTCTGAACAGGGTCCTGCTCCGTGGTTGACGTCGTAAAACAGCAAGGCAGCCCTGTCATCGGGCGGCTGGTGGTGGTCGGCTTGGGGCTGATTGGTGGCTCGTTCGCCAAGGGGCTGCGTGAAAGCGGTCTGTGCCGGGAAGTGGTCGGCGTCGACCTGGATCCGCAGTCGCGCAAGCTGGCGGTGGAGCTGGGTGTCGTCGATCGCTGTGAAGACGACCTGGCGGCGGCGTGTGTCGGTGCCGACGTCATCCAGCTGGCGGTGCCGATCCTGGCCATGGAGAAGCTGCTGGCCAAACTGGCCCTGCTCGACCTTGGCCGGGCGGTGCTTACCGATGTCGGTAGCGCCAAGGGTAATGTGGTTCGTGCCGCGCGCGCGGCGATGGCGAGCAATCTGCCGCGTTTCGTGCCTGGCCACCCAATTGCAGGCTCCGAGCAGAGCGGGGTAGAAGCGTCCAACGCGGCTCTGTTCCGCCGGCATAAGGTCATTTTGACGCCGCTGGCGGAAACCGATCCGGCAGCGCTGGCATTGGTCGATCGCCTGTGGCGTGCGCTGGACGCCGATGTCGAGCACATGCAGGTCGAGCGCCACGATGAAGTCCTGGCGGCCACTAGCCATCTGCCGCACCTGCTGGCCTTCGGCCTGGTCGATTCCCTGGCCAAGCGCAATGAAAACCTCGATATCTTCCGTTACGCTGCCGGTGGGTTCCGCGATTTCACGAGAATCGCCGGAAGCGACCCGGTTATGTGGCATGACATCTTCCTCGCCAACCGCGAGGCGGTCTTGCGCACACTGGATACATTTCGCAGCGACCTCGACGCCTTGCGCGACGCGGTCGATGCAGGGGATGGGCACCAACTGCTGGGTGTATTCACCCGCGCCCGGGTTGCCCGCGAGCATTTCAGTAAAATCCTGGCCCGTCGGGCCTATGTGGACGCTATGAACTCCAACGACCTGATTTTCCTGGCACAACCTGGTGGTCGCCTGTCCGGGCGTATTCGCGTCCCAGGCGACAAATCGATTTCCCACCGCTCGATCATGCTCGGCTCGCTGGCCGAAGGCACCACCGAGGTGGAAGGCTTCCTTGAGGGTGAAGACGCCCTGGCGACCCTGCAGGCGTTCCGCGACATGGGTGTGGTCATCGAAGGTCCGCACCATGGTCGTGTGACCATCCATGGTGTTGGCCTGAATGGCCTGAAGCCGCCACCGGGGCCGATTTACCTGGGTAACTCCGGTACGTCGATGCGCCTGCTCTCCGGCCTGCTGGCTGCGCAGCCATTCGACACCGTGCTGACTGGCGATGCGTCGCTGTCCAAGCGGCCGATGAACCGTGTCGCCAACCCGCTGCGGGAAATGGGCGCGGTCATCGAGACCGCCGCCGAAGGACGTCCGCCGATGACCATTCGTGGTGGCCATACGCTCAAGGCGTTGACCTACACGCTGCCGATGGCCAGTGCCCAGGTCAAATCCTGCCTGCTGCTGGCGGGGCTGTATGCCGAAGGCACTACCACCGTTACCGAGCCAGCGCCGACCCGCGACCATACCGAGCGTATGCTGCGTGGTTTCGGCTATGACGTCACCGTCAAGGGGCCGACCGCTTCGCTGCGCTCGGGTGGCAAGCTCAGTGCGACTCATATCGAAGTGCCGGCGGACATTTCCTCGGCCGCGTTCTTCCTGGTAGCGGCGTCGATTGCCGAAGGCTCCGAGCTGCTGCTTGAGCACGTCGGGATCAATCCGACCCGTACCGGTGTGATCGATATCCTGCGCCTGATGGGCGGCGACATCACCCTGGAGAACCAGCGTGAAGTCGGCGGTGAGCCGGTGGCCGACCTGCGTGTGCGCGGAGCCAAACTCAAGGGGATCGAGATCCCTGAAGAGCTGGTCCCGCTGGCGATCGACGAATTCCCGGTGCTGTTCGTCGCTGCGGCCTGCGCCGAAGGGCGTACAGTGCTGCGCGGTGCCGAAGAGCTGCGGGTGAAAGAGTCCGACCGGATCCAGGTCATGGCCGATGGTCTATTGAGCCTGGGTGTGAAGTGTGAGCCGACTCCGGATGGCATCATCATCGAGGGCGGTAGCATGGGGGGGGGCGAAGTTCACGGTCACGGCGATCACCGTATTGCGATGGCCTTCAGTGTGGCTTCTCTGCGCGCTACTGCGCCGATCCGTATCCATGATTGCGCCAACGTCGCGACGTCGTTCCCGAACTTCCTGTCGCTGTGTGCTGAAGTCGGTATTCGCGTTGCTGAAGAGGGTAAGTCGTGAACGTGAAAGCGCCGGTTATCACCATTGACGGTCCCAGCGGTTCCGGTAAAGGAACTGTCGCTGGCTTGTTGGCGCGCGAGCTGGACTGGAAACTACTGGATTCCGGTGCGCTGTACCGTCTGCTGGCGTTCGCTGCCGGCAATCATGGTGTCGACCTGACCAACGAGGAGTTGCTCAAGCAACTGGCGGCGCATCTTGATGTGCAGTTCATTGCTGCCGAGCCGGGCAAATTGCAGCAGATCATCCTTGAAGGTGAGGATGTCAGTCATGTGATTCGTACCGAGACCGTCGGCGCTGGCGCCTCGATGGTGGCTTCGCTGCCGGCCGTACGTGAAGCACTACTGCAGCGCCAGCGCGCCTTCCAGGAAAGCCCGGGGCTGATCGCCGATGGCCGTGACATGGGCACCGTGGTGTTTCCGGATGCACCGCTGAAGATTTTCCTGACGGCCAGTGCCGAGGAGCGGGCCCGTCGTCGTTACTTGCAGTTGAAGGCAAAGGGCGATGATGTTAGTCTGTCGAGTCTGCTAGATGAGATACGTGCGCGTGATGAGCGCGACACCCAGCGCGCAGTGGCCCCGCTTAAGCCGGCGGCCGATGCAATTCAGCTGGATTCCACGGAGTTGTCCATCGAGCAGGTGTTGCAACGCATCAGAGACGAGATCGTACAACGCGATATCGCATGATGATCAGGAAAGCAGGCAGGGGCACCAGTCAACGTCCTGCCGGCTTTCCTTTATATGAACGAAACCCACATTGTCTGGAATGTGGCTGATGGGCGTCTGTTTCGCCCTAATTGACAGGAATTAAAATGAGCGAAAGCTTTGCAGAACTCTTTGAAGAAAGCCTGAAAACCCTCAACCTTCAACCAGGTGCGATCATCACCGGTATCGTTGTTGATATCGATGGTGACTGGGTTACTGTCCACGCTGGTCTGAAGTCCGAGGGCGTCATCCCGCTCGAGCAGTTCTACAACGAAGCTGGCGAGCTGACCATCAAGGTCGGTGACGAAGTTCACGTTGCGCTGGACGCGGTCGAAGACGGCTTTGGCGAAACCAAGCTGTCCCGTGAAAAAGCCAAGCGCGCCGAGTGCTGGATTGTTCTGGAAGCAGCTTTCGCCGCTGAAGAAGTGGTCAAGGGCGTTATCAACGGTAAAGTTAAAGGCGGCTTCACTGTCGACGTTAACGGTATCCGTGCGTTCCTGCCGGGCTCCCTGGTTGATGTCCGCCCAGTGCGCGACACCACCCACCTCGAAGGCAAAGAGCTGGAATTCAAGGTCATCAAGCTGGACCAGAAGCGCAACAACGTTGTCGTTTCCCGTCGCAGCGTCCTGGAAGCCGAAAACAGCGCCGAGCGCGAAGCTCTGCTGGAATCGCTGCAGGAAGGCCAGCAAGTCAAAGGTATCGTCAAGAACCTCACCGACTACGGCGCATTCGTTGATCTGGGCGGCGTTGATGGCCTGCTGCACATCACCGACATGGCCTGGAAACGTATCAAGCACCCATCGGAAATCGTCAACGTTGGCGACGAGATCGATGTCAAGGTTCTGAAGTACGATCGTGAGCGTAACCGCGTTTCGCTGGGCCTGAAGCAACTGGGCGAAGACCCATGGGTTGCTATCAAGGCACGTTACCCAGAAAGCACCCGCGTCATGGCGCGCGTCACCAACCTGACCGACTACGGCTGCTTCGCAGAGCTGGAAGAAGGCGTGGAAGGTCTGGTACACGTTTCCGAAATGGACTGGACCAACAAAAACATCCACCCTTCGAAAGTCGTACAAGTCGGCGACGAAGTGGAAGTTATGGTTCTGGACATCGACGAAGAACGTCGTCGTATCTCCCTCGGCATCAAGCAGTGCAAGTCCAACCCATGGGAAGACTTCTCTGGCCAGTTCAACAAGGGCGATAAAATCTCCGGCACCATCAAGTCGATCACCGATTTCGGTATCTTCATTGGTCTGGACGGTGGCATCGACGGTCTGGTTCACCTGTCCGACATCTCCTGGAACGAAGTGGGCGAAGAAGCCGTACGTCGCTTCAAGAAGGGCGACGAGCTGGACACCGTGATCCTGTCGGTTGATCCAGAGCGCGAGCGCATCTCCTTGGGCATCAAACAGCTGGAAGACGATCCGTTCTCCAACTACGTTGCTGTCAACGACAAAGGCGCTATCGTCAAAGGTACCGTTAAAGAAGTTGACGCCAAGGGCGCTATCATCACCCTGGCCGACGACATCGAAGCCACTCTGAAAGCTTCCGAAATCAGTCGTGACCGCGTTGAAGACGCGCGTAACGTTCTGAAGGAAGGCGAAGAGATCGAAGCTAAGATCATCAGCGTTGACCGTAAGAGCCGCGTAATCAACCTCTCCATCAAGTCGAAAGACGATGCTGAAGAGCGTGAAGCTATCCAGAGCCTGAAATCGGCTCCAGAAGCTGCTGCTGCCGATACCACCATGGCTGCACTGCTGCGCGAAGCAATGGCCAAACAGAACTAAGTTCTGCTTGATCATGAAAAAGGGCGACTTCGGTCGCCCTTTTTTGTGTCTGCGTTTTTCAGGGGTGGCTACTGCGGGCCCCGGCTTTGACGGGGTGGCCCTTCCTGGATGGGGGGTTGCTCGTCTGTGGCGTTTCTTGAATTTTTGACCAAGTCAATAACCGTACTGTTCAAATCCCGTAGGGCATGCTAAAAACAATGGAAGCAATGATCTAGCTGCTTGATAAAGAAGGGAAAAGTATGACGAAGTCGGAGCTGATCGAACGAATTGTCACCCATCAGGGGCTGCTTTCATCCAAGGATGTCGAGCTGGCCATCAAGACCATGCTTGAACAGATGTCCCAGTGCCTGGCCACCGGAGATCGCATTGAGATCCGCGGCTTTGGCAGCTTCTCGCTGCACTACCGTGCGCCTCGCGTAGGGCGTAATCCCAAGACCGGGCAATCCGTAAGTCTGGATGGTAAGTTTGTTCCTCATTTCAAGCCGGGCAAGGAATTGCGCGATCGGGTGAATGAGGATGAGCACGATCACGTATAACCAAGGATTTGATCATGGGCAATCTTAAGCGCGCGCTGCTGGTGCTTTGTGTTTTGGCTATTGCGGCTGTGATTCTGTTCTTTGTGCTGGAGAACCAGCAGTCGGTTGCTCTGGTGTTGTTCGGCTGGTCGTCGCCCGCCATTCCGCTTGCTGTAATTGTGATGCTGGCTTTGCTTTTAGGTCTGGCGGTGGGGCCCATCCTGGGTGGCTTTATCGCTATTCGTGCCGGCAGGCGCTTGCGCAGGTCTGCTGTGCGAGCTGTCTGAGCTGGCTGTTCGGAAATAGCCTACAGCTGCTGATGCTTTTTCGTAGCTCGATGTATTTGATTTTGTGGGGTAATGGCGCCTCGGAAATCAAGCATGGAGCGCGGATTCGCATGGACTATCCCTCTATAAGCCATCATGGCGCCATTCGGGGCGTTGGTGGCTCCTGCCATCAGTTGCATCTCTCTTCTGTCAGAAGTTTGTTGGTGGATTGCGGCCTTGATCATGATGCCGGTCGCCGGGCCGCCTGCGAGGGTACGCCGGATTTCCGCGATCCTGGTATCGCTGCACTGCTCGTTACACATGTTCACCTTGATCATGTCGGGCGTATTCCAGAGTTGTTTGCAGCGGGCTTCCAGGGGCCAATCATTTGCAGTGAGCCGTCAGCGCACTTGTTGCCGCTGGTTCTGGAGGATGCCTTTAAGTTGGGCTTCAGCTGTGATCCTGAGCGGGTTGAGCAATATTTACGCAGGGTTCGGCGGGCAATTGTCGCGTTGCCTTTTGATCGGTGGCATGACTTGTCGGTGGCGGGGGCTGCGTGCCGAGTTCGTTTTCGGCGTGCCGGTCACTTGCTGGGTTCTGCATACATTGAGTGCGATGTCGGTTATTCGGCAGGGGGTCGTGGTACCCGTTTCGTGTTCTCTGGAGATATTGGTGCGAGCGACAATCCCGTGCTCATCGCGCCGCACTCACCCCGATATGCCGATGTGTTGGTTCTGGAAAGCACCTACGGCAATCGCCTGCATGAAGAGCGCTCTACTCGTCGGCAGTGTCTCGAGCAGGCAATTGAGCGTGCCTTGGCCGATAGGGGCACGGTATTGATACCTGCTTTCAGTGTGGGGCGGACGCAGGAGCTGCTCTTCGAGATTGAAGAGATCCTGTATCGAAAGTCCCTCATACAGCATTCGTCTGAGCAGTTGGGCACCCCATCGTTATTGTGCGCCCCTGTTGATTGGGCGCAACTGCCGATCATTCTTGATTCTCCTTTGGCTGTGCGCTTGACCGCTGCCTATCGTCAGCTCAGCGAGTTCTGGAGCGGTGCTGCGCGTCAGCGCCTTGCCGAAGGGCGCAGGCCGTTGGGGTTTCGGCAACTGATTGCGGTTGATAGTGCTGCGCAGCATCGTCAGGTGGTGAATTATCTGGCGAGTACGGGGCGGCCGGCTATTGTGATTGCGGGCAATGGTATGTGTTCGGGAGGGCGGATCGTCAGTTATCTGAAGTCGATGCTTGGCGATAGGCGTCACGAAGTCATCTTTACTGGTTATCAGGCGAAAGGCACGCCGGGCGCGGTAATCCAGGCAAGTGAAGGGGCGGAAGGGTTTGTGATGATCGACCTCGATTCGGCGATGTACGAGATTCGTGCCAAGGTCATGACACTGGGCGGCTTCTCTGCCCATGCCGATCAGGCGGGGCTGGTTGAGTTTGTTTTGGGGATGGAGCGCGCGCCGCAAAAGGTTGTGCTTGTACATGGTGAGGCGGCAGCGAAGCGGGCGCTGGCTGAACAGTTGAGGCTGCGGTTCCAGGCACGCGGCTGGCAGGTTTCGGTCGAGGTGCCTGATGCGGTGGGTGGATGAGTGGCTGGCGGTTTATGGAACTCTGTTCGATCTCCGGGATTCTATAGGGCTGTTTTCAGTGCCTAGCTCCCCGGGTGGGGGCGAGTAGGCTTGGGATGGGCTGGGATGAACTTAAAGATCACAGCTAAGCTGGGTGGTTAGGGCATCTGCTGTTGTCTTGGCGTTTTTGTTGTCGTTCTCAATTCTCATTGTCGCTTTCAGTGGAGTGGCAGCTAACAATCAGAACCGCCGGGCCTGAGGGGAAATAGAATAGATGAGCAATAATCGTGAGCGTGAAAGTGCAGGTCACGAAAATGAGTTGATTGAACTGATTCGGATGCTTTGGGGGGGGAAGTGGGTTATTGCTTCGGTTGCTGCGTTGGTGTTGATAGCGGCAATTTTTTATGCATTTTCGGTGACGCCGCTTTATGAAGCCAAGATGTTCGTTGAGCCGCCTGCTCAGAACGACATTGCGCCACTCAATTTTGGTCGCGGGGCTGATACGGAGTTGCCTTTATTGTCCACTGAGGACGTCTACGATGTTTATGCTCGCAGTTTGCTATCAGAGTCGTTGCGGCGAAAATTTTTCCAGACTGTTTATCTCCCTGGTCTCGACGAGGCGCAGCGCAGGCAGGGGCAGGATGGGCTGTATAGCCAGTTCAACCAGTTGCTGTTAGTTGCCCGAGTAAACAAGGACGTGCCTACCCGTTATTCCATCAAGGTCCAATTGGCTGACCCTCGGGAGGCGGTGCAGTGGGTGGTGCAATATGCGGAGATGGTGAGTGCACAAGCCAAGGTTGAGGTGCTCAACGGTGCGAAGAGCGACGCTGCGGTCAAGGCCGCTAATCTGGAGCGGCAAATCGCCATGGCGCGAAATACTGCTGAAAAGGTGCGCGAGGATCGGGAGGCTCGATTGAGTGAAGCCTTGGCTGTAGCGAAGTCGATTGGGCTGGAAAAGCCTCCACTGATTTCTGGCAGCCTTGCTGCCGAAATTTCCGCCGGGGTTGCTGGTGCGTTGAGTTACATGCGCGGTAGCCAGGCTCTCCAGGCGGAAATCGATAACTTGCAAAGTCGTGCTTCCGATGATCCCTTTATCGAAGGATTGCGTCAGCTGGAAGAGGATTTTGCCTTTTATCGGGGTCTGAGTATCGATCCCTCGGTTGTTGCCGTCTATCGCCAGGATGGTGCTGTCGAGTTGCCTGATAGACCCGTCCGGCCAAACAAGTTGTTGATCGTTCTCATGGGAGGGTTATTGGGGGTGGTGATGGGTATTCTTGTTGTTTTAGTGCGGTCGTTGCTGCGCGGCATCTCTGTGAGACGCAATCATTAGTATCAGGAGCGTTGCAGCGGCTGTCTTGGTGTGTGAGCCAGGTCGCTTGTTCGCTGCCGTTGTGTCGCGGTGATTTTTGGGTAGGGTGCGGTATTTTGCGGTGCGGGGTGTAGCCTTGTAATTGGTCTGGATCTTGGTAGACTCGCGGCTTTTGCTCTGATGTCGGCTGAGAGGAGGCTTTCGCTCCGCTCATTTGGCGGCTTCCGGTTTATGGTGTGCGGACTTGCCCAGGATTGGAGCTGAGCTATCTACCAAGGCAGGTGAATGTGAGTAGTGCTACTGGCTTTCCGGTAATTCCGCGTGTGGAGTTCGATTTGTTTGCCATTTTCCAGATGCTATGGCGACGAAGACTTTTCATCTGTGCAGTGGCGAGCTGCACGGGCTTGCTTGCTGCGCTCTACGTGTCCTTTATCGCTACGCCGGTATACCAGGTGACCAGTGTTCTCCGCCCTGTCGCGCTGAATGACATGGACTCCCTGAACCGTTCCGCGCTCTATGATCTTTCTCCGAATGCTGCGGTGCTCAAAATTGGCGCGGCGTTGGAGTCCTACAGTATCCGCTTGAACTACTTCCGTGAAAACGAGGAGCTCTTCAGGTCGTACCTGCGCGCTGGTATGACCGTGGAGCAGGCGTTCGAAGAGTTCAATCGCAGCTCCCTCAAGATTACCTTGCCGGCCCCTGACACCGATCCGGTGGCGGCGCGAGTCTCCGTCGATATGTCTTACCCGCAGGGGGTGGATGGTGTGGCGATTCTCAATGGCTTTGTTTCCTATGCGATTGCCGCTCAGCGCAACATTGTCCAGTCTGATTTCGACGTGATCTTGCGCAACCGTATGGCTGAGGTGTCCACCTTGATCGATGCGCAGCGGGCAGTCTACGAGGCAGACAAACAAGGGCAGATTGCCAAGTTGCTGGAGCAGGACAACCTCAAGCGATCTCTTTTGCAGGATGAGCTCAAGGCCCTTCGTCAGCAGTTGAAGACACAGCGACTGAATCGCATCAGCGAGTTGTCCGAGGCGATTGCAATTGCCCACTCGCTGGGTATCAAACGGCCCACTACCCCTTCTCTGCTGGGCGAGGCAGGTCAGGGGGGGGCTGGCAGCGTCATGCGGACAGAAGTCAGTAACCAGACCATACCGTTGTATTTCATGGGGAGCGATGCGCTGGAGGCCGAGCGTGCGGTTCTGCAGAAGCGTGGGTCCGACGACTTCTCCAGTGGGCGTATCGCCGAAATTCACAAGGAGCTGCAGATGCTCCAGTCCAATCGACAGGCAGAAGCGTTAAGGCAGCGTCAGAACGAGGACCTCTTCCTGTTGGGGGTTGAGCCGATGCAGAAAGAGATGGTCCGCCTGAAGAGCCTGAATACCGATATGCAGCAGTTGAAACTGGTGGTTATCGACCGTCCTGCCTTGCAGCCGCTTGCGCCGATCAAGCCGATGAAAGTGCTGGTCGTGGTGTTGGGCGTGCTTTTGGGGGCGGTGCTGGCTGCGGGTGCTGTCATTTTGATGCGTTATATACAGTTGCGCCGCGGTACAGTGGCTGGTGCCTGAGTCCGGCAGAAAGGGCTGATGCCGAGGTCGCAGTGTCGGCCAGCCCTTTTGTCTTTCTGTCTTGTGTCTGGCGCCGGGGTGGTGCAGTCATCTCAAAAAATGTAGATTGAGGCATGTCGACTGCTATCAGTGCCGGATGTTTATAGTCAGGTGTATAGCGAAATATAGTGATTTTAATGAGTAGGGTTTAGTCGTCTGCTCGTGTGACGGGATTAAGGTGGTGTGATGAAAAAGGTATTGGTAACAGGTGCAGATGGTTTTATCGGTTCGCACTTGACCGAGCTGTTGGTTCGTGAGGGTTATGAGGTAAAGGCGCTTTCTCAATATAATTCGTTCAATTATTGGGGATGGCTTGAAGACGTTGCTTGTCTTAAAGACATTGAAGTTCTGAATGGCGATGTTCGCGACCCACATTACTGCAAGCATATTACCAAGGGTGTCGATACCGTTTTTCATCTGGCTGCACTGATCGCCATTCCTTATTCCTATGTTGCGCCCGATAGCTATGTCGATACCAACGTAAAGGGTACGCTGAACATTTGCCAGGCGGCCATGGATAATGGTGTTCAACGTGTCATTCATACATCGACCAGCGAAGTCTACGGTACTGCCCAGTACGTACCAATCGATGAAAAGCACCCACTGCAGCCCCAATCACCCTACAGTGCGTCGAAAATGGGCGCTGACGCCATGGCGATGAGCTTCTTCAATGCCTTCGACCTGCCTTTGACCATTGCTCGGCCCTTCAATACCTATGGCCCGCGTCAATCTGCACGTGCGGTGATCCCGACCATCATTACCCAGATTGCCAACGGCAAGAAACAAATCAAGTTGGGCGATGTTTCGCCTACGCGTGACTTCAACTACGTCGCCGACACCTGCCGTGGCTTCCTGGAGCTTGCGCGGTGCGACAAGGCGATTGGTGAAACCGTGAATATTGGCTCCAACTACGAAATTTCCGTTGGCGATACGCTCGAATTGATTCGAGAGTTGATGGGGAGCGATGTCGAGTTCCTGATGGACGACCAGCGCCTGCGTCCAGAAAAATCGGAAGTGTTCCGTCTCTGGTGTGACAATACCAAGATTCATGGCCTGACTGGCTTTGAACCACAGTATTCCATTCGGCAAGGTTTGCAGGAAACAATCGATTGGTTCTCTCGTGCGGAAAACCTGGCCAAATACAAAGCCGACCTCTACAACGTCTGAGTGCTTGCCATGTTCGATGCGCTAATCGGTTTCATCCGCGAACAATACCGTACAAATGATTTCATTCCGCTGCACGCACCGGTGTTTCAGGGGAATGAAAAAAAGTATGTACTTGAAACGGTCGATTCGACCTTTGTTTCCAGTGTGGGCGCTTTCGTCGATCGCTTCGAGAATGACATGGCGGCCTACACGGGGTCTCCGCGTGCGGTAGCTACGGTCAACGGTACGGCAGCACTGCATGTATCATTGCTGCTGGCAGGCGTAAAACCCGGTGACCTGGTTCTGACTCAGCCGCTGACGTTTGTTGCTACCTGCAACGCCATTGCTTACTGCGGTGCCGAACCGGTCTTTATCGACGTTGATCGGCACACCCTGGGCTTGTCTCCCACGGCGCTTGAAGCATGGTTGGAGGAAAGTGCCTACCTCGATCCGGAGGGGGTCTGCCGTACTAAGGCAGGCGGGCAAGTGTTGCGGGCGTGCCTGCCGATGCATACCTTCGGCCACCCGGTGGAGCTCGATGAACTGGTCCGGGTTTGTGCACGCTGGAACCTGGCGTTGGTCGAAGATGCGGCAGAGTCTCTGGGCAGCCTCTACAAGGGGCGCCATACCGGCACATTCGGGTGTGTCGGTACACTGAGTTTCAATGGCAACAAGATCATCACCACCGGCGGTGGGGGCATGATTCTGGCTGGCGAAGCACTGGGTGTTCGTGCCAAACACATCACTACGACTGCCAAGAAGGCTCACCCCTACGAGTATGTGCACGACGAAGTTGGATACAACTATCGTTTGCCCAATCTCAATGCCGCACTCGGTTGCGCGCAGTTGGAAAGCCTTGAAGCCTTCATCGCATCCAAGCGCGCCCTGGCCGCGAGCTATGAGGCGTTTTTCCAGGGACGTTCGGCTCAATTCGTTCTGGAGCCCGAGGGGTGCCGCTCCAACTACTGGTTGAATGCCATCATTTGTGAAGACCTGGAACAGCGCGACGCACTGCTTCTGGCAAGTAACGCGTCAGGCGTAATGACGCGACCGATCTGGCGCTTGATGACACACCTGCCGACCTTTGCCGACAGTCTGCGCGGTGATTTGAGCAACGCGTTGTGGCTGGAGGAGCGGGTGGTCAATTTGCCAAGCAGCGTTCTCCCGGAGCCGTCGATTTGAAGCGCAAAGTCTGCGTTTTTACCGGTACACGCGCCGAGTACGGTTTGCTTTACTGGTTGATGAAGGACATTCAGTCCAGTCCTCGGCTTGATCTGCAGATCATTGTCAGCGGTATGCACCTGTCGCCCGAGTTTGGTGCAACGTGGAAGACCATCGAAAGCGATGGTTTTGCCATTGATGCCAAGGTCGAGATGCTGCTTTCGTCCGATACCGACGTGGGTGTTGTCAAGTCCATAGGGCTGGGAGTGCTTGGCTTCGCTGATGCCCTCGATCGGCTGCGCCCTGATGTGCTGGTGGTGCTGGGCGATCGCTTCGAGGCATTGGCGATTGTCCAGGCAGCGCTGGTGATGAAGATACCCGTAGCGCACCTGCACGGAGGCGAAATCACCGAAGGCGCGTATGACGATGCGATTCGTCACGCCATTACCAAGATGTCCTATCTGCATTTCGTGGCAGCAGAGCCCTACCGTCAGCGTGTGATTCAGATGGGTGAGTCTGCCGAGCGGGTATTCAACGTCGGTGCGGTTGGCCTGGATCATCTGTTGCGCAGCCAGCGGATGACGCGGGATGAACTGTCCGCGAGTCTCGAGTTTGAGCTCGATTCTCCTTTCCTGCTGGTTACCTATCATCCGGTGACACTGGCTGAAGAGGATCCGGTGCAGAGCTTCCAGGCGCTGTTATCCGCACTTGACTGCTTTCCGGAGCACAAGGTCATCGTTACTTATCCGAATGCCGATAATGGCGGTCGCGCAATAATTCCACTGCTCGAAGAGTATGCTCGGCAAGCGCCGACGCGAATCAAGGCGATTCCGTCGTTGGGCTTCAAGCGCTATCTGAGCACGGTTGCATTGGCCGATGCGGTGGTAGGGAACTCCTCGAGCGGCATTATCGAAGTTCCAGCGTTCGGCATTCCTACCGTCAATATCGGTGCCCGCCAGGATGGGCGCTTGGCTGCAGACTCGGTTTTGAACTGCAAGCCCGAGCCCGCGGCGATTGAGGCGGCATTGCGGCAGGCGCTGTCCGGCGAATTCGCTGCGCTGTGCAAGCAGGCGAGCAATCCATACGGGGCGGGGGATGCGGCGCGGAGTATTGTGGGGGTTCTCGAGCGCTTCGACATCAGTCACAGCAAGTCATTTCACGATTTGAGTTGAGCCATGAAATCATCCAATGCAAACGCGGTATACATCATAGCCGAGGCCGGTGTTAACCATAACGGTGAGCGTGACCTTGCCTTTGCTCTGGTCGATGCAGCGGCCGCTGCAGGTGCCGACGCTGTTAAGTTCCAGACTTTCGACGCTGCCCGGCTTGCGTCCAAGGCGGCTCCCAAGGCCAGCTACCAGAAACAGAGCACGGATGCGTCGGAAAGCCAATTGGCAATGCTGAAAAAGCTGGAGCTGCCTCGCGACTGGCACTACGAGTTGCAAGCGTATGCGCGGAGCAAGGGAATCGAGTTTCTTTCGACAGCGTTCGATACAGGCAGTCTGGCGTTTCTCTGCGAGATGAACCTACCGTTCTTCAAGGTTCCCTCGGGGGAGCTCACGAACGGGCCATTGCTCTGGCAGTTTGCCCACACGGGCAAGCCTCTTGTGCTCTCCACCGGGATGGCAACCATGAGCGAGGTCGAGCAGGGGCTTGCGATCGTCGCCCATGCACTGTCCTCGTCGACCGAGCCGGCCGATATGGATGAAGTCTGGAAGTCTTGGGGCAACCCGGACAATCGCCAGCGTCTGCAAGGGCACGTTACCTTGCTGCACTGCACCTCTCAGTACCCGACACCGCCTCATGAAGTCAATCTGCGTGCGATGGACACGCTGAAGGCGTTCGGCTTGGCGGTGGGTTATTCCGACCATACCGAAGGTTGCCTGATTCCTGCGGCCGCCGTGGCTCGTGGCGCAACGGTCATAGAAAAACACTTCACCCTGGATCGCTCGATGCCCGGGCCGGACCACAAGGCCTCGCTTGAGCCGGAAGAGCTTTCGTTGATGGTGGCGCAGATCCGCGCTCTGGAACTGGCACTGGGAGATCCCTGCAAGGCACCTCAGGCAAGTGAGTGGGACACACGAAAAGCTGCGCGCCAACAAGTGGTTGCGGCACGCGAAATCGCCGCTAATTCGGTGATTGTCCGGGATGACCTGACCACTGCGCGCAGTGGTTCTGGTTTACCGCCTACTGCCCTGTGGGAACTGGTCGGCAGTACCAGTCGCCGTGCGTTTGCAACTGGCGAGATTATCGAAAAATGAATGCGGCTCCGACGCAATCGTTGCCATTGGTCCTGCTGGGCGCTGGCGGTCATGCGAAAGTGTTACTTTCGCTCGTCAGGGCGTGTGGCCACGAGCTTCTCGGTGTCTGCGACCCTGGCCTGGTCAAGCAGGGTGTTGGCCACTGGAGAGGTCTTCAGGTGCTCGGTGGCGACGAGGCGTTGGAGCAGTTTGATCGCGATAGCGTGGGCTTGATCAATGGCATCGGGCAGGTGGTCGGGAGCACGTTGCGTCGCCTGATCTTTGAACAGGCCAAAGCCAAGGGTTTTCACTTTCCCGTGCTGGTGCACCCGACTGCCTGGATCGACGAGTCGGTCGTCCTGGGCGAGGGGGCTCAAGTGATGGCGGGCGCTATTTTGCAACCCGATGTGATGGTTGGATGCAATACGGTCGTCAACACCCGGGCAAGCCTGGATCACGACTGCTGTTTGGCTGCGCATGTCCATGTCGCCCCTGCGGCAACGCTGTGCGGTGGTGTTCACGTTTCGATCGGTGCGTTTGTTGGAAGCGGATCCACCGTAATACAAGGAATTGCCATTGGAGAGGACGCAGTGGTCGGTGCTGGGACGGTGGTCGTGCGTGATGTGCCCGCCCAGGGTGTTTTGATTGGTCCGCCGGCGCGTCTAAGACCCGTGTCGGGCGCGTAAATATAGAGAAGGTACGCAATGAAGCAGTGGGAACAAACGCTCGTCGACCCTGAGTGCTCTATGGAAGAAGCCATTGCGACACTCGATCGGGTCGCGGTGCGAATCGTCATGGTCGTTGATCAGCAGCGTCGGCTGCTGGGAACTTTGACGGACGGTGATATTCGACGTGCGTTGTTGAAGCAGCGGCCTTTGAGTACGCCTGCCAGGGAAGTTATGTGCCCTACGCCCAGAACTGCCGAGCCGAACTGGAGCAAGGAACGGATCCTGACGGTAATGGAAAAGTACCAATTGCTGCAGTTGCCAGTGGTTGATACTGAGGGCACGGTGATTGGCCTTGAAACCCTGCACGACCTCCTGAACAAGCCGCGGCGCAACAACCCGGTGTTTCTGATGGCGGGTGGCTTTGGTACGCGTTTGCGTCCGCTGACCCACAACTGCCCCAAGCCGCTCCTGAAGGTCGGCGAGAAACCAATTCTCGAGTTGATTCTGGAGCGTTTCATCAGTTCAGGCTTCCACCGCTTCTTTATCTCCACGCATTACATGCCCGAGATGATTCGTGAGCACTTCGGCGACGGCAGTCGCTGGGGGGTGAGCATCCAATACATTCATGAGGAATTGCCGCTGGGTACCGGCGGTGCGCTCGGCCTGTTGCCGCATGATGAAATCGACCTGCCGTTATTCATGATGAACGGCGATCTGTTGACCACGCTGGATTTCGAGAACCTGCTCGATTTTCACCAGGAGCACGCTGCGGCCGCGACCATGTGCGTCCGGGAGTATGAGTACTGCGTTCCCTATGGGGTCATCCAGAGCGATGGGCATCGGATCCAGTCGATGGTCGAAAAACCGATTCAACGCTTCTTCATCAATGCAGGTATCTACTTGCTCTCGCCGGCGTTGGTAAAGAGCGTTGCTGCGGGTACCCGAGTCGATATGCCGACATTGCTTGAGCATGAAATCTCCGCGGGCCGCGACGTTAATATGTTCCCGGTGCATGAGTACTGGTTGGATATTGGCCGGATGGAAGATTTTCAGCGTGCTCAGCAAGAGTTCGGCAGCCTATGACCGAACTCAATACTTATCTGGTTATTGGCAGTGGCAGTATTGCAAAGCGCCATATCGCAAACCTGAAACAGCTCTTCGGCCCTGCCCGGGTCGGTTGTGTTTCTGCGTCGGGTAGAGCGTTGCTCGCCGAAGAAGTGGGTGAAGATACCCAGCGTTTTGCTTCGTTGCAGGATGCCCTGCAAGTCAGACCGTGTTTTGTGATCGTGGCGTCGCCCGCGCCCTGGCATATCGAGCATGCAGCCGTGCTGCTGCAGCAGCGTATTCCGGTGCTTATCGAGAAACCTGTCGCCGATAGTCTCGAACGTTTGAGTGGTGTGCATGATCTGTTAATGGAGCATGCATCGATCATCGATGTTGCCTATAACCTTCGCTACATGACGTCGGCCACGGCATTCAAGGCCCTGCTCGATGAGCGTTGCGTGGGGGACGTGCGCGGTGTCAGTGTCGATGTCGGGCAGTACCTTCCGGATTGGCGGCCGGCCAGTGATTATCGAAATAACGTTTCAGCGCGCCAGGCGTTGGGTGGGGGAGTGCTCCTGGAACTCAGCCATGAGCTGGATTACCTGGGCTGGCTGTTCGGCGAATTCGACACCGTCTACTGTGCAGCACGCAATTCGGGTGCGCTGGAAATCGACGTAGAAGATACCGTGGATGCTGTGCTGGTGCGTAAGGATGGTCTGGTTGCCAATGTGCACATGGACTTTCTGCAGCGCGCGCCTGTGCGCACCTGCAAAGTGATCGGCCAACTTGGCACCCTGGTCTGGGACATCTTGAATAACCGCATTGTCCTGCACACCGGTAAAGACCAGCAGCGGGTCCTTTTCGACGACCCTTCCTATGATCGCAACAATATGTACCTGGATCAGTTACGTCACTTTGCCCAGGTAGCACAGGGGGTAGTGCGACCGGCGGTGGGCATTGTCGACGCCTTGAGGACGTTGCAACTCATCGAGGCCATGAGGCGTTCGGCGGTAGTCGGCCAGGTGATTAGTATTGGAGGTATTCAAGCGTGAGCGTTTTCGCCTTTATCTTTGCTCGTGGCAACTCCAAGGGATTGCCTGGCAAGAACATCAAGCCCCTCGGTGATCTGCCCCTGATTGCACATTCGATTCTGGTTGCGCAGCAGGTTGAAGGCATCGACAAGATCTTCGTATCGACCGATTCGCCAGCCATTGCCGAAGTGGCGCGAGCTTACTCGGCGCAGGTCATCGTCCGGCCGGATGAGCTGGCCACCGATACGGCTGCCGAGTGGTTGGCCTGGCGGCATGCCATCAACTACCTGCAGGAGCGGGGTGAGTCGTTCGACACCTTTATCAGCCTCCCGGCTACCAGTCCGTTGAGAAACAGTGAAGATGTGCGCAATTGTCTGGCCAGTCTTGATCAAGAGACGGACGTTGTCGTCACCGTTACCCCCGCCGCACGCAGTCCATATTTCAACATGGTCGTCCGGGACGAGGCGGGTAACAGTCAGTTGGTGTGCGCTGGCGATTCCGTGCATCGCCGTCAGGATGCCCCAGCGGTATTCGACATGACCACCGTGGCCTATGTAACGCGTCCAGCCTTCGTGCTGAGCCATGAGCGGATATTCGCCGGTCGCGTCAAATCGGTAGTGGTGCCGCGGGAAAGGGCTGTCGATATTGACGATATCTATGATTTCAAAATGGCCGAAATGTTGTACGCCGATAGAGAGAAAACGCATGTTGAAGGATAAGCGCATTCTGGTTGCAGGGGCTGGCGGGTTGCTGGGCAGTACCCTGAGTGCGGCGTTGCTCGGGGAAGGTGCCCATGTCATTGCCGCAGATATCGATGAGTCGCTGATGAACGAGCGGCTGCGGCAGCAAGGCATCGAGCAGGACAATCCGTTGTTGACTCGTGTTTCCCTCGATCTGAACGACGTGGCAGCGGTCGATTCATTCTTCGGGGCGCTGGGAGAGCTCGATGGGGCAGTGAACTGCACCTACCCGAGAAACAAGCGCTACGGTGCCAAGCTTTTTGATGTGACCTTGGCCGACTTCAACGAGAACGTTTCCCTGCACCTGGGGTCGTCGTTCCTGTTTATGCAGCAGTGCGCGAAGTACTTCCAGCGGGTTCAGCGGCCGTTTTCTCTGGTCAATATTTCCTCGATTTATGGGGTCGTTGCCCCAAAATTTGAAGTGTATGCCGATACGCCGATGACCATGCCAGTGGAGTACGCTGCAATCAAGTCGGCGCTGATCCACCTCAGCAAATACCTGAGCAGCTACGTTGCCAACAGCCAGTTCCGCTCCAACTGCGTAAGTCCGGGCGGGATTTTCGATCATCAGCCAGAGCGTTTCCTTGAACGCTACAAGGAAAATACCTTGGGTAAAGGCATGCTCGATATCAAAGATGTTATCGGCTCCATTGTCTTCCTGCTGTCTGATCATGCCCAATATGTGAATGGTCAAAACATCGTTGTTGATGATGGCTTCAGCCTGTAATCCCTGCCTGGATAAAGTGATTCTTTATGTTCAATATTCTTCTCGTGGGTGCCGGGCAGCTCGGCAGTCGTCATCTTCAGGCCCTCGCGCTTGCAGATTTTGCTGATATCGCCATTCAGGTTGTCGATCCGTTCGAGGCTTCGCTGGAGCGGGCAAAAGAGCGCTGGGCGCAGGTTGAAAAGTCTTCGTCCATTCGCGCTATCGATTTCTTTACCGATATGAGCCAGGTAAAGAATGTGGTCGACTTTTGTATCGTTGCTACCAATGCCGATTGCCGTTTGCAGTTGCTGGTGGACATGCTCGCGCAACTGACGGTGAAAAACCTGCTGCTGGAGAAGGTCCTGTTCCAGTCGGAAGCGCAACTGGATGCTGCACAGCAACTGTTCTCACGTGCTGGATGTCATGTCTGGGTCAACTGCCCTCGGCGAATGTTCCCGGCTTATGCGCTATTGCGTGAACGTCTGCATGCGCAGCAGCAACTTGCCTTGCGGGTGCAGGGTGAGCAGTGGGGGCTGGCGTGCAACGCCATTCACTTCATCGACCTCTGGGCTTTCCTCTGTGGTAGTAAGACCTTCCAGCCAGATGTTTCCGGCCTGGACCAGGCGGTCATCGAAAGCAAGCGCGCAGGGTACAAGGAAATCACGGGCACCCTGGCAGGGCATGCACAGGGCTGCGAGTTCGCACTGACTTCTCACGCCAGCATGTCGCAAGTGCCTCTGCTGCTGGAAATCGAGACTGAAAGGTACCGGGTCTCAATCAATGAGGCGGCTGGCCAATGTGAACTACAGGATAAGGAAAGCGGTGCGCTCGAGTCCCTGCCATTCTCGGTTCTGTATCAAAGTCAGTTGTCTCACCGAGTTGCCGAGTCGATCTATCGTCACGGCACTTGCGAGTTGACCACCTTTGAAGAGTCGGCTGCCCTGCATGCGCCCTTCCTGCGAGCGCTGCTTGCATTCTTCAATGAGCACGATGGCGGCGCTTACACGCGCTGCCCGATTACCTGAGTGACTTGATCATGATTCTATTAGTCGGTGCCGGCCCAATGGCCGTTCAATATGCCAACGTACTCAACGGCATGGGCAGGCCTTTCCAGGTCGTTGGGCGTAGCGCGCAATCGGCTGCAGCCTTCCATGCAGCTGTCGGTGTGCAGCCTACGCAGGGCGGGATTGAGGCTTATTTTGAAGGGGAGCACCCTGCGATACAGTTTGCAATCGTTGCGGTTAGTGTCGAGCAATTGGAACATACCAGCACTTATCTGCTGGAGAAGGGCGTCAAGCACCTGCTGATCGAAAAGCCTGGCGGCCTCACGTTGGAGTCTATTGAGCGTCTGAAGCAGCGCGCGGATGCGGCGGGTGCATCCATCTACATCGCTTACAATCGTCGGTTCCTGTCTTCCGTGCTCAAGGCGCGTGAGTTGATCGAGGAAGATGGTGGCGTGACCAGCTTCGCTTTCGAGATCACTGAGTGGTCGGACACGATCAGGGCTATCCCAAAAGCGGATGGGGTGAAGGAGAACTGGTTCTTCGCCAATACCACGCATGTGACCGATCTTGCCTTTTACCTGGGTGGGCGTCCACGCCAGCTGAGTACCTTTACGTCCGGTACGCTGGATTGGCATAACCGGGCGGCGCGTTTCACGGGAGCCGGCGAAACCCACGAGGGTGCCCTGTTCTCTTACTCGGGCGACTGGGAAGCGCCGGGCCGCTGGGTTGTGGAGGTGCTTACCCGTAAGCGCCGGTTCATCTTCAAACCGCTGGAAAAACTCCAGGTGCAGGTGCTGAACAGTGTTGCCGTTGCGCCGGTTGAGGTCGACGCCACACTGGACAGTGAGTACAAGCCTGGGCTGTACCTGCAAGTGGAGCACTTCCTTACGGGTAACCAGGCGGGCCTTTGCCCGCTGGCCGAGCATCTCGAGAACAGCCGTCTGTATGCGCGTATTGCCGGCTATGCGTGATCTTGTGATGGGGTACCAAGGAGTTTCCTCATCATGAGGAAAGAGGGCTTGGCAGGTGCTGTCAGATACGTGTTGGCAACCTACAGCGAGTTTTCGCTGGTCGCGCTGCTGACCTTGTATTTCACCAACATGGCAAGTCAGCAGGTGTTGGCTGACTCGAGTATTGCCTTCATCGTGATTTCCTACAGTACGTTTCTAGCGCTGGGATTTCATAATGGAGCGATTCGCGATGGTGCCATCAGCAGTACGGTAGAGGGGAAAGAGCGCATTTTGCGCCTTGAGGTCTGGTTCTCGGCGGTGATCGCCCTGTTACTGATGCTTGCCGCGTTTATCTGCCGTGAGCGTTTCTACCTGATGGCCGGCTTGTTCATTGGTGGAGTCAATCACTTGAAAACGGCATGCCAGACGGTATTCCGCCTTTTGGGGATGGACATGCACCTGAATACGCTCAATGTTACCTGGGCCGGTACATTCTTTGTCAGCTTCGGGTTGGTGCTCTGGCTGTTTAAGGGGCATGCTCTGGAAATCCAGTTTTTCGGCGCGTGGAGTTTTGCCGCGTTCGTCGTGGTGTTCTCGTTTTTTGTCTATTGTTGGCGAAAACTCAATATTTCCAGCAACGACCGTAGTGAAGATATCAAGCTGTTTTGGAAGGTGCTGAGCGCGTCCAAATATATGTTCTTGATGGCGAGCGGCCTGGTGGTCGTGCTCACCTCGGATCGGTTGGTGCTGAACGTATTGGGGGCCGTGGAAAGGGTTCGGGCGGATTTTCAGTACATTGATGTTCTAACGAACATATATTTCCTGGGGATGACGTCGGTTCTTTATTACTTTACCCCGGGCCTGCTCAAACGCTTTAGTGGCGAGAATGCGGCTGATGGTGATTTCCAAAGTATGATGATTAAGTACACCGGGTATCTGTCGGGTGTGATGATGGTATTTGTGCTGGCGATCATGGTGTTCTTGCAGTTGGTGGGGCGATTTGATTGGGCGTTGGTAGAGATTCTTGTCTCCATGCTGCTATTGAAAACGATGTTAATCTGTTTGGGCTTCGTCTGTAATTTTTATCTGGCGCAGCGCCTGGAAAAAGTACTGGCGGTGGCTTACTTAGGGTTGATGGTTGTCGGACTCGGCCTGTCGTTCGTCTTCGGTCGTCTGTTCACGGGAACGTCGTTTATCGTTTTTCTTCCGCTGCTCAATGCGCTCCTTGTCGGTGCGTTGGTAGCGGTTCTGTTCAAAAGAATCCGTGTTCAAGGCAGTCATGAAAAAAGTACTTGTATTAACTGATTCGCTGGGGTTGCCCCGGGTGAGCCCGGCGCTTATCAATGACGAGCAGTGCTGGTCGTATCGGCTTGCCGATTATTGTGCGGGGCGTTTCAAGGTTCGCGTAGTCAGCGTGCCCGGCATGGACAGCAACCAGTTGTTGTCGTTAGTCCGAGATTACTACTGCGCAATCAAGCCCGATATTGTGGTGTTGCAGGTGGGTATCGTTGATTGTTATCCCAGGGCAATCAAGAAGGCAGAGCTCTCTGTATTGCTGCGGTTGCCTGGCTTTATCAGTCGTTTTGTGCATCGACTGGTCAAGCGCTTCTATGCCCGGCTGATTGTTTCTCGGGGTATTCGCTATGTTCCGCCCGCCTTGTTCGAGGCCAATCTGCAGGCGGTTTGCAGGGCCTTCGAAGGTGCCCGGATACTGGCGGTGCCGATTGCTCCGCCATCTCCTGCGTACCAGGCCAGAAACCCGTGTATCGCGTCGTCGGTAGATGAGTACAACCAGCTGCTGAAGGCCCGTTTTGCCGCCGACTTTCTGGCGATGTGTTACCCAGCCAGTGCAGCAGATGACATATTCTTAAGTGACAATCATCATTTGAACGTGATGGGTAATGGACTGGTTTTTGATGCCGTCAAGAGCAAGCTGGATAGTCTCTGAGCGCAAAAAAATAGGGAATCGTGGGGCATATGATATTCCTGGTTGTGTTCTTCATGTTGGCAGTATTCCTTGTTTTCAGAAACAAGGAGGTGCTGTGCCCGTCGAATATCGTATTCGGTAGTTACTTCCTTTACTTTGTCTTCCCGTGTGTGCTCTTTTACGTGCTTGAATGGGTGGATTGGGTCTATGTCTTGCCGTGGGGGAAGACCAATGACTGGTCGACACTTTCGGACGAGGCTGTGCTCTCCTACGCCTATGTGTTTACCTTGTTCTATGGCTTTACCCGGTTGTTCGAGGTGTTGTTGGTGCGCTCGTCTGCAGTCAGCCTGTTCGAGCAGTATCGGGTGAATCCGCTCGTGCTGTTCGTTTTCTCCGGTATGATCTTGTTGGGCGGTTTGTACTTTTTTCAGGTTACTGGCGGTGCCGAAGCCTGGTTTAGTAATTACAGCGATACTTACCTGGAAAACAAGAAAGGCTACGGTCTGCTTAACTTCCTGTTGATCATGAGTTCGAACTTTCTGGCCTTCGTGCTGGGGTTCTACTGGAAGACCCAACGGCGCATCAGCTATACCTTGCTCGCGTTTGTGCTGGTTGCCCTAGTGTTCTGCGCTTATATTCAGGGGGTCAAGAGCCGTATTTTCTACTTTGCCATCTTCTTCAGTATCCCCTGGTTGACCACGCTTCGCCTTACCTTGTTCAAGGGGGCGGTGCTGTTCGTTGGTTTCGTTCTGGCCTTCAGCTTTGCAATGTATTTCCGTTCCAACGGTTTCTACAGCACGCCTGAAATGTTGCTCGAATATTTTCTGAGTTACTTCAATACCATTTTTCTTCATGACATGATTCTTCGGGATATGCCGCCGAACTTTTTGTTGACCATGGGATATCCGCTGAACAAATGGTTGACTTTCTTCGGTGTTCCGTCCGAAGACTACATGCATGACATTAGTCGCTGGTTGACTTCTATTTATTTCCCCAAGCAGTGGTTTGGTGGTGCGGCCACTCAGCAGTGGCCGGTGGAAACTGAGTTGTATTTGAATTATGGTAACTATCTGTTCTGGGTGGTGCCTATCTTCGTCTACTCCCTGTTTATCTGTGCACTGTACTCGCTGCGTTATCGGCTGGGTCCGGTGTTTCTCTTTATTTTTACCTGTGAGTTGCTGTTCTTCCTGAGTATGTTCAGGGGTAGCATGCTTCAATGGATCGCGTTGTTCAATGTCATCTTCTATCTGATGTTGTGGGGCGGCAGTCGTTTGTTGTTTGTGAAAGAGAAAGTTCATGTCCAGTAATAAAGTAGTATTGCTGTCCCGGCTGTTGCTGGAATCGTATGTTAATGAAGTGCGCCTCGATCGTGTGCTGAAAGATAAATTTCTCTCGGCGGAGCCCGGGGTTGATGCATTGCCGCAGTACAAGATTATGCCGCTGTTTTCCTTGTGGAAGCGTCACGGTAATAAATTCTTGCTGTTGTTGTTGGGGATGCGCCTGACATTGCTGCCGTTGTTGGCTGTTGCGGCACTGTTGAACCTTATTCTGGCTTTGCTCTTTACGCTGCTGCCGCTGCGTAGGTCGGTGGCTGATTTGGCCGAGCCGGTGTGTTTGCCGAATACCCGGAGCGTGAAGCTATTTAATTACCTGTTCGACGATTTCGATCAGCGTAAAAGCTTTCAGTGCAAGCGCCCATGGGGCATGTTGCGTTACCTGTCGGCAGTGGACTATCTTCGGGCTCTATTTATTGTCTGGCGGGTATTGTTCGCTATTCTTTGCTATGCACCGCTGCACGGCGTGCGGCGGCGAGATCTGATTTTCCATGCGCTGGATGTGCTGCCGCTGAGTTGGTACGCCTTGTTTGTCAGTCATCTGGCGCAGGCCGATAAGGCTTTTATTACCGATTGTAACTTGCAGCGCTGGAGCTACATTGCTTCGCACTTGACTGACCGCTGCTCGATTATTCAGCATGCTTATATCCATGCCGACCTGCAGTTTACCCACGCGTTTGGCGATCTTGATTGTCTGTTTGTCTTCGATCCCGAGTTTGAAGCGGTGTTCTCTCGCTACTTCAAATTCCGAAGCTCAGCCATCATTCGCCCGAAACTTGACCTTCAGGGCATGGGGAGTGACAAGCCAGTGTTGTTCCTTGCCTCCTCTGCACCGTTTGTTCAGGTCGAGATTGATTTTCTTCGGCAGGTCAAGAATAATTTGGACTTTTTCGTTGTGGTCAAGCTGCACCCACGGCATGTTTACGAGGACTCGGTGAAGCAGCTCACCGCACTGGCTGACCGGGTGGTTGATCCCGCGTGTTTCCCCGAGTGCGACTGCATGGTTTCTTATGATTCTTTCTTGGGTTATGAGTACAAGGCGCTAGGGAAAAATGTTCTGTTTCTAAAGGATGAGCGCTCCGTACAGGTGTTTATGGGGCATCCTTAGATGTTAATATCCGAGGTTTGAAGGGGGCTTCATGCATTACCAGATTTGCAAGACGTGCATAATGGATACGTCGGATCCCAATATTCGCTTTGACGCTCAGGGCAGCTGTGAGTATTGCGCCAATTTCCGCAGCAATATCCAGCCGAATTGGCATACCGATGCACGTGGCGAAGCCGAGTTGTCGAACATTGCCAAGCGTATCAAGGCCGATGGCAAGGGCCGCGATTTCGATTGCATCATCGGCCTCAGTGGTGGTCTAGACAGCTCTTACCTTGCATACGTGGCCAAGGAAAAGATGGGCCTGCGCCCCCTGCTTTTCCATGTCGATGCAGGTTGGAACACTGACCAGGCCGTAGGTAATATCGAGAAGCTGGTTGACGGTCTCGGCCTGGACCTCTACACCGAGGTGATCAACTGGGAAGAGATGAAGAGTCTGCAAGTGGCTTTTCTCAAGGCTCAAGTACCGGATCAGGACATCCCACAGGACACTGCGTTCTTCTCGGCACTTTACAAGTTCGCCAAAGCGCACAAGATCAAGTACGTACTGACCGGTGGCAACTATTCGACCGAGTGCTGCCGCGAGCCGGAAGAGTGGGGCGCCTATCCGGGCATCGACAAGACCCTGATCAACGGTATCCATGATCAGTTTGGCTCGCGCAAGCTCAAAAGCTTCCCGATCGTCGACGTGATGGCCTACAAGCTTTACTACCGTTATGTACTGGGTATGCAGGTCGTGCGCCCGCTGAACCTGCTGCCGTATGTCAAGCAGGAAGCAGAAGAGACCCTGGAGCGGCTGTTTGGTTGGAAGCGATTCCAGCACAAGCACCACGAGTCGCGTTTTACCCGCTTCTATGAAGATTACTGGATGCCTCGGAAATTTGGCTATGAAAAGCGCCGCGCGCATTTCTCCAGTTTGATCATGACCGGGCAGATGACCCGTGAAGCGGCTATGGAACGTATCGCCAAGCCTGAGCTGGACGAGCAGTTCCTCATCTCCGAGTTCGAGTATGTGGCGAACAAGCTTGACCTGAGCGTGCCCGAGTTGCAGGCAATCTTCGACGGCAAGAACAAGACATTCCATGATTACAAGAACAAGCGTTTCATGATCGGCATTGGTGCCCGTGTCATGAGTGTCCTTGGCTTGGAAAGAAGACTTTTCAGATGATCACGATTATCGACTATGGGCTTGGCAACATTCAGGCCTTTGTGAATGTTTACAAGCGTTTGCATATTCCGGTGCAGGTTGCCCGCACGGCGCAGGCACTGGAAGGCGCTGAAAAGCTGATCCTGCCTGGCGTTGGCGCGTTCGATCATGCGATTGAACGTTTGGATGCTTCGGGGATGCGCGAGACGATTGATCGGATGGTCCGACAGGACAAGATCCCGGTACTAGGTATCTGTGTTGGCATGCAAATGCTCGCCAATACCAGTGACGAGGGGCAGTTGCCCGGGCTGGGTTGGGTGCCAGGCCGGGTGCGTTCGTTCCGCTCGGTAGCGGGTCTGGATAATATCGCCCTGCCGCACATGGGCTGGAACGATGTTGCGCCGGTAAACGGGAATCCGTTGTTCAAAGGCTTTGAAGAAGACGCGCGGTTTTACTTTTTGCACTCCTTCTATTTTGAGTGTGCACAGGCTGAACATGCGGCTGCCGCATCGACTTACGGGCTGGACTTCAGCTGTGCGGTAACCGTGGATAATGTGTACGGCGTTCAGTTCCATCCAGAGAAGAGTCACCATTTTGGCGTAGGCCTTCTGAAAAACTTCGCGGAACTCTGAAATGCTAAGACCTCGAATTATTCCTTGCCTGTTGATTCAGGACGGTGGCCTGGTTAAGACGGTGCGCTTCAAGGACCCCAAGTATGTCGGGGATCCGATCAATGCGGTGAAGATCTTCAACGAAAAAGAAGCCGATGAGTTGATCGTTGTCGATATCGACGCCACCGTGAATGGGCGTGAGCCGGACTACAAGAAGATCGCCAACCTGGCAGCCGAATGTCGCATGCCGCTCTGCTATGGCGGCGGTATCCGTACCCCGGAGCAGGCCAGGACAATCATCGCATTGGGTGTCGAAAAGGTCGCCGTCAGTGCCGCTGCGCTGGAAGATGCTTCCCTGGTCACGCGCATTGCCGAGGAAATTGGCCGGCAAAGCGTTGTCGTCGTGCTTGACCACAAGCAGAGGCTGCTCAGTAAGCAGCACGATGTGTGGACGCACAATGGCACGCGCAACACCAAGCGTAATGTTCTGGACGTTGCCAAGGAAATGGAAGCCGCCGGGGCAGGAGAGATTGTTATCAATTCGATTGATAACGACGGGCGGATGAAGGGCTACGATGTAGCGCTTGCCTGCCGCTTGCGTGAGACGGTAAGCATCCCTGTTACAATCCTCGGCGGCGGTGGTTCGCTTGAGGACATGAACAAGGTGGTCGCTGCATGTGGCGTAGTTGGCGTCGCAGCAGGAAGCTTCTTCGTTTTTAAAGGTACCTATCGTGCGGTACTGATCAGCTACCCCAGCGCCAAGCAGAAAGACGAACTGGTCTTCTCAGCCCTGCCGCCCCGCTAGTCGGGGCCGTCTGCATCATATTCAGGAACAATTATGTTTAGCGGAAAGAAACTTCTCATTTCAGGCGGTACAGGCTCCTTCGGTAACGCTGTGCTCAAGCGCTTCCTTGATACGGATATCGCGGAAATCCGCATTTTCAGCCGTGATGAGAAGAAGCAGGACGACATGCGCAAGCGCTATGCCAATAGCAAGTTGAAGTTTTACATTGGCGATGTGCGTGATTATCAAAGTGTCCTCAATGCTACCCGCGGTGTCGACTACATCTTCCATGCGGCGGCGCTGAAACAGGTGCCATCGTGCGAGTTCCACCCGATGGAAGCGGTCAAGACCAATGTGATCGGTACAGAAAATCTGCTGGAAGCGGCGATTCAGAACGAGGTTCGTCGGGTTGTCTGCCTCAGTACCGACAAAGCAGTCTATCCAATCAATGCGATGGGCATCTCCAAGGCCATGATGGAAAAGGTCATGGTTGCCAAGTCGCGTAATGTTGACGAAAGCAAAACCGTGATTTGCGGTACGCGCTATGGCAACGTGATGGCATCGCGCGGTTCGGTCATTCCACTGTTCGTCGATCAGATTCGTCAGGGGCAGGCCCTTTCGATTACAGACCCGAACATGACCCGTTTCATGATGACCCTGGCCGATGCAGTCGACCTGGTGCTGTATGCCTTCGAGCATGGCAATAATGGTGACTTGTTTGTGCAGAAGGCCCCAGCAGCGACCGTGCAGGTCCTGGCTAAAGCGCTGACGGAATTGATGGGTAAACCAGATCATCCGATCCAGGTGATTGGTACTCGCCATGGCGAGAAGCTTTACGAAGCACTGCTGAGCCGTGAGGAAATCGCCTGCGCCGAAGACATGGGCGATTACTTCCGCGTTCCGCCTGATCTGCGCGACCTGAACTACAGCAAGTTCGTCGAGCAAGGCGAAGAAAAAATCTCTCATACCGAAGACTACAACTCTCACAACACCGAGCGTCTTGATGTTGCCGGCATGCAACAACTGCTGTTGAAGCTGGAGTTCATTCGTGCCATTCAGCGTGGTGAGCACGCCACGCCAGAGGAATGATCGATGAAGGTTCTGATCACGGGTATCAATGGTTTTATCGGCAAGAACCTGGCAAGTCATCTGCGCGAGCGTCAGGATATCGAGATACTGCACGCCGCACGCGATGACCTTGATGGCTTGAAAGCCCGGGTCGCCGAGGCAGACTGCATCTTCCACTTTGCGGGGGTGAACCGCCCTCAAGATCCTGCCGAATTTTCGACGGGCAACAGTGATTTCACTCAGGTGCTCTGTGATGCACTGCGTGAAAGTGGCCAGTGCATACCGGTGGTCTATAGCTCTTCGATTCAGGCTGATCGCGACAATCCTTATGGCACCAGCAAGCGTGAGGCCGAAGAGGCGCTGCAGGCGCTGGCCAGGCACCAGGCCATTCAGTTGCATGTCTTGCGCCTGCCAAACGTATTTGGCAAGTGGGCGCGGCCGAACTACAACTCGGCGGTCGCCACCTTCTGCCATAATATTGCTCGCGATCTGCCGATCCAGATCAATGACAAGCAGGCGCCTCTGCAACTGGTGTATATCGACGATGTGGTGCGCCATTGCATCGCGATCCTCGATGGCAAAACAGTCGACGGCAGTGCTCAGGTACAGCCCGTCTATTCGACTACGGTGGGGGCGCTCGCCGAGCAGTTGCTAGCTTTTCGTGACAGCCGTGCGAGCCTGGTCACAGAGAGGGTTGGCACAGGCTTGGTACGGGCGCTGTACTCCACTTACCTGAGTTACTTGCCGGAGCAGTCATTCACTTACGACGTCCCCGGCTACAGTGACCCTCGCGGTGTGTTCGTGGAGATGCTGAAAACGCCGGACGCCGGTCAGTTCTCCTATTTCACCGCGCACCCAGGGATTACCCGTGGTGGCCACTATCATCATTCGAAGACCGAAAAGTTTCTTGTGATCAAGGGGCATGCCAACTTCCGCTTCCGGCATATCCTGACCGGCGATTTCTACGAATTGCAGACCACGGGCGAAAAGCCGGTAATCGTCGAGACAGTTCCAGGTTGGACGCATGACATCACCAATATTGGCAGCGAAGAAATGATTGTGATGCTGTGGGCCAATGAAATTTTTGACCGTGAACAACCGGATACTTACGCACTGCCCGTGTGCCCGTAAGTTCGATTGATCAGGAAGTGGGAATCGTATGAAAAAGTTGAAGGTCGTTACTGTCGTTGGGACGCGTCCCGAAATCATTCGTCTGTCCCGTGTGATGGATGCACTTGATCAACATTGTGATCATGTCCTCGTGCACACCGGGCAGAACTATGACTATGAATTGAACGAAATATTCTTCCAGGATCTGGGTATCCGTAAGCCGGACCATTTCCTCAACGCTGCTGGTAGCAGCGGCGCCGAAACCATCGGTAACGTGATCATTGCGGTCGACCGCGTGTTGGCTGAGGTAAATCCCGAGGCCCTGTTGGTCCTGGGAGACACCAACAGCTGCATGGCAGTGATCCCGGCGAAGCGTCGCAAGATTCCAACCTTCCATATGGAGGCGGGTAATCGTTGCTTCGACATGCGTGTACCTGAAGAGATCAATCGGCGGATTGTCGACCATACGGCCGATATTAACCTGACTTACAGCACCATCGCCCGTGACTACCTGCTGCGCGAAGGGTTGCCACCTGACCGGGTGATCAAGACCGGCAGCCCGATGTTCGAAGTGCTCAATCATTATCGTCAGGGCATCGAAACGTCGGACGTACTGGCTCGGCTTGGCATTGAACAGGGTAAGTTCTTTGTTGTCAGTGCGCACCGCGAAGAGAACATTGATTCGGAAAAGAACTTCCTCAAACTGGTGGAGGTTCTCAACACGGTTGCCGAACAATTCAACCTGCCAGTCATCGTTTCGACGCACCCGCGTACTCAGAAACGGGTCGATGCGATGGGCGTTACCTTCCACTCGAATGTGCGTTTGTTGAAACCATTGGGTTTCAAGGATTACAACAAGTTGCAACTGGAAGCCAAGGCAGTGCTTTCGGACAGCGGCACGATCAGTGAAGAAGCGTCGATCCTGAACTTCCCGGCCCTGAACATTCGTGAAGCGCATGAGCGCCCGGAAGGCATGGAAGAAACGGCGGCGATGATGGTCGGGTTGGACGTTGAGCGGGTCCTGCAGGGCTTGAGCATTCTCGACAGCCAGGCCCGTGGGGACGAACGCAGCATGCGCCTGGTGACTGACTACAGCATGCCGAACGTCTCGGACAAGGTTGTTCGCATTCTTCATAGTTATACCGACTATGTGAATCGTACCGTATGGAAGCGTTACTGAACTGAGTGGTAGGCATGCGTGATAAAAAGCTGAGAGTGCTAGTCGTTACCCAGTATTTTTGGCCAGAAAATATGCGGATCAATGACATGGTCCGCGACCTTAGGGAAAAAGGTCACGAGGTGACGGTGCTGACCGGGTTGCCGAATTATCCAGAAGGCGAAGTGTTCGAAAGCTATCGTGCCGCGCCTGGCGATTTTTCCTCTTACCACGGCGCCGAGATCGTTAGGGTTCCGATGCTGCCGCGTGGCAAGCGCAGCATTCGGCTGGTCCTGAACTATGCCTCGTTTTTCCTCAGTGCCTCGACCCTGGGTGCCTTCAAGTTGCGCGGACGAAAGTTCGATGCGCTTTTCGTGTATGCCGTGTCGCCGATCATGGCGGCGATACCCGCTATCGTAATTGGGCGCCTCAAGCGTGCGCCGGTGTTTGTCTGGGTGCTGGACCTTTGGCCGGAGACCCTCAGGGCGGTGGGGGTATTGCGCAACCCACGTCTGCTATCGCTGGTTGGGCGAATGGTTTCGTGGATTTACAATCGTACCGACTACCTGCTTTTGCAGTCCCATGGGTTCCTGGAGAACGTCAAGCAGTACTGCACACGCAGCATTGCCGATGAGCGTCTGGTGTACTTTCCAAGTTGGGCCGAGGACGACTTCTCTGCGCCAGACGCGGCTAGCAGCGCTCTGATAACAGCGGATGCGTCGGTATTCACTGTGGTTTTCGCCGGCAATCTTGGCGAGGCCCAGGACTTTCCTGCGGTGCTGGATGCCGCCGAAGCACTGCGTGGCAAGGTGGCAGTGCGCTGGGTCATTGTGGGGGATGGGCGCATGAGTGCCTGGCTGGCTGAGCAGGTGCTGGCACGTGGCCTGGATAATGTGCACCTGCTTGGTCGTCACCCTCTGGAGGCCATGCCCGGGCTGTTCGCCCGGGCCGATGCCTTGTTGGTTACCTTGAAGACCAACGATGTGTTCCAGAAGACCATTCCAGGCAAGGTCCAGGCCTATCTGGCTTCCGGGCGACCCTTGCTGGGGATGATCAACGGCGAGGCTGCGCGGGTCATCGATGAATCCGGCGCCGGCTTTGCGTGCGACTCTGGTGATGCCCAGGGGCTTGTCCGGATCGTCAGCGACCTCGTTGGCACCTCGAGTGCGCAGCGTAAGCAGATGGGCGACGCCGGGCGCGAGTACTACCTGCAGCATTACTCCAAACCCAAGCTGATGGCACGTTTGGAAACTCTTTTTGGTGAAGCTACCCTACGTAAGGCAGACAAGTGATGTCGCATACCGTGTTGTTGACCGGAGCTTCCGGTTTCGTAGGTAAGGCCGTCCTTGAACGGCTCCTTGCCAAGGGCCAGGCAGTGGTTGCGGCATTTCGCCAGGTACCTGTGCAGGTTGACCCGCGCGTGACTGTGGCCCGCATCGCAGCGCTGGACGCTACTACCGACTGGCAGTGCGCGCTTGCCGGTGTGGATACGGTCATTCACTCCGCTGCGCGCGTTCACGTGATGAACGATACAGAAGCCGACCCATTGGCCGCTTTTCGCAAGGTCAACGTCGAGGGCACCTTGAATCTTGCACGCCAGGCCGCGGCAGCCGGTGCCAAGCGATTTGTCTTCATCAGTTCGATCAAGGTCAATGGCGAAGGTACGCCTAAAGGCCGCCCCTACACTGCCGATGACGTACCCGCGCCGGCTGACCCCTATGGTGTGTCCAAGATGGAAGCCGAGGCAGGGTTGCGGATCTTGGCCAAGGAGATCGGCCTGGAAGTGGTGATCGTCCGTCCGGTATTGGTATATGGGCCGGGCGTCAAAGCCAACTTCTTGGCCATGATGCGCTGGCTGGATAAAGGCGTGCCCTTGCCGTTCGGAGCCATCGATAATCGTCGCAGTCTAGTGGCTTTGGGGAATCTGGCCGACCTCGTGGTTACCTGCGTGGATCATCCGGCCGCCGCGAACCAGACGTTCCTGGTCAGCGACGGAGAGGATCTTTCGACTTCCGGGTTGCTTCGCCGCATGGCTAAGGCGCTGGGGCGCCCAGCTCGCCTGCTGCCGGTCCCCAGCCGGCTGCTGGAGTGGGGCGCCGCCTTGCTGGGCAAGCATTCGCTGTCGCAGCGCCTGTGTGGCTCGCTGCAGGTCGATATTGAAAAAACTCGTTCTTTGCTGAGCTGGAAGCCACCTATCAGCGTCGATGACGCGCTTGGGCTGACGGCTCGGGATTATCAGGAAAAAACAAGAAAATGACTCAAGGGTGGCTGATTCCGCTGGTTGCGGTGCTGTCTCTGGCATTGACCGCCGTATTACGGCGTTATGCACTGGCCAAAAGCATCATCGACATTCCCAATGCGCGCAGCTCGCATGCTGTACCGACGCCTCGTGGTGGTGGTGTGGCGATCGTGATTGCCTTTCTTCTGGCGTTGGCTGTGCTGGCGGTGGGAGAGGCTGCGCAGATGCCCGCGCTAGTCGCCCTGGGCGGTTCCGGGGCACTGATTGCAATCATTGGGTTCATGGACGATCACGGCCACATCGCGGCCCGATGGCGCTTGCTCGGACACTTTCTGGCTGCGACCTGGGCGCTGGTCTGGCTGGGTGGTTTTCCGGCGGTCGAGGTGTTGGGATGGCAAGTCGACCTCGGCTGGTTCGGGGCAGTATTTGCGGCTTTTTATCTGGTCTGGCTGTTGAATCTATACAACTTCATGGATGGCATTGACGGCATCGCCAGTGTTGAAGCCATTTGTGCGTGCCTGGGGGCGTGCGTGCTCTACTGGCTCGCAGGCTTCGAGCAACTGGTAATGTTGCCATTGTTGCTGGCGATGGCGGTTTTCGGCTTCCTATACTGGAACTTTCCGCCTGCGCGAATCTTCATGGGCGATGCCGGCAGCGGTTTCCTTGGCATTGCCTTGGGCGTTCTGTCGCTGCAGGCGGCCTGGGTGTCTTCGCAATTGTTCTGGTGCTGGTTGATTTTGCTCGGTGTGTTCATCGTGGATGCCACCTACACCCTTATTCGCCGACTGTCCCGAGGCGACAAAGTCTATGAAGCGCATCGTAGCCACGCCTACCAGTTTGCCTCGCGGTTGTACGGCAAGCATCTCCCGGTAACCGTGGCAGTCGGAGTACTGAATCTGTTCTGGTTGTTGCCAATCGCCTTGTGCGTCATCCTGCTAGATCTGGATGGTGCACTGGGTGTGGTAATTGCCTATGCACCGCTGGTCGTACTGGCTGTGCGCTATCGTGCGGGTGCATTGGAGTAAGGCACCCACACGTCTTGCCTTTTCGCTGGCATGCACTTGCTACACGAGGTTTCAGCTGCAGATTACTATGGGAGCAGTAAAGGTGTTCGAAGGGGTTATGGATAGGTTACGGGCATTTCTACTGGGCTTGCCGCGTCGTCAAAAACGCCTACTGCAGGTATTGGCTGACGTCATATTGGTCTGGATGGCGCTGTGGCTGGCATTTGTCGTGCGCCTGGGTATCGACGAAATGGCCAACCCCATCAAGGACCACTTCTGGCTGTTCATCAGTGCGCCAATCGTTGCCATTCCCCTGTTTATCCGTTTCGGCATGTACCGCGCGGTCATGCGCTATTTTGGCAACGACGCGCTCATCGCCATCATCAAGGCCGTCAGCCTGTCTTCGTTGATCCTTGGCTTTGTTGTCTACTGGTATAGCAACCACCAGAACGTGGTACCGCGCTCGATCATTTTCAACTACTGGTGGTTGAGCCTGGTGATGGTTGGTGGGTTGCGTCTAGCCATGCGGCAATACTTTCTCGGTGACTGGTTCGCCGCGGCGCAGCACGTACCCTTTACCAGCCGTGACGATGGCCTGCCCAAAGTAGCCATTTATGGCGCTGGTGCTGCTGGCAATCAGTTGGTGGCAGCATTACGCCTGGGCAAGGTGATGCGCCCGGTGGCGTTTATTGATGATGACAGTAGCATTGCGGATCGGGTTATTTCTGGTTTGCAGGTCTACAAGCCGCGCCATCTGCAACGCATGATCGATAACACCGGGGCGCAGGAAATCCTCCTGGCTATCCCATCGGTAACTCGAGTACGTCGTCGCGAAATTCTTGGTTTCCTCGAGGGTTTCCCGCTGCATGTTCGCAGTATTCCAGGCTTCATGGACCTTGCCAGCGGTAGGGTCAAGGTTGACGATATCCAGGAGGTGGATATCGCCGACTTGCTCGGTCGCGACGCGGTACCCGCACAGGATGATCTGCTGGAGCGCTGCATTGCTGGTCAATCGGTGATGGTGACCGGAGCGGGTGGTTCGATCGGTTCTGAACTGTGTCGGCAGATTGTCGGCCTTAAGCCGCGAACGCTGTTGTTGTTCGAGCACAGCGAGTTCAATCTCTACAGTATTCTTTCCGAGCTGGAACAGCGCGTTGCCCGGGAGTCGCTGGCGATCAAGTTGTTGCCGATTCTTGGGTCGGTGCGCAATCAGGCGCAGATGCTCGACATCATGAGGGCCTGGCGCGTCGATACGGTGTATCACGCGGCGGCCTACAAGCATGTGCCGATGGTGGAACACAACATCGCCGAAGGCGTGCTAAACAACGTCATTGGTACATTGAATACTGCCCAGGCGGCCTTACAGGCCGGAATTTCCAACTTTGTACTGATCTCCACTGACAAGGCCGTGCGTCCGACCAATGTCATGGGGAGCACCAAACGCCTGGCGGAAATGACACTTCAGGCCCTCAGTCGAGAACTGGCGCCTGTGCTGTTTGGCGATACCAGCAACGTGTCGCAAGTGAACAAGACCCGCTTCACCATGGTGCGCTTCGGTAATGTACTGGGGTCTTCCGGTTCGGTGATTCCGTTGTTCCACAAACAGATCAAGTCGGGTGGTCCATTGACGGTCACTCACCCGAAGATCACCCGCTACTTCATGACCATCCCGGAAGCGGCACAACTGGTAATCCAGGCGGGCTCCATGGGGCAGGGCGGTGACGTTTTTGTGCTGGACATGGGGGAGCCGGTACGGATCGTCGAGCTGGCGGAAAAAATGATTCATCTGTCCGGCCTCAGCACGCGCTCCGAACGTAACCCACATGGTGACATTGCCATCGAGTTCACGGGGTTGCGCCCAGGGGAAAAACTTTATGAGGAGTTGCTCATCGGTGACAACGTCGTGGCCACACGCCACCCGATGATCATGAGTGCCCATGAGGACTATCTGGCCTGGGATGTCCTGAAAGAGCGCCTCAACGAGTTGCTGAGTGCGGTCAAGCGTGACGACTACGCCCACGTTCGGCAGTTGCTGCGTGAAACAGTCAGTGGCTACACGCCGGATGGAGAGATTGTCGACTGGATCTATCAGCAGCGGCGACTGGACCCATGAAATAAAAATACCCGGCATTGGCCGGGTATTTTTTTACCTGTATCAGTTGTGCGGTTGACTCAAGCGCCAGCGGCGCTGACGAACCAGCTCAAGCAGGAATACGGCAACGGCTTTGTGGTGTCGCTCGGTGCAATAGGCCAGGGCAAATGCCAGAAGATTGGCTAGCAGGATCGATGTCACGAAGCCGGTGGTGGTGGAGCCCAACGCTTTCTGCGCCCAGTACAGTACGGTGTAATGGGTCAGGAACAAGGTAAAGCTGAAACCTGCAAGCGCGGCGTAGCGTTGCTTTTTCTTCGGGCTTACAGCTTTTTCGTCACGGTTTAACCTGGCTGCCAGCAATACCAGCCCGACCGTCAGCAACAGCCCTGCGACCAGGTGATAGCTGTTTTTGGTGTACAGATAGATGGCGCTTGCCGCCGCGAACGCGACCCAGCTCAGGCCGGCGAGGCTAGTGCGTTGGGTCAGGCGATCAAACCAGAAGGCTCCCAGGGCGCCGGCGAGCCATATCAGTTCGAGGTGCCCGGCTTCGCCCTTGGCATTAACCGTGAAGGTGTATTTTGCACCCAGCCAGATGCAAATCAGGCAAAGGAACCAACGCTTGCGGAAGAACACCAGGCCGCCGAACAGAATGTAGATCCACCACTCGAACATCAGGCTCCAGATGGGCCGCATGGTTCCCAGAGGCATAGAAGGGATCAAGCCCAGGTTGTATACGAAGGTCTTCACGCTAAGGTAGGCCAGCAACTCTGCTTCGGGGTAAAAACAGGAAAACAGCAGGTCGACCAGCAGTACAAACAGCAAGGCCGGGATCAGTGTTGTATAGATGCGCGCAAAACGATCGACAAAGTAGCGGGTGGCATCGGCGCCCTTGTACTTGACGTTGGCCATGACGCTACGGCAGATCAGGAAGCCGGAAACGAAGAAGAAGCCTACCACCGCGATCTGTTGCAGATAGGGAATGCGGTCGGGGAAGAACCCACCCCAGTAGCTGTAGAAAATCCCGATGCCATGGCCGATCAGGACCACCTGGGCCAGGCTGAATCGCAGAAAATCGAAAAACGTTATACATTTTTCGCTCAAGGGTCTCATTGTGCGTTGGGCTCCAAGTAGCACGGAATAACTCCGTCGGGTGCAGATTAATTATTCTTCTGGAAAGTGGCTGGCTGAGGCTTCTTCGTTAAAGAGGTTGATAGCCGTCAGCCGGCCGTCGGCGAATGAGCATCCAGTGTCGATGTAAACCACGTTGCCCAGGCGGAGAACCTGAGGGGTGGTCGAATGTCCGACATACAAGCGGTGTACCCCCCGTACGGGTTGCTCGTCATGGGTACTGATTCTGCGCCTGGCGTAGAGTGCCTGGGTCAGTGCCGAGTGCTTCCGCTCGCGATCAGGTGAGTCCAGCAGGGCTACGGCATCGTGCCAGCAGAGATCATCTTCCCAGTGCGGCGACTCGGCATGGATAATACCGACGTTCGCCCCCGTGGGTAGCGAGATTTGCATGGCGACGGGCAGTTCAAGCAACCGGTCGGCAATTTGCTGTTGTTCCAGTGCACTACGCTGATAGAACCAGGCGCCCCCATTACGCGCGTGCCGTGGCGGATCCCCCACGCCGGCCATGCAATCGAGCACCATCTGCTCATGATTGCCCCTGATCGTGTGAAACCACGGCTTGTCCAGCCAAGCCAGGAGTTCCTGGGAGCGAGGGCCGCGATCAATCACGTCGCCTGTGACAAACAGGCGGTCTGCCGTTGGCTCGAAATGAATCCGTGCCAGCACTCTTTCAAGCAGCTCGAAATGCCCGTGAATGTCACCGACGGCAAAGTCTCGCCCTTTGGTGTTGGCGGCAAAGGATCGGAAGGAAGTGGTCTGTATGGGTATATGCAAGGCGGGGCTCTGGGGTTCGCCTGGTCCAGTGGCAGTGGCATCGGTGGGCGGCGAGCTTATCAGCATCAAAGTGCCATAGGAAGGCGCTCTCCAGTGGTTGCGGCAAGCCCTTGAATTATTTGGAAAGCAATCCCCGGCGATTGCAGTTTGCTGGTCGAACTGCTGGCGTCTAGCGTTCAAAGGCAGCCAAGGAAAAGCTGCCTTCGAACCTCAAGACACCATGGAGTGACACCAATGCGCCACACCTTCCTTACCTCGCTGCTGACCGCTGCCGTCGCCACTTTCACGCTCAGCGCCGCTGCCGTCCCGAGCGCCCCGGCCGTAACCGAACTGCCGCCTGTTGCGATCAGCGCCGACCAAAGCATCGACAAGATCGACATCAACAATGCCGACGCCACCACCTTGCAGCGTGAGCTGTCGGGTATCGGTAAAGCTAAATCCGAAGCCATCGTCGCCTACCGCGAAGCGAACGGAAACTTCGCCTCGGTCGACGAACTGCTGGAGGTCAAGGGGATTGGTAAAGCGATCCTGGAGCGCAACCGTGGCAAAGTGACGGTCAACTGAGCAACGCCGGGGCGGGTGTGCACGCCTGCCCCTCGATAGCGCATGATTTAACGGTCTTTTGCGTCTTTGGCATCCATTTCCGCATTGCGCTCATGGACACGCTTCAACTGTTCTTCGGTCAACGGCAACTTTTTTGCCGTATCACGCAGCATCATCAACCCACCAACAATCGAACCGATTGCAACCAGCAATATCAACCAGGCATACCAGGGCATGTGATTCTCCTTAACGCGCGAACACCGTCGCGCTTGAAGTTTCGAGTCGGCGCATCGGGTGTTGGTTCAATTATAGGAGTGGTGCCCGCCAAGGGCGAATTCGCGATCATCGGCCCCCCTTGCTACGCTGCATCGGCTACAATGCGCGCCGATTTCGACTTGCCCAGAGAGCCTGCCCATGTCCGCCTGTCAGACGCCCCTTATCGTCGCCCTGGATTTCCCCACCCGTGACGCCGCCCTGAAACTGGCCGATCAGCTGGACCCCAAGCTGTGCCGGGTCAAGGTCGGTAAAGAGCTGTTCACCAGCAGTGCGTCCGGCATCGTCGAAACTCTCTGCAACAAGGGTTTCGAAGTTTTCCTCGATCTGAAATTCCATGACATCCCCAACACCACCGCAATGGCTGTGAAAGCGGCTGCGGAAATGGGCGTGTGGATGGTCAACGTCCATTGCTCCGGTGGCCTGCGCATGATGGCGGCATGCCGTGAGGTACTGGCCCAACGCAGCGGTCCGCAGCCACTGCTGATCGGTGTGACCGTGCTGACCAGCATGGAGCGTGAAGACCTGGCCGGCATCGGCCTGGATATCGAGCCGCAGGAGCAGGTGCTGCGGCTGGCCGCGCTGGCCGAGAAGGCCGGGATGGACGGCCTGGTGTGCTCGGCGCTGGAAGCTACCGCGCTGAAGACCGCGCATCCGTCGCTGCAACTGGTGACGCCGGGTATTCGCCCGGCGGGCAGTGCCCAGGACGATCAGCGCCGCATCCTCACCCCGCGCCAGGCGCTGGATGCTGGCTCCGACTATCTGGTGATCGGTCGCCCGATCAGTCAGGCTGCCGATCCGGCACAGGCGCTGGCAGCGGTGGTTGCGGAAATCCGCGGCTAAAAGAAATGGGGCTCTGGTTAGAGCCCCTTTTCATTTCAGACCTTCAACACCAGCTTGCCAAAGTTCTCCCCGCTGAACAGCTTCAACAGCGTCTCGGGGAAGGTTTCCAGCCCCTCGACCACATCTTCCTTGCTCTTGACCTTGCCGCTCGCCAGCCAGCCGGCGATCTCCTGCGCCGCCTTGCCATACTCGGCCACATGGTCCATGACCACAAAACCTTCCATGCGCGCGCGGTTGACCAGTAGTGCCAGGTAATTCGCCGGCCCTTTGACCGCCTGCTTGTTGTTGTACTGGCTGATGGCCCCGCAAATCACCACCCGCGCCTTGAAGTTCAACCGGCTCAGCACGGCGTCGAGAATCTCGCCCCCGACGTTGTCGAAGTACACGTCGACGCCTTTCGGGCATTCGCGCTTCAAGCCGTCGAGCACGTCCTCGGCCTTGTAGTCGATCACCCCGTCAAAGCCCAGCTCGTCCTGCAGGTAGGCACATTTCTGCGCGCCACCGGCAATCCCGACCACCCGACAGCCCTTGAGCTTGGCAATTTGCCCGGCAATGCTGCCAACTGCCCCAGCGGCCCCGGAAATCACCACGGTGTCGCCGGCTTTCGGTTGGCCGACGTCGAGCAGGGCGAAGTACGCGGTCATGCCGGTCATGCCCAATGCCGACAGGTAGCGCGGCAGCGGCACCAGCGTGGGATCGATCTTGTAGAAACCCTGGGGTTCGCCCAGGTAGTAGTCCTGCACGCCCAGCGCGCCATTGACGTGGTCGCCGACTGCGTAGTCCGGGTGCTGCGAGGCGATCACCTCGCCAACTCCCAGCGCGCGCATCACCTGGCCCAGGCCTACCGGTGGAATATACGACTTGCCCTCGTTCATCCAGCCGCGCATGGCCGGATCCAGCGACAGGTATAGGTTCTTCACCAGCACCTGGCCGGCGGCCGGCTCGCCGACGGCGACCTGTTCGAAGGTGAAATCGTCGCGGGTTACCGCGCCAACAGGGCGTTTGCTGAGGAGGAAGCGGCGGTTGGTCTTGGCTGTCATGGCAAGGCTCTCGAAGTGAAGGGCAAAGCTTGTTGATAGACCCTCAAGGGCAAACCGGCAAGGTTCGGCCCTGGGGCGAATAGGCAGTAATCCATGTCGATGATAAGCGCGTGAGCGGATAATCATTCGATCCGATAGTGCTGCAACCGGCTCGCTGATGATGCTGCTCAAGCGGCTGCCTGCCTGACTAGACTGCAGCCATTGTCCTCACCTTGTTGCGGGAGCTATCGATGAGCATGAAGTTTTCTGGACGGGTTGCCCTGGTCACTGGCGGTGCCGCCGGTATCGGCCGGGCCACCGCGCTGGCTTTTGCTGGCGCAGGGTTGCAGGTGGTGGTGGCGGATCTGGATGCGCCAGGCGGCGAAGCCACCGTCAGCCTGATCCGCGAGGCCGGCGGCGAGGCAATCTTCGTCGCCTGCAACGTGACCCTGGATGCCGACGTCAAGCACGTGATCGCGCGCACCCTGGAGGTCTACGGGCGTTTGGATTACGCCTTCAACAATGCCGGCATCGAGATCGAGCAGGGGCGCCTGGCCGAGGGCAGTGAAGCCGAGTTCGACGCGATCATGGGCGTCAACGTCAAAGGTGTCTGGCTGTGCATGAAGCATCAGTTGCCGGTACTGCTGGCCCAGGGCGGCGGTGCCATCGTCAACACCGCCTCGGTGGCCGGGCTGGGTGCTGCACCGAAGATGAGCATCTACAGTGCCTCCAAGCATGCAGTGATCGGGCTGACCAAATCGGCGGCCATCGAGTACGCGAAGAAGCAGATCCGGGTCAACGCCGTGTGCCCGGCGGTGATCGACACGGATATGTTCCGCCGTGCCTATGAGGCCGACCCACGCAAGGCCGAGTTCGCTGCCGCGATGCACCCGGTGGGGCGCATCGGCACGGTTGAGGAAATCGCCAGTGCAGTGCTGTACCTGTGCAGCGATGGCGCGGCCTTCACCACTGGGCAGGCGCTGGCTGTGGACGGCGGCGCCACGGCTATTTGACGCTGACCAGGGTGGTCGCCAGCGAGCGTGTGCTGCGCAGCAGGGCCAGGCCGACCAGCAGGCAGCCGGCTACCAGGGCCAGGCCGAACAGCAGCAAGGCTGTGCTCGCGCCTAGGCGGTCTGCCAGCAGGCCGGTGAACATCACCGGCAGGCTGAAGCCCAGATAGGCCAGCAGGAAGAAGCCCGCGCTTGCGCGGGTTTTTTCTGCGCCGGCCAAACTGTTCACCGCCGACAGGCCACCCAGGTAGATAAAGCCGTAGCAGGCACTGCTGGCCGCCACCGCGCCGAGTAGCACGGCGCCCAGGGCGCCATGGTCGGCGCCCCAGGCCAGCACGGCGTAGCTGCACGGCAGAATCAGCAGCCCGAGTGCAGTGGCCCGCGCCGGCGCCAGTCGCCGCGCCAGCGGCTGGAACAGCAAACCGCAACTGATCACGCAGAAGGTCGAAAAGCCTGACCAGGTGGCCAGCTCATGCTGTTTGAGGATCGACGGCAGCAGCGCGATGACCAGGCCGACACAGGCCCAGGCCAACAGAATCGCCAGCCCGTAAGGCAGGCTGCCGGCAGGGTAGTAGGGCAGGCGCAGCAAGGCCGAGCGTTGCGCCGGGCGGGTGTCCGGCAAGCGCCAGACCGCCAGCATGGCCAAGGCTGCCAGCAGCAGATGCAGCAGGAAGCTGCCCGGAGTCAGGCTTGGCACGCTGAGCAGGAACAGGCTGGTGGTCGCCGCGCCCAGGCCGAAACCCAGTGAAGTGGCAGCGGTAACCCAGTTGGCCGCGCGGCGGTTGTCGCCGTCATGCATCAGTTCGCCCATGTAGGCCGTGCCGGTGGCGGAGGCGAGGGCGGTACCGACACCCATCAGCAGGCGGGCGATACCCAACGATTCCAGTGTCGGAGCAAACAGCATCAGCAACGTGGCGGCGATCGACAGGCCCAGCGCGCTCAGGATCAGCGCTCGGCGGCCAACCCGGTCGGCAAGCCCACCAAGCAGCAACAGCACCGGCAACACACCCAGTACGTAACCGGAAAAAGCGATGGCCGTAGCCGTGGCGCCACCGCCGGCAAGCTCGGCGTAAGCGGTGTACAGCGGCGCCTGCAGGTTGACGGCAAAGGTGATCATGCACAAGGCGAAGGCCAGGGCGTAAGGGGCGCGGTGAGCGGCCATGCAAAAACTCCAGTGGATGAGGCCTCCACTCTCGGCGTAAGGCCATCACGCAACAAGGCACAGCCGTTATGCTTTTGTGATTAACTGTTTACCCAAAAATAGCGAACACCTGCAATGGACCTGAACCTTGATCGCACGGCCAGCATGCCGCTGGTGCAGCAACTGGTGGACAACCTGCACCACTGGATCGGCGCCCAGCGTTTGCGTCCGGGCAGCCGCCTGCCGTCGATCCGTCAGTTGGCCAAGGCGCAGGGCGTCAGTCAGTCCTGCGTGATCGAAGCCTATGACCGGCTGGTGGCCTTGGGCGCGCTGGAGGCACGACATGGCGTCGGTTTCTTCGTGGCTGAGCAGAAAGCCTCGCCGCCGACGCTTGACGATGCGCCCTGGGACGACGGCGTCGACAGTCGCTGGCGGCAGTTCAGCGACGCACATGCCGAGCTGTTGAAGCTGGGTTGTGGCTGGCTGCCCGCCAGCTGGCGCCAGGCCGACGAGATTGCCCAGGCGATTCGCCAGGTCAGCCGCGGCCCCGAGCAGGACCTGTTCAGTTATGGCCCGCCCCTCGGTCTGGCCAGTTTGCGCCTGCAGATTCGCAAGCGCCTGGGCCTGCTGGACATCCAAGCGCAACCTGAGCAGATCCTCACTACGCAAGGCGCCAGCCACGCGCTCGACCTGCTGGTGCGTACGCTGCTCAAGCCGGGCGACAAGGTGCTGGTGGAGAGCCCGGGCTACTACAACCTCTACAACCTGTTGCGCTTGCACGGCGTGCAGATGCTGGTGGTGCCACGCACCGTGCAGGGGCCGGATCTGGCGGTCCTGGAGGGCTTGCTGCGCGAGCATGCGCCGAGCTTCTTCTTCATCAACAGCATGTACCAGAACCCGACCGGCACCAGCCTGGCACCGAAGGTCGCGCAGCGTTTGCTTGAGCTCGCGCGCGAGCACGACCTGCGGATTGTCGAGGACGATATCTATGCCGACTTCCAGCAAGGTAGCACCACGCGGCTGGCGACCCTCGACAACCACCAGCGGGTCATCTACCTGGCGAGTTTTTCCAAGACCCTGAGCAGTTCGTTGCGGGTTGGCTACCTGCTCGCCGATGCGCCGTTGATCGCGCGACTGGCCGAGGTGAAGATGGTCACCGGGATTGGCGCCTCGCGCTTTGCCGAACAGGTGGTGGCGCAACTGCTGTCCAGCGGTGTCTACCGCAAAAGCGTACAGCGCCTGCGTGTGCGCCTGGCCCAGCACATGGCCAGTGCCTTGCAGTTGCTTGAGGCCAGCGGTTGGGAGGTGTTCGTCGAGCCGTATGGTGGCATGTTCGTCTGGGCGCGCTGCCCAGGGCGCGACTTCGCGGCGCTGCACCGGCTGGCGCTGGAGGCCGGTGTGTTGCTGTCGCCGGGGAGTGCCTTCAATCCCGATGGCAGCGCCAGCGACTGGCTGCGCATCAATGTGGCCTACGCTCAGGACCTGCGTGCCCAGCAGTTTTTCCGCGCTAGCCGAGACCCCCTGTAGCGACGACCTCGAGTGTCCTGAAAACGACGTGGCCGTAGCTTTTTGCCATTATTCCGACGCCAAAGGCTTGTGCACAGACCTGCGCGATTGCCACTCTTCGGGCTGGGCATCTAAGGGGGGCGCGTAATGAAATCGGGCACGAGTGGCGGTTTTGCCAACCTGGGCATGGCCCGCAAGCTGGGGCTGGGGTTTACCCTGGTGCTGGTGCTGACGGCGGCTGTGGCGGCCATCGGCATTGCCGCGTTGTACAGCGTTGGCCAGCGCTTCGAGGCGCTCAAGCAGATGACCGCGTTCAACGACGGTCTGCTCAAGGTGCGTTTGCAGGAACAAGCCTTCGCCCAGCGCTCCGCCCCCCAGGCAATCGAGGCCCTGCATCAGGGGGTCGAGGCGCTGAGCAGCCAGGTCGAAGTGCTGCCGGTACTGACCGGCAGCGATGTCGGTGCGGCCCTGGGTGCCTATCGACAGGCTTTCGACCAGTTCGTTGCGCTGACCCAGGCCAAGGAGCTGGCGCTGGACATGGCCAGCTGGTCGGTGTCCAGCGTCGCCAACAACCTCGATGTGCTGCAGGCTGGCTTGGCCGACGATGGCACCTACACACTCAAGAACTCCCAGGGGCAGCAGGGTGCCGAATTCGTCGAGCAGTCCGGCCAGGTAGCCCAGGTGGCCCGGCTGATGCTGCTGGCGATGGACGAGGCGCGGCTGCGCCTGGAGCAGAACCGCAAGGGCGCCGAGGATGCCCGTCAGGGCCGGATAGAACAGGTCGAACAGGCGGCGACGCTGGTCGCTCAACTCAAGGGCAGTATCCAAGACCCCGGTTACCAGTCGGTGCTGGGTGAGGTAGCCACCCATATCGGCAGCTTTGCCGAGAAGCTTGGCGAGTACACCGACCTGCTGGCGCGTGAGCAGCAACTGTGCGAACAACTTAAGGCGCGCGCCGACCAGGTGACGGCGCGGGTCGAGCAGATCAATGCCGATATCGACGGCGCCATGCAGGCCGAGCTGAAGCAGAATGCGCTGCTGATTCTGGTGTCCTCGCTGCTGGCCTTGCTGGTCGGGATCGTGGCGGCCTGGCTGATCACGCGGGCGATTGTCGGCCCGCTGCGCCAGGTGATTCAGCGTGCCCAGCGGATTGCCGCCGGCGACCTGCGCGAAGAGCCCGGGGTGGCGCGCAACGACGAAGTGGGTCAGCTGATGCAGGCCATGCAGCAGATGGGCAACGGCTTGAGCGAGATTGTCAGCGGCTTGCAGGCCGGGATCGAGCAGTTGGCCAGCAACGCCCATTCGCTGTCGGCGGTGACCGAGCAGACCAACCGTGAAGTGAGCAGCCAGAAGGAGGAGACCGAGCAGGTCGCGACGGCCATGCACCAGATGACGGCCACCGTGCATGACGTGGCGCGCAACGCCGAAGCGGCTGCCCAGGCCGCGCAATCGGCGGATGCCAAGGTCGACAGTGGGCAGCAGGTGGTGCGCCAGAGTATGCAACGTATCGAGCAACTGGCCGGTTCGGCGCAGGCGGCCAGCCAGAGTATCGAAAGCCTCAGTGCACAGGTGCAGAACATCGGCTCGGTGCTTGAGGTGATCAAGAGCGTGGCCGAGCAGACCAACCTGCTGGCGCTCAACGCGGCGATCGAGGCGGCGCGAGCCGGTGAGCAGGGCCGCGGCTTTGCAGTGGTGGCCGACGAGGTGCGCGCGCTGGCACGGCGCACCCAGCAATCGACCGAGGAAATCGAGCGCTTGGTCAGCAGTTTACGCAGCAATGCCCAGGCCTCGGTGGCGACCATCCAGGGCAGTGGCGAGCTGGTCAAGCTGGCGGTGGCCGATGCGTTGCAGACCGAGAGTGCGCTGGGCAGCATCGCTGCGGCGGTGTCATTGATCCAGCAGATGAACCAGCAGATTGCGGCGGCGGCCGAGCAGCAGAGCTCGGTGGCGGAGGAGATCAACCGCAGCGTTACGCAAATCCGCAGCAGTGCCGATCAGTCGGCGTTGGCGATGCAGGGTAACGCCAGCTCAAGTGTCGAGCTGGCGCAGTTGGGCAATGCGCTGAAGGGCATGGTCGGGCATTTTCGCTTGTGAGCGATTGGGAAGGCTTTGCCTTCCCATGATGCGCCTCAGGCAGTTTTGCGCCAGTTCAGAATCAGCAGCGTCAGCACCCCGGCCACAATCCCCCAGAACGCCGAACCAATGGAGAACAGGGTGAACCCCGACGCGGTCACCATGAAGGTAATCAGCGCCGCTTCACGCTCGCGCGCTTCGTTCATCGCGACGCTCAGGCCGTTCATGATCGAGCCGAACAGCGCCAATGCCGCAATCGACAGCACCAGCTCCTTGGGCAGGGCGGCAAACAGCGCCGCCAGGGTCGCGCCGAATACGCCGGCAATGCCGTAGAAGATCCCGCACCAGACCGCCGCGGTATAGCGCTTGTTCGGGTCTTCATGGGCGTGTGGGCCGGTACAGATGGCGGCGCTGATCGCCGCCAGATTGATCCCGTGCGAGCCAAACGGCGCCAGCAGCAACGATGCAAAACCGGTCACCGAGATCAGTGGCGACGCCGGAACCTGATATCCGTCAGCACGTAGCACCGCGACACCTGGCATATTCTGCGAAGTCATCGCCACCACGAACAGCGGGATACCGATACTGATGGTCGCCGCCAACGAAAAGCTTGGCGTGGTCCACACCGGGGTTGCCAGTTCCAGTGTGAAGCCGCTGAAGTCGAGTAGGCCGAGCAGGGCGGACAGTGCCGTGCCCACCAGCAGCGCCGCCAGCACCGAGTAGCGGGGCGACAGGCGCTTGACCAGCAGGTAGGCAAAGAACATCCCCAGCACCAGTGTTGTGCGGTGTTGGGCCGCGACGAAAATTTCGCTGCCGATCTTGAACAGGATCCCGGCCAGCAGGGCTGAGGCGAGCGAGGCAGGAATGCGCTTGACCAGTTTTTCGAAGCTGCCGGTCAGGCCACAGATCACCACCAGCACGGCGCAGGTGATATAGGCGCCAATCGCCTCGCCATAGGTCACACCACCCAGGCTGGTGATCAGCAGGGCGGCACCGGGCGTCGACCAGGCCACGGTGACCGGGGTGCGGTAACGCAGCGACAGACCGATGCTGCACACCGCCATGCCGATCGACAACGCCCAGATCCATGAGGAGATCTGCGCACTGCTCAGCCCGGCGGCCTGGCCGGCCTGGAACATCAGCACCAGGGAGCTGGTGTAGCCGGTGAGCATGGCAATGAATCCGGCAACAACGGCCGAAGGAGAGGTGTCGGCCAACGGACGCAGGTGCGTTGAGGTGGCATCGGACATGAAGGGTATTCCTTATACGGGTGTAAGCAGATTTTGCAGACTACCCTGCGAGTCTCGCGGATATGCCATACAGCAACCATTGCAATTAGCCGTACAGTCGCCAACTATGGACGGCGGCACGATCGAGTATTCATGAGGGGGAGCAATGTACAAGGTTTACGGCGACTACCAGTCGGGCAACTGCTACAAGGTCAAGTTGATGCTGCACCTGCTCGGCAAGCCGTATGAGTGGCACTCGGTCGACATTCTCAAGGGCGAGACGGAAACTGACGACTTTCTGAAGATGAACCCCAACGGCAAGGTGCCGGTTCTGGAGCTGGAAGACGGTACGTACCTGTGGGAGTCCAACGCCATCTTGAACTTCCTCGCCGATGGCAGCGAGTTCCTGCCCAGTGACCCGCGCTTGCGCACTCAGGTCTTGCAGTGGCAGTTCTTCGAGCAGTACAGCCATGAGCCGTATATTGCCGTGGCACGCTTTATCGAACACTACCTGGGCCGGCCGGCCGACCGCGAGGAAGAATACAAGACGCTGCACAAGGGCGGTTACAAGGCCCTGCGGGTGATGGAGAAGCAGCTGCAGATGACCCCGTACCTGGTCGGGGACAGCTACTCGATTGCCGATGTCGCGCTGTATGCCTACACCCACGTTGCCCATGAAGGTGGCTTCGACCTGGGCGGCTACCCGGCGGTGCAGGAGTGGCTGAAGCGCGTGGCCAGCCATCCGCGGCATGTAACGATGGTCGGCTGAAACGCTGCCCAGGGGGCACTGACCCTCGGCGAGCCGGCCTTGCCGGCGATGAGGCAGGTGTACGCCCTATCGCTGAAGGCCCGCTCCCGCAGGAGGCCAGCGCTCTCGGATGGCCAGTCACTGCGGGTGGTTAGCGCTTGATCAGACCGCCGAGAAACGCTTGTTCAGGTACTCGATGATCACCTTGGACTCATACATCCAGGTGGTCTTGCCGTCCTCTTCGATGCGCAGGCAGGGCACCTTGATCTTGCCGCCCTGGTCGAGCAGGGTCTGGCGATCCTGCGCGTTGTGCTTCGCATCGCGCAGCGTCACCGGCACGTTCAGCTTGTGCAGGGTGCGGCGGGTTTTCACGCAGAACGGGCAGGCATGGAACTGATACAGGCTAAGGCCCTTGGCCGCCTGTTCGACGTGCGCCTGGGCAACGGCGTCGCGTTTGAGCTTGGCCGGGCGGCTGATCCAGTCGAGGAAGACGATCAACTGGCCCAAGCCAACCCGCAGTGCTTTAACGATCATGACAACTCCTCTGAATGCAAAAAGCCGACCCGCAAAGGGTCGGCTCCAGTACAGCGCCTGGTTACTTGATCAGGCTGAGAAACTCGCTGCGTGTCGAGGCGTTTTCGCGGAACTCACCGAGCATCACCGAGGTGATCATCGACGAATTCTGCTTCTCCACACCGCGCATCATCATGCACATGTGCTTGGCCTCGATGACCACTGCCACGCCTAGCGCGCCGGTGACCTGCTGGATCGCTTCGGCGATCTGGCGGCTGAGGTTTTCCTGGATCTGCAGGCGGCGAGCGAACATGTCGACGATCCGCGCTACTTTCGACAGGCCCAGTACCTTGCCATTCGGGATGTAGGCAACGTGGGCCTTGCCGATGAATGGCAGCAGGTGGTGTTCGCACAGCGAGTACAGCTCGATGTCCTTGACCAGGACCATTTCGCTGTTGTCGGAGCTGAACAGGGCGTCGTTGGTCACTTCTTCCAGGGTTTGGGTGTAACCGCGGCAAAGGTACTGCATGGCCTTCGCAGCCCGCTTGGGCGTGTCGAGCAGGCCCTCGCGGGAGACATCCTCGCCGAGCTGGCCGAGGATCGCGGTGTAGTTCTGTTCCAGGGACATGGATCTACCTGTGAGATTTATCGCAAACGCGAAGGGTACGGTGGCTGTGGCGGCGCTGCAAGTACGGCGTTATTCGTCGCGGCCTTCGAGCATGGTCCGCTTGAGCATCACATACACCGCACCGGCGCCGCCGTGGCGGGCCTGGCAGGAGGTGAAACCGAGTACTTGGGCGTGCTGGCGCAGCCAGGTGTTGACGTGGCTCTTGATCATCGGTCGTTTGCCGTCCAGGCGCACGGCCTTGCCGTGGGTGACGCGCACGCAGCGTACTTCGAAGCGGGTAGCCTCCTCGATGAACGCCCACAGCGTTTCACGGGCTTTCTCGACGCTCATGCCGTGCAGGTCGAGGCTGCCTTCGAAGCCGATCTGGCCCAGCTTGAGCTTGCGCATCTGGCTTTCCTGGACGCCATCACGGCTCCAGTGCAGGTCGTCTTCCGGGCCTACGTCGATAACGAACTGGTCGGACAGCCCGTCGACCACGGTCTGGTCGCTCCGCACGGTTGCATGCAGGCGTAGATTGGCCAGCTGCTTGCGGTCGGCCTTGGGCTTGCCGGTGTCGGCGCGATCGTGCTTGATCGGCTTTACGCCACGCATCTCGCTGGTGAACAGGGAAAAATCGTCGTCTTGCATGTAAGCCTCCGCCAGGGCGGCGTAGTTTACGCGACTCTCCATGGCGTTGCAGTCAATCGTGCTTTTTCATCAGGTGCGGCGACAGGTTCAGCTCGCGGCTACGGCGCAGGCGCAAGCGGCTTCGGCGCCAGCACCAGACGCCCAGATAGAGCAACAGCAGACCGCCGGCAAGCAACACCGCGGCCCCGGCCGGATTGGCATTGAGCTCGCCCAGCGCTGCCGGGCGGCCCAGCAGGCTGGCAACGCCGGCCATGGCCAACAGCACGCCGAGCGTGGCGAGCAGTGCGGACACGCCGGCTGCCAGGCGCGCGCCCCAGTTGCGTCGTTCACGTGGGCGCAGGCGCTTGGCGTCGAAACCATCGGACAACTTCATTCCGATTCCCTCTATGGATATCCGAGGTTGGACCGAAAAGCCGCAGGGTGGTTCCAGCTGCCAGCCAGGCGGTCGGTCAGATCAGGCTGTTGACCGGCGCCACGCAGGCGAAATTGTCGGCCATGATTGCCATTTCGCTCTGCTGGATCTGCGCTGCCGCAATCACCCCGTCCTTGAACGGCAGGTCGCGGGTGGCACAGGCGTCCTCGACCAGGGTGCAACGGTAACCATAGTCCTTGGCCCGGCGCACGGTAGTGCTGACACTGGAGTGGCTCATGAAGCCGCAGACGATCAGGTCGAGGTGCCCGTGGTTCTGCAGGGTTTCATGCAGTTTGGTGTTCTTGAAGGCATTCGGCATGCGCTTTTCAATGATGATTTCATCGCCCTGGGGCTCCAGCCCCGGAATGAACTCGCCGCGCTCGCCTTGCGGATCGAACAGGCCACCGACGGTGCCCAGGTGCCGCACGTGGACGATCGGACGCCCGGCCTTGCGTGCTGCCTCGAGCAGTTTGCCGATGTTGGCCACCGCTTCGTCCATGCCCGAGAGCGCCAGAGGACCGCTGAGGTACTCCTTTTGCGCATCGATAATCACCAGGCTGGCGTTGCTCAGTTTGGCCGGCGGATAACCGCGACCGCTGAGGTGGAACATCGTCGTTGGAACAGACATCAGGGGCTCCTTTGGATAGGGCTTTTAACCTATTGTCCCCTGCTTGGACGCTTATGTGAATCGCTTCGCGTACAAGCAGCGTGGTTAGTGGCCTGCAGCCACCCTGGCGAGACATGCCAGTGGCACATTTGCCGGCCAATTGTGCAGCCTGGGCTGTTAGAATTGCCGGTCGAAATTCAAGGAGTCTACCGTGATCACTTCCCGCCTGCGCACTTTGCGCGACCACATCCGCTGGGCTGTCAGCCGTTTTCATGAGCAGGGGCTGTTCTTCGGCCACGGTGCCGACAACGCCTGGGATGAGGCGCGGCTGCTGGTTCTGGGCGCGGTGCACCTGCCCTGGGAAGTGGCCGACAGCTACCTGGACTGTCGCCTGGAAGACGACGAACTGGTCAAGTTGCAGCGTCTGCTCAAACGCCGCATCGACGAGCGTGTGCCGACCGCCTATTTGCTCGGCGAAGCGTGGTTCTGCGGTATGGCGTTCATTGTCGACGAGCGCGTGCTGATTCCGCGTTCGCCGATTGGCGAGTTGATCGAGAAACGCTTCGAGCCGTGGCTGGCCAGCGAGCCGGCGCGGATTCTCGACCTGTGCACCGGTTCCGGCTGCATCGGGATCGTCTGTGCCGACGTGTTCCCAGAGGCCGAAGTGGTGCTGGCCGACCTGTCCTTCGAAGCGCTCGAAGTGGCCAACCAGAACATCGAGCGGCATGGTCTGGAAGCACGCGTGTACACCGTGCAGGGCGATGGTTTCGGCGGTCTGCCGGGGCAGCGCTTCGACCTGATCGTGTCGAACCCGCCGTATGTCGATGCCGAAGACTTCGCCGACATGCCGCAGGAGTATCACCACGAACCGGAGCTGGGCCTGGCCTGCGGCAACGATGGCCTGGACCTGGTGCGGCGGATGCTCGCCGAGGCGGCCGATCACCTGAACGAGAAGGGCTTGCTGATCGTCGAAGTGGGCAACAGCCAGGTGCATGTCGAGCAGCTGTACCCGGAAGTCGATTTCGCCTGGCTGGAATTCGAGCGCGGCGGGCACGGCGTGTTTATGCTGACGGCGGAACAATGCCGCCAGCATCAGGCGCTGTTCGCTTCGCGGGTGTAATGCAGTGAGGCTATCGCGGGACTAGCCCACTCCCACAGGGTTAAGAGTGCTTGTGGGGGCGGGTTAGCCCCGCGATGCGTTTAACGGTGGGTAGCAATCCAGATCAGCAGCCCGGCCTGGAACACCGCAAACGCCACCAGGCAGGTGATGGTAAAGCGCAAGCCACTGTCCTCGCGCTTGAACTTCGCCACCCGCTCATCGCGCTCGCGCAGTTGCGTTTCCTTGTCCTGCAGGTTCTGCTCGGCCTGCTGCAGCATGCCCGCCGCATCGAGAATCTCCATGCGCTGCACCTTGTCGGTGTTCCAGCCGCCCTTGAGCTGACCCACCGGCACTTCCACATAACGCCCCTTCATGTGCTGGGCGTCGGCGTATTCCACTTCCAATCCATGGCTGTTGAGGAAGCGGTCGCGGCGCAGGCGATTGTCTTCGTTCAAGGCGTCCTTGCTCTGCAGGGCCATGCCCTCGACCTGGTAATGCGACCATTTGCGCTGCGCCCATTGCACTGCCTGCGCCAGCATGAAACGGCCCAGGCCGCGGTTCAGTGGCTCCAGTTGCAAACCGCTGTCAGGAGCGACCTTAAGCGATTTGTTCTCGTGGTCGACCCAGATATCCAGGTGGTTCTGCTCCTTGCGCACTTTCTGCCCCGGCAGGCGAACGTCCATGCGCAGCAGGCTGTGCTCCTTGTTGTGCCGCTCGGCATAGCCGAACTGCACGAAGCGTAACGGCCGCATGCCGCTATTGCGGTCGGTGGGCAGCGGCGACAGGCGCAGCATCTGGAAATGCTCGGTGGTTACCTCGGCCCACGGCAGGGGGGCAGCCTCCGGCAGTTGCGGTTCGTCAGACGCTTCTGGGGCATCCTGGGTTGGGGCATCGGTCATCACGGCGGTCCTCTAGTGCGCAGCAGGCTGGCCGCAACGGCGTTGCCAGCACCAGCCTATCGGCAGAACCGGGCAAGACTGGAGCAGCAATTTGCGCCGGATCGCCTCAGGCCGCCGGTAATCCACGGATAAACGCAATGATTTTCTCGCCCAGCGCCTGTGCCAGCGGCAGTTCCGGATTGAGGTAGCTGTCGCGTTGCGCGTTCATCTCGGCCGGGCTGATGCGCAGGGTGTGGTTCATGCCATCGATCAGCGCCAGCGCTGCATCTGGCTTGGCGGCATGGAGGTTCTCGGCATCCTGCAGGCTGACCTGGATGTCGTTACGCCCCTGCACGATCAGCGCCGGTACCTTCACTGCGGCAAAAGCCGCCGCCGGGTCCTGGCGAAACAGCGACACCAGGTACGGCTGTACGCTGGGCCGGAACACGGCGCGCAGCGGGGCCGGCACGTCGCGCGAGTACTGTCCGGCCTTGAGCCGGTCGATCAGCGCCAGGCCTTGCTGCAGCTCCGTGCCGCTCAGGCGCTCGGCCAGTTGTTCGCGCAGCACCTGGTCCACTGGCCGGCCGCTGCCGGCCAGCGAGATCACTGCGCTGGCCCCGGCCTGTTCGGCGGCCAGGCTGGCGATCAATGCGCCTTCGCTATGGCCAAGCAGGATCAGCGGGCCGAAGCGCGGGTCGGCCTTGAGCGTGCGGCTCCAGGCCACGGCGTCGGCCACATAGCGCTCGACGCTCAGGTTGCGTTCGTCCGGGGTCGCCGGCTGGCTGGCAGCTACCCCGCGCTTGTCGTAGCGCACGCTGGCGATGTGGTTGTTGGCCAGTAACAAGGCCAGGCGCTTGAGGTTATCGATGCGGCCGCTGCCGGGGTTGTTGCCGTCGCGGTCGGTGGGCCCGGAGCCGGCAATGATCAGCACCACTGGTGGCGGGCTGTCACCGCGTGGCAGCAGCAGGCTGCCGTACAGGGTGCCCTGCTCGGTGGCGAGGCTGATCGGGCGTTGCAGAACGGTGGGCGCGGTCGCCTGGGCGAGGCCGCTGAACAGCAGGAAAAGTACAGCGACGAGGCGCAACATTATCTGGCTACTATCGGGGCGATGCGTTTTGGACCGGGCACCGGCAATAAGGTTCGCCGTCAGGGATGAACTGCGTGGTTAGCCTGCGTATACTGGCGGTCTTGTTCAAATCAGGCTGATTCGCGGAGCGTCCTGCATGTCCGGCAATACCTACGGCAAGCTGTTCACTGTCACCACCGCTGGCGAAAGCCATGGTCCGGCGTTGGTCGCCATTGTCGATGGCTGCCCGCCGGGTCTGGAGCTGTCGCTGGCCGACCTGCAGCATGACCTCGACCGGCGCAAGCCGGGCACCAGCCGGCACACCACCCAGCGCCAGGAAGCCGACGAAGTCGAGATCCTCTCCGGTGTGTTCGAAGGGCGTACCACCGGCTGCTCGATCGGCTTGCTGATCCGCAACACCGACCAGAAGTCCAAGGACTACTCGGCGATCAAGGACCTGTTCCGCCCGGCCCACGCCGACTACACCTACCATCACAAGTACGGTGAGCGCGACTACCGTGGCGGCGGCCGCAGTTCGGCGCGGGAAACCGCCATGCGCGTTGCCGCTGGTGCAATCGCGAAGAAGTTCCTTGCCACCCAGGGCATCCGCATCCGCGGCTACATGAGCCAGCTGGGCCCGATCGAGATCCCGTTCAAGACCTGGGAGTCAGTCGAGCAGAATGCCTTCTTCAGCCCCGACCCGGACAAGGTGCCGGAGCTGGAGGCCTACATGGACCAACTGCGCCGCGACCAGGATTCGGTCGGGGCAAAAATCACCGTGGTCGCCGAAGGCGTGATGCCGGGCCTCGGCGAGCCGATCTTCGACCGTCTCGATGCTGAGCTGGCGCATGCGCTGATGAGCATCAACGCGGTCAAGGGTGTGGAAATCGGCGCCGGTTTCGCCTGTGTCGCCCAGCGCGGCACCGAGCACCGCGACGAACTGACCCCGGAAGGCTTCCTCAGTAACAATGCCGGCGGCATCCTCGGCGGTATTTCCTCCGGCCAGCCGATCGTTGCGCACCTGGCGCTCAAGCCGACCTCGAGCATTACCACGCCGGGCCGTTCCATCGACGTCGATGGCAACCCGGTCGATGTCATCACCAAGGGCCGGCACGACCCGTGCGTGGGCATTCGCGCCACGCCGATTGCCGAAGCGATGATGGCCATCGTGCTGATGGACCAGTTGCTGCGTCACCGTGGGCAGAACGCCGACGTGCGTGTCGCCACGCCGGTGCTGGGCCAGTTGTAATGCCGCTGGCCGGCCCGCGCGCCACGGCTTTTTAAGCCGTGGCGGCGATCCCTTACTGGCGCCTGTCCAGCTTCTACCTGTTCTATTTCGCCCTGCTCGGGTCGACGGCGCCGTTCCTGGCGTTGTATTTCGACCACCTGGGCTTCTCCAGCGCGCGAATCGGCGAGCTGGTGGCCATTCCCATGCTGATGCGCTGCATCGCACCGAACCTCTGGGGCTGGCTGGGCGACCGCAGCGGTCGGCGCCTGCTGATCGTGCGCCTGGGCGCGCTGTGCACGCTGGCAAGTTTTTCGCTGATCTTCGTTGCCAAGAGCTACGCCTGGCTGGCGCTGGTGATGGCCCTGCATGCGTTCTTCTGGCACGCGGTGCTGCCGCAGTTCGAAGTCATCACCCTGGCCCACCTCAAGGGGCAGACCGCACGCTATAGCCAGGTCCGCCTGTGGGGGTCGATTGGCTTCATCCTGACCGTAGTCGGCCTCGGTCGGCTGTTTGAGTGGCTCAGCCTGGACATCTACCCGCTGGCGCTGGTGGCGATCATGGCCGGTATCGTCGTGGCCAGCTTGTGGGTGCCCAACGCCCAGCCCCCGGAGCAGGGCGAGCGTGCGGCGGGGGCGGGTTTTCTCAAGCAACTGGCCAGCCCCGGCGTCGCGGCCTTCTACCTGTGCGTGGCCTTGATGCAGTTCAGCCATGGCCCGTATTACACCTTCCTGACCCTGCACCTGGAGCGCCTCGGTTATGCCCGTGGCACCATCGGCATGCTCTGGGCCGTGGGGGTGGTGGCCGAGGTGCTGATGTTCCTGGCGATGAGCTGGATTCTGGCGCGGCTGTCGTTGCGCTGGGTGCTCTGCGCCAGCTTCGTGCTGGCGGCGCTGCGCTGGTTGCTGCTCGGGCATTTTGCCGAGCACCTGGCGCTGCTGCTGTTTGCCCAGGTGCTGCACGCGGCGACCTTCGGCAGTTTCCATGCGGCGGCCATCGCCTTCGTCCAGCGCAGCTTCGGTGCGCGCCAGCAGGGCCAAGGCCAGGCGCTGTATGCGGCGCTGGCCGGCACCGGCGGGGCACTGGGCGCGCTGTATTCGGGCTACAGCTGGAATCTGCTGGGCCCGCTGACCACCTTTAGTATTGCCAGCGTCGCAGCGATGGCGGCAGCCGTTATCATTGCGACCCGATTGAAAGATGCCGTGACATAGGAATTTGCCGATGAGCTGCCTGACCGTTTACCACCAGTCCACCGCCGACATTCCGAACAAGGTGCTGACCCATGCCGAGGACATCGCGGCGACCCTGGCCGAGCAGGGCGTGCGTTTCGAGCAGTGGACCGCGGCTGCGCCGTTGCAGCGCGAGTCCAGCGCGCAGGAGATGATCGCGGCCTATCAGGCCTCGATCGATGCACTGATGAGCGAGCGTGGCTATCGCCATGTGGCGCTGATCAGTGTCAGCGATGAGCCGCCGCAGGACACGCGGCTGCTGGCCGAGCATGTGCGCGATGAAGATGAAGCGCGGCTGTTCGTCAGTGGGCGCGGGCAGTTCAGCCTGCACATTGGCGAGTATGTATATGTGCTGTTGTGCGAGAAGAATGACCTGCTGGTGGTGCCGGCGGGGGTGGCGCACTGGTTCGATCTGGGCGAGAACCCGCGGATGGTGGCCATTCGTATGGGCAACAACCCGCAGGCGCAGGTGCGCTTCACCGGGGAGAAGATCGCCCAGCGTTTTGCACGTCTGGATGATTGATCGGCGCTGAAGCTATCGCGGCGCTAGCCCGCTCCCAGAGGACCGCACTGCCTTTGTGGGAGCGGGTGTGGGAGCGGGCTGGTCCCGCGATGGGCCGCATGGCGACCCCAATTAGCGATAAGTCGGCAACGCAAACCGCTGCTGGCTTTGCAGCATCGAAATCACCGGCAGTTCGCTGGCCTGCTCGGCCAGGTCGCGGCGGATGGCACTGATCGCCCACGACAGCTGCTCGGCGCTGTGCAACTGGCCGTATGACAAGGTCCGTTTCACCAATTTGCCATCGGCCGCGCGCAGGGTCAGCAGGATGCCGCCGTCCGGGCGCGATTGGGTGGTGACGTCGTAGGCAGCGAACACCGAGGCGAATTTTTCCTGGATGAGGTCCATATCAACTCCTGACGGATTGGGTGGCAGACATGGAGTGATAGGTGCAGCGACCGTGCCAGGATCAAGCTTGTTAAAAAATTCTTATAAATCAATGAATTGAGAGTTTGTGCGTTCGGCGTTGCCATGCATTGTGCAAGGTCGTGCAATTTGCACAGTGCATTTTGCAAGGTGCAGGCCAATAGATTTGAACTCTTGGGCCGATGGATTATCCATCGTTGACCCAACGCTGGCCCTGACCAAGACTTGGGCATTTCCGGCAGCCAGGAGGTTCCCCATGTCCGACAAGCAAACCCCCACCCCGATGAACGACGACGAAGCCGTGGCCTTTGCCGAGGAAGTCTTCGCGCGTGCCCGCCAGGGCGATGCCAACATGCTCGGGCGCTTGCTGGAGAACGGCTTGCCCGCCAACCTGCGCAACCACAAGGGCGACACCCTGTTGATGCTCGCCAGCTACCACGGTCACGCCGAGGCCGTCGGTGTGCTGCTGGCGCACGGCGCCGACCCGCTGATAGCCAACGACAACGGCCAGTTGCCGATTGCCGGTGCAGCGTTCAAAGGCGATCTGGAGATGATCCGGTTGCTGCTCGCCCATGGCGTACCGGTCGATGCCGCAGCGGCCGACGGACGCACCGCGCTGATGCTGGCAGCAATGTTCAATCGCACTGCCATCGTCGAGTTCCTGCTCGCACAGGGGGCCGACCCGCAACGCCAGGATGCCAAGGGTATCAGCGCACTCGGCGCCGCCCAGGCGATGGGTGCCGGCGATGCCGCGGCGCAACTGCAAGCGCTGGCCGGCTAACCCTCAGGGGCCGTTTGCGGCTATCCTTGGCGACTTTTTTCCGCGGCGCAGGGCCCCTTCATGAAAAACCAACTGGTTGAACTCATCGGCAAAATCAGCGCCGGCTGCATGCGCGATGAAGACATCGAACGCATTGCCGACGAAGCCGCCCAGGCCTATGCCGACCCTGCCGCGTTCCTCGCCGCCAACCCCGACATCAATTACGACGACACCTTCCCGATCCCGCTGGGCGAATGGATCGTGCTCGGCAGCCTGCCGGACACCGTGCTGTTCCAGGCCGACACCTACCAGGACCTGTTCGCGCAGATCGTCGCCTCGTTCGACGCCAGCGTGCCGTTCAATATCAAGCCCAAGCAATTGGCCAAGGTCGAGCCGCTCACTGCGCTCAACCGCATCCAGGTGCAGATGGGCAGCATGAACAAGGACGCCGGCGGTTATGTGCTGATGAACTTCAGCCAACTGCTCGACGACGAACTGCAACTGGTGCTGGTGTGCGGCAATGACCTGTCGCGGGTGTTGGAACTGTGTGCCGAGGTCGGCATTGCCGCAGCGCCTTCGCTGGAGGCGCTGCGGGTCGCCGTGCACGTTTAACCGAGCGCGGTGTCGAGGAACATCATCACCGCAAAGCCGCCCATCAGGCCCAGGGTTGCCAAGGTCTGGTGGCCGTTGCGGTGGGTTTCCGGGATGACTTCGTGGGACACCACGAAAAGCATCGCCCCGGCGGCCAGGCCCATGCTTACCGGGTAGGCGATGGCAAAGCCGGTCGAGATGCCCAGGCCGATTACTGCCCCCAGTGGCTCCATCAGGCCCGAGCCGATGGCCACCAGCGCCGCTTTCAGGGGCGACAGGCCGGTGGCGCGCAGGGCCAGGGCGACGGCCAGGCCTTCGGGGATGTCCTGAATGGCAATGGCGCTGGTCAGCGGCAGGCCGACATTCATGTCGCCGGTGGCGAAACTCACGCCGATAGCCATGCCTTCGGGCAGGTTGTGCAGGGTGATGGCCAGCACAAACAGCCAGACCCGATTGATCCGTTCCGCCTGCGGCCCGCAGGGGCCGGTGCTTTCATGCTCGTGCGGGGTGAAGCGGTCGAGGCCGAGCATCAGCAGCACGCCCAGGCCCATGCCGACCACCACGGTCAGGGCGGCGAACGGGCCGTTGCCGGTGATTTCGCGGGCGGCGTCGAGGCCCGGCAGAATCAGCGAGAAGGAACTGGCAGCGAGCATCATGCCGGCGGCGAAGCCGAGCATCACGTCCTGGCTGCGCGAGCTGACTTCGCGCAGCACCACGGCCAGGATTGCGCCGAGGGCGGTGGCGGCGAAGCCGGCCAGGCCGCCGAGGAATGCCAGTTCGAGGTTGTCCTTGTTGTCGCCGTGCACTGCGTTCCAGGCGCTGGCCAGCAACAGGCCGATCACCGCCAGCAGGCTCAGCCCGAGGCCGGCACTGAGCCAGGGGCTGGTTTGTGCCTGGCTGAGCCAGGCGCCCCAGAGCGAGGACGGGGCAGGGTTGCTGTGGCTGTGGGCGGGCGGCATGGTGGACCTCTGCGCGACGATTCGATGAACGGAGTGTAACCAGGGTTTTCCCCAGTACGCGACCGGGTTGCCTCTATGGTGCTGATAGCCAGCTATCCTGAGGGGCAGGTTCAACTATCGGAGTGTTGGCATGGGTTCCACGTTCAATGGCCTGGTAGGCCTGATCATTCTGGCTCTGGATATCTGGGCGATCATCAATGTGCTCAAGAGCGGTGCCAGCGGTGGGGCGAAGGTATTGTGGGTGTTGTTGATCCTGCTGCTGCCGGTGCTCGGGCTGATTATCTGGGCCATCGCCGGGCCGCGGGGCAATCTGCGGGTGTAGCGGCTGGCCCCGCGATAGGGCCTTCAGATCAACCACGCGCCTTCCAACTGCAACAACTGCTGCTTGCGCTCCAGCCCGCCGGCAAACCCGGTCAGGCTGCCGTCGCTGCCGATCACCCGGTGGCACGGCACAATCACCGCCACCGGGTTCGCGCCATTGGCCGTGCCCACTGCGCGAATCGCCCGTGGCCGACCGATGCTCTGCGCCAGCCGCGCGTAACTGGTGGTGGTGCCGTACGGAATCTGCTGCAACGCCCACCACACTTCGCGCTGGAACGCCGTACCACGTGGCGCCAGACGCACCTCGAAGCGTTCGCGGCGGCCGGCAAAATATTCATCCAACTGACGCGCCACCGCATCCAGTTGATGCGCTGCCGGGTACCAGCCTTGTGCGAGCTCCCACGGCTGCGCACTGTCCATGTGCAGCAGATGCAGCCCCTGTTCGTCGCCGGCCAGCAACAGGTCGCCGATCGGGCTTGGGTGATATCGGTACAGCATGGCCGGCAGGCTCCTGGCAGGTCGAAGATTCAACGATACTCCAGCGCGAGGCTGGCGCCGTAGAGTTTTTCCAGGTGTGTTTCTGAACGAAATTTTCACATTCGATTGCCGACAATCCGCGCGCGCAATTAATCGTTCGCCCAATCGCCGTGCATCGTCCGGTGGTTTAGGGCACATTAAGCCGTTTCGCTTTACGCCCTCTATAAAAACCGAATCCTAGGATCTCTGCATTCATGGCTAACACGGACGCCTTGCGGCAACAGTCGGCTGCACCTCGCCGGCTGCAACCGACGGTAACATCGCACCTGGCCTACACCCTGTTGTGCGGCCTGGTGATCATGCTGATGCTCAGCCTGGTACGCCTGGCACTGTTGATGTACAACAGCGACATGATCGGCGACACGCCGTACTCCACCGTCGCCGAAGGCTTCCGCAACGGTCTGCGTTTCGACCTGCGGGTGGTGGTTTACCTGAGCATCCCGCTGCTGCTGGCCGTGCTCAGTGCCTGGGCCATGGCCCAGCGCGGCTTCTTCCGCCTGTGGCTGACCCTGGCCTCCAGCGTGGTGATGTTCCTCGGCCTGATGGAGATGGACTTCTACCGCGAGTTCCACCAGCGCCTCAACGGGCTGGTCTTCCAGTACGTCAAGGAAGACCCGAAAACCGTGCTGAGCATGCTCTGGTACGGTTTCCCGGTGGTCCGCTACCTGCTGGCCTGGGCCTTCGGCACCTGGCTGCTGAGCCTGCTGTTCAAAGGCTGCGACCGCATTACCCGGCCGCGCGGCGAGTACGGCAACAACGTCGCCGGGTCCCGCAGCGTGGCGCCGTGGTATACCCGTGGCGTGGTCTTCGTGGTGATCCTGCTGGTGACCGTGGTTGCCGCCCGTGGCACCCTGCGTCAGGGCCCGCCGATGCGCTGGGGCGATGCCTTCACTACCGACTCGAACTTCGTCAACCAGCTTGGCCTGAATGGCACGCTGACCCTGATCGACGCCGCCAAGAGCCGTTTCGGCGAGGACCGCGCCAATGTCTGGAAGGCCACCCTCGACCAAGGCCAGGCTACTCAGACCGTGCGTAGCATGTTGCTGACCGAGCACGACAAACTGGTCGATGCCGACAGCGCCGCGATCCGTCGCGACTTCACCCCGCCGGGGCAGAATACCCTGCCGATCAAGAACGTCGTGGTGATCCTGATGGAAAGCTTCGCCGGCCACTCGGTGGGCGCCCTGGGTAGCCCGAACAACATCACCCCGTATTTCGACAAGCTGGCGAAGGAAGGCCTGCTGTTCGACCGCTTCTTCTCCAACGGCACCCATACCCACCAGGGCATGTTCGCCACCATGGCCTGCTTCCCGAACCTGCCGGGCTTCGAATACCTGATGCAAACCCCCGAAGGCGGGCACAAGCTGTCTGGCCTGCCGGCGCTGCTCAGCGCTCGCGACTACGATGATGTCTATGTCTACAACGGCGACTTCGCCTGGGACAACCAGTCCGGGTTCTTCGGCAACCAGGGCATGACCACCTTCATCGGCCGTAACGACTTCGTCAACCCGGTGTTCTCCGACCCGACCTGGGGCGTTTCCGACCAGGACATGTTCGACCGCGGCGCGCAGGAATTGGCGCACACCTATGGCAAAAAGCCGTTCTATGCCTTGCTGCAGACCCTGTCCAACCACACGCCGTATGCGCTGCCGAAGGACTTGCCGGTTGAGCCGGTAACCGGTCAGGGCCGCCTCGACGAGCACCTCACGGCCATGCGCTATTCCGATTGGGCGCTGGGGCAGTTCTTCGAGAAGGCGCGCAAAGAGCCGTACTTCAAGGAAACCCTGTTCGTGATCGTCGGCGACCACGGTTTTGGCAACCACCAACAGGTGACCGAGCTCGACCTGGGCCGTTTCAACGTGCCGCTGCTGCTGATCGGCCCGGGCATCCAGGAGAAATTCGGTGCGGTCAATCACACCGTCGGTACCCAGGTCGACATCGTGCCCACCGTGATGGGGCGGCTGGGCGGGGAAACCCGTCACCAGTGCTGGGGGCGTGACCTGCTCAACTTGCCGGCCGGCGATCAGGGCATTGGCATGATCAAGCCGTCGGGTAGCGAGCAGATCGTTGGCCTGGTGCAGGGCGACCGGCTGTTGATCGAGTCCAAGGACATGTCGCCGCGGGTTTACCGTTATCAGTTGGGCAAGGAGTTCAATGCCGAACTGATCGAAGCCCCGGACCAGGCTGACATGACGCGCAAACTGGAGTCGTTCATCCAGACCGCGACCAAGAGCCTGCTGGATAACACTGCCGGTGTGGTGCATGGCACGCCGCAGTAAGCGAGGCGTGTGTTGAGAGAAAGGGACCTGCGGGTCCCTTTTTTGTGCCTGCCAGCACACAAAGGGTGTTGAACATTGCCCCCGCACCGCAGGTCAACGGAAGGTAAGGCTGATTCACCGCCGTGCCATCATTGAGGAGACGGCAATGAAAGCATGCGACCTCACCTTTGTGGATCAGACGGGCGAGCGCATCTCGCTGGCGTTCGCCGCCGAGCATAAGCCCCGTGTCGAGGAAGCCGCCCGGCGATCCGCTGCCACCTGTATTCGATCATGGACGAACTCGACCTCAACGATTTCCAGGACCGCGTCAGTTCGCCGACCGCCGTCTGGCTGAAAAAAGAACGCGGCGTTGAAATCTTCCGCATCAGCGAAAAGCCCTGAACCGACTGTCCCGGCTGGCGAGGCAGCGTAATTGCCACTACGCTGCAAGCGAGGTCGTCGGTTTTTTCACCGCGCCTGCCTATCCACCGTTTGCTACACCGCTCGAACGCCCGCCCACGTCCCGCGTGGAGGGCCAGTGCGTCCCGCACTGAAAGTCTATCCATCGCGACGAGGAGGACGATTCATGAGCAGCTTTCAAGAGGACATCAGCAGCACGGTGTTACGCCGCATGAAAGAGGGCGGCTTCAATTTCGCGCAAATCCATCCCATCGAGTTCTATGCGGTATTCCCGGACGAGGAGCGGGCGCGCAGGGCCGCAGGACAGTTTCGCGGAGAGTCGCTCAGTGCCCAGGTGCACGAGTGCGACGACGGCGGTTGGCACCTGGAATTGAGCAAGGTCATGTTCGCCACTTATGGTGGGATCGACGAGTTCGAGCAGGACTTTGAAGCCGTCATTGCCCCGCTGGGCGGGGAAATACAGGGCTGGGGCGTCAAGCAGGAGCGCCCTATCGCCTGATGGTGCCCTGGGCGGCGGCGACCGCCGCTGCGGGGCAGGCAGCGCTTCGCAATGAAGCGCTGGCCCGACACGATGCGTCCGGGCTGCACCAGACAGGTGCAGCGCCGGTTTGGTCATTTTACAAGCGCTTGATTAATAAGGGTTAATGCCGCTGGCACGGGGCTTGCGATAGCTCCGCTGCACGGGTGACAAGGAGTTCGGCATGATCCGCACCTTTTATGATGAGATGTACGCCGCCGACGGCCAGCTCCGTCCGCATTACCGCGAATTTGCACGCTGGTTGGCAGAGACGCCGCCAGAGTTGCTGGCCCAGCGTCGGCGTGAAGCCGACCTGCTGTTCCATCGCGCTGGTATCACCTTCACCTTGTACGGCGACGAGCAGGGCACTGAACGACTGATTCCGTTCGACACCATCCCGCGGGCCATCCCGGCGAGCGAGTGGCGGGTGGTAGAGAAGGGCTGTATCCAGCGGGTCAAGGCGCTCAACCTGTTCCTCGCCGACCTGTATCACGAGCAGCGCATCCTGCGCGCCGGGATCATTCCCGCCGAGCAGGTGCTGGCCAACGAGCAGTATCAACTGGCGATGCAGGGCCTGGACCTGCACCGCGACACCTATGCGCATATTTCCGGGGTCGACCTGGTGCGCGATGGCGACGGCAGCTACTACGTACTGGAGGACAACCTGCGCACCCCCAGCGGCGTCAGCTACATGCTCGAAGACCGCAAGATGATGATGCGGCTGTTCCCCGAACTGTTCGCCGCGCAGCGCATCGCGCCCATCGATCACTACCCCAATCTGCTCCTCGACACCCTGAAAAGCGCCAGCCCGCTGGACGACCCGAGTGTGGTGGTGCTGACTCCGGGGCGCTTCAACAGCGCGTTCTTCGAGCATGCCTTCCTGGCCCGGGAAATGGGCGTGGAACTAGTCGAAGGCGCCGACCTGTTCGTGCGCGACGAGCGCGTGTTCATGCGCACCACCGACGGCCCGAAGGCCGTGGACGTGATCTATCGCCGGCTCGACGATGCTTTCCTCGACCCGCTGGCCTTCAACCCCGAGTCGATGCTCGGCGTGCCCGGTCTGCTGTCGGCCTACCGCTGCGGCAACGTGGCGTTGGCCAACGCCATCGGCACTGGGGTGGCCGACGACAAGTCGATTTACCCGTATGTCACCGACATGATCCGTTTCTACCTGGACGAGGAGCCGATTCTGAAGAACGTGCCGACCTGGCAATGCCGCAAACCCGACGAACTGTCCCATGTGCTGGCGCACCTGCCAGAGTTGGTGGTCAAGGAAACCCAGGGCTCCGGCGGCTACGGCATGCTGGTCGGGCCGGCGTCGACCAAGGCCGAGATCGAGGCCTTCGCTCAACGCATCAAGGCCCGCCCGGCGGCCTACATCGCCCAGCCGACCTTGTCGCTATCGACCTGCCCGACCTTCGTCGAGAACGGCATTGCGCCGCGCCATATCGACCTGCGTCCATTCGTCCTGTCCGGTCGGGAAACTCGCGTGGTGCCCGGCGGCCTGACCCGCGTGGCGCTGCGCGAGGGCTCCCTGGTGGTGAATTCATCCCAGGGCGGCGGAACCAAGGACACCTGGGTAGTGGAGGATTGAACCATGCTCAGTAGAACCGCTTCGGACCTGTACTGGATGTCGCGTTACCTGGAGCGTGCGGAAAACCTCGCGCGGATGCTTGAAGTCAGTTATTCGCTGTCGCTGATGCCACAGGACGGGCGCAGTGACGGCCTCGACGAACTGGCCATGCCGCTGCAGATCACCGGCACCCTGGAAGACTACCTGGAGCGTCACGGCAAGTTGCACGCCGAGCGCCTATTGCACTTTTTTGCCCTCGACCCGGACAACCCGGCGAGCATCTACAGCTGCCTGGGGGCGGCGCGGGCCAGTGCCCACGCGGTGCGCGGCAAGATCACCGCCGACATGTGGGAGAACATCAACGCCACCTGGCTGGAGATCCGTGGCATTGCCGAGCAGGGCCTGGGGCGCTATGGCCTGAGCCGCTTCTGCGAATGGGTACGCGAGCGCTCGCACCTGTTCCGCGGCGCCACCTACGGCACCATCATGCGCAACGACGCGTTCCGCTTCATTCGCCTGGGTACCTTTATCGAGCGCGCCGACAACACCCTGCGCCTGCTCGATGCACGCTACGAAATGCTCGGCGAAGAAGCCGAAGCGGTCAGCGACAGCTCGGCCCGTGGCTATTACGAGTGGAGCGCCTTGCTCCGTGCGCTGTCGTCGTTCGAGGCCTACACCGAGATCTACCGCGATGCACCGGCGGCCCGGCATGTGGCCGAGCTGTTGCTGCTGCGTGCCGACGTGCCGCGCTCGCTGCGTGCCTGTACCGAGGAGATCGACCAGATCCTCGCCAGCCTGCCGGGCATCAACGGCCGCCCGGCGCAGCGCCTGGCCACCGAGATCGACGGGCGGTTGCGCTACACCGGGATCGACGAAATCCTTGGCGCGGGGCTGCACCCGTGGCTGAACCACTACATTCCGCAGGTTCGTGAGCTGGGTAACGCCATTCACCATGCCTACCTGGAGGTCATATGAGACTGACGATCAGTCACGAAACGTCCTACCACTACGAGGACCAGGTACGCACCAGTATCCAGTACCTGCGCCTGACCCCGCCCGATAACCAGCGCCAGCAGGTGCTGTGCTGGGAGCTTGACCTGCCGCGGCCGGTGCGCGCTCAGCGCGATCCGTTTGGCAACATCCTGCATGTGCTGAGCCTGGAAGAGCCGCATGCCGACCTGATCATCTCGGCACGCGGCCAGGTAGAGATCGACCCGACCTGCGAGGCCGAGCATGAGTTGCAGTCGCCGTTGCCATTCCTGCGTTTCACCCGACTGACCGAGGCCGACGACGCCTTGCGCGGTTTCGCCCAGCAACAGTGTGGCCGGCGCCGCGATCGCAGCGCGCTGATCGAGCTGATGGCGGCGCTGCACGAACGCATGCTCTACCGACCCGGCAGCACCGTCGTCGAAACCAGTGCCGCCCAGGCGTTTGCCGGCGGTGCCGGGGTTTGCCAGGACCACGCGCATGCCTTTCTCGCCTGTAGCCGCAGCCTCGGCGTGCCGGCGCGTTATGTGTCCGGCTACCTGTTCGACAACGACAGTCAGCATATGGCCAGCCACGCCTGGGCCGAGGCCTGGCTGGACGGGGCCTGGTACAGTTTCGACGTGACTAATCAGTTGGCCTTGCCCGAGCGGCACCTCAAGCTTGCAGTGGGCCTGGACTACCTTGACGCCTGCCCGGTGCGCGGCATGCGTCGCGGTGGCGGCTACGAGCAGATGCATGCCAGCGTGCTGGTAACCCCGACCCTGGCGGCGCAGCAGCAGTAGACTTCAGGATTTGCGCCCGGCCATGTGCGCCAGGTATGCCAGCAGGTCGTCGAGGTCGCGCTCGCTCAGCACCGTCTCGGCGAACCCCGGCATCTTCGCCTGCGGCCATTGCCGCAGGCTTTGCGGGTCGCGGATCAGACGGCGAAGGAACGCTGGCTGGAAATACTCGGTGGGGTTGTGGGGCCGGTTCAGGTCCGGGCCGAACTGCGCGTCGCCGGCGCCATTGAGGCGGTGGCAGGCCAGGCAGTTTTTCTGGAACTGGGCAAAGCCGCGGTTGACTGGGTCGTCGGCGGCCAGTTGCGGGTCCGGACGCAGCGCCGGGAAGCGTTCGGCCAGCGGTGCCAGGCGGCGAATGCTGGCCACCTGAAACGGCCATTGCTCAGGGCTGATCGCACTGGCTTCCGGGTGGCTCCAGACCAGGTAGAACGGGCCAGCACTCGGCTTGCCTGGTGCCAGCGGCGGCCAGGGCTGCTGCGGGTCTTCGATAGCCAGCCAGGCGCGCGCCGGGCCTTCCTGCAACAGCGGTGCGGCCTCCAGTTCGGCGGCAAAGCCATCCAGGGCCACCACCTGCAGGTGATCGCCCGGCTGCACCCCCTCAAGCAGCGCCGCCAGCGGCACGGCACGGTAGTACACGGGCTTCTTGTAGGAAACATCGTTGTCGATGCGCAGGTCCTGGGCCTTGGGGTGGCGCAGCAGCGCTTCGCTTTGCCAGGTGCGGCCAGTGGCGCCCAGTTCGAGGGTCAGTTGTGCGGCCTGCAAGGGCAGGCACAGCAGCAGGCACAGCAGGGCAAGGCAGCGACGCATGCGCAGGTCTCCAACCGGAAGGAATCGGCAGCATACACCAGCGCAGCGATGGCACAGAGGAACGGGCGGGGCACGTGGTTCAGCCGAACAGACGGGTAAGGTTCGGTAGAATCAACAGCAGGGTGGTGGCGAACAAAATGAGCCCGGCCTGACGTACTTTGGAGTGTTTGAACATGGCTGACTGCCTTTTTGTTGTTATTCCTGTTTGCCCGACGGCATCCTTGTCCAGGGTTCGCACGCCAATGAAATCGGGGCCTGCGCGAACCGGCTGAGCATCGGTATACAACTAACCTTAGGGTTAACGTCACCCGTGTTTTAGATCGCTTTCGTCTGTATATGTTTTTTATCCGTCAGATTGGCTATGAGGCTTATTGCTATCTGCGGATGACGCGGCACGCTAGACACCTTTACCCGCCGCGCACGTGGATCCCGTTGAGATGACCGTTCGTCTGACTCTGCTATTGCTTACCGCGGCCTTTCGCGGCAGGCTCTACGGGGCATTTCCGCCTTCTGTCGTTCAGGACTAAATCTATGTCGTTACGCATCTGCATCCTGGAAACCGACGTCCTGCGACCCGAGCTGGTCGAGCAGTATCAGGGCTACGGACGGATGTTCGAGCAACTGTTTACCCGCCAGCCGATCGCCGCCGAATTCAGCGTTTATAACGTGACGCGCGACGAGTATCCGCAGGACGACCAGGTATTCGATGCCTACCTGGTGACTGGCAGCAAGGCCGACTCGTTCGGCAACGATCCGTGGATCGAGAAGCTCAAGACCTTCCTGCTCGAACACTATCAGCGTGGCGACAAGCTGCTGGGCGTGTGTTTCGGCCATCAGTTGCTGGCGCTGCTGCTCGGTGGCAAGAGCGAGCGCGCCACCCAGGGCTGGGGCGTCGGTACCCATCGCTATGTAATGAATGCCAAGGCGCCGTGGATGAGCCCGCAGGTCGAGGAGCTGACCTTGCTGATCAGTCATCAGGACCAGGTCACCCGCCTGCCGGAAAATGCCACGGTGATTGCTTCCAGCGATTTCTGCGCGAATGCCGCCTATCACATTGGCGACCAGGTGCTGTGCTTCCAGGGGCACCCGGAATTTATCCACGACTACTCGCGGGCGCTGCTCGAACTGCGTCAGGACAACCTCGGCCCTGAGGTCTACCGCAAAGGTATCGACAGCCTGGTGCACGAGCACCAGGGCAGTACGGTGGCCGAGTGGATGATGCGTTTCGTCGCGCACAAACCCCAGGGTAACGCCTGAGGTTGCCGGCTACAGCCAGCCGGAGCGCTTGAAGCTGGCGTAGAGCCCGGTACAGCCGAGAGCGATCACGCCCAGCACGCTGAAATAGCCGTAGTGCCAGCCCAGCTCCGGCATGTTCTGGAAGTTCATCCCGTAGATCCCGGCCACCGCGGTCGGGAAGGCCAGGATCGCGGCCCAGGCGGCGAATTTGCGCTGGGTGATGCTCTGGCGTGACGACTCCAGCAACATGCCGATCTCGATGGTCTGGCTGGCGATATCGCGGATCCCGGCCAGGTCTTCCATCTGTCGGGTGACGTGGATCTGCACATCGCGAAAATACGGGCGCATGTTCTTGTCGATGAACGGGAAGGTCAGGCGTTGCAGTTCCTCGCTGATCTCGACCATCGGCGCCACGTAGCGCCGCAGGCGCAGCAGGTCGCGGCGCAGGCCGTGGATGCGGCGGATGTCCTCTTCCTGCAGCGAGCCGCCCAGCACGCTGTGCTCCAGCTCTTCGATTTCGCCATGAATGGCTTCGGTCACCGGCTGGTAGTTCTCGGTAACGAAGTCGAGCAGGGCGTACAGCACGAAGTCTTCACCATGCTCCAGCAGCAGCGGGCGCGCCTCGCAGCGCTGGCGCACCAGTGCGTAGGACTTCGAATGACCGTTGCGGCAGGTGATGATGTAGCCGTTGCCGGCGAAGATGTGCGTTTCGATGAACTCCAGCTTGCCTTCATGGCGCACTGGCGAATAGGTGACGATGAACAGCGCGTCGCCGAAGGTTTCCAGCTTCGGCCGGCTGTGTTTTTCCAGGGCGTCTTCGATGGCCAGTTCGTGCAGGTTGAACTGGCGTTGCAGGTTCGCCAGTTCCTGGGCGTTGGGCTCTTCAAGGCCAATCCAGACGAAGTGCCCGGGCCTGGCCGCCCATTGCGCACCTTCGTCGAGGCTGATGTTGGTGACTTTCCTGCCGGCGCTGTACACCGCTGCCGCAACGACTCGACCCATGGTTGTCCGCTTCTGCTGGTTATCGTGAACCGTAGCTTGGTCGGTCTACCGGCAAACGGCAACCGTTCAGGCGGCTTGCAGTTCGCTTTCCATGCTGTCGATGCAGCGTTGCATCTGTGCGCGGCATTGTTCCATGAGGGCGGGGACGTCCTGGTGGGTCAGGCCGGCGGTGGCGATCGGCGCGAGCGAACGGATGATCACCTTGCTGCGCCGCCAGCTATTGAGCTTGACCCGCTTGGCGTAGCGACTGACGCACACCGGCACGATTGGCACGCCGGCTTCGACGGCCAGGTGGAAGGCGCCTTTCTTGAACGGGTTCAACAGGTCGGCGGGGTTGCGCGTGCCTTCCGGGAAGATCCAGATCGAGGTGTTCTGCTCTTGCAGGGTCCGGGTGGTGGTCTGCATGGCGCGGCGTGCCTGATAGGCGTTGCCACGGTCGATCAGCACATTGCCGCCCAGCCAGAACAACTGGCCGAACAGCGGCACCCACTTCAGGCTTTTCTTGCCGATGCACACGGTGCGTGGCGGCACCACGTGGCCGAGCACGAACAGGTCGTAGTTGGACTGATGGTTGGCGACGATCACGCAACCGGGTGGCTGGTCGAACAGCGGGCCGACTTCGGCCTGCACGTCGAGGCGCATGAGCCAGGTGGCGGGCCAGCCGTAGATACGCGCGAAGAGCCGGCTATTGTCGGGGTTGAAGGGCCGGCAGAGGCCGATCAGCACGCCGAGAATCCCGGCCAGAATGAAATGCAGCCCCAAGAGCAGCATGCGGAACAGATAAAGCATCGTACGACTCACACCAGGCAAACGCGGCGCAGTGTACGGTTGTGCACGGGGTTCAGCAAACGAAGGTTTTTATTGTTACAAATGCACTCGTTCGGGTGCCTTTGCTGCCATTGCCCCTGAAGGCTGGCCACCCCTGTGGGCGCCGGCCTTGCCAGCGACGAGGCCGCTGTGGCGGCTATCGCTGGCACGCTCAGCACCGGTAGAACAAATGCCCACCGATGCAGCCTGTATGGGCCTTAGCCCATGTGCTCCTGATCGCGAATGATCGCCTCGTCGAGCAGCTCGAGCAGGCCTTTGCGCACTTTCAGTTTGGTGTTCTTGTGCGCCAGCATGTTGATCTTCTTCAACTGCCGTGCCGCGGCCAGTGCGGTCTCGTGCAGTTGCTCGGCTGGCACCACCTTGTCGAGGAAGCCGGCATCCACGGCGCTGATCGGGTCGAACATCTCGGCATTGATCACCGAGCGGTGGAAGGCCGAGCGGCGCAGGCGATCACGGGCCAGCTCGATGCCGGCGTGGTGCATGGTCATGCCGATCTGCACTTCGTTCAGGCCGATGCTGAATGGGCCTTCGACACCAATGCGGTAATCGGCCGAGAGCAACAGGAACGCGCCCTTGGCCACGGCATGCCCTGGGCAGGCAACGATCACCGGGAACGGGTGCGACAGCAGGCGACGGGCCAGGGTGGAACCGGCGGTGACCAGCGACACGGCTTCTTTCGGGCCGGCGGTCATGACCTTGAGGTCGTAGCCGCCGGAGAGAATGCCGGGCTGGCCGGTGATGATTACCACGGCGCGGTCGGCAACCGCCTGGTCGAGCGCGGCGTTGAAGGCAGCGATGACGTCGGGCGAAATGGCATTGACCTTGCCGTTGTTCAGCGTCAGGGTGGCAATGCCGTCGTCCAACTGGTAGGTAATCAGGTCACTCATGACAGGGTTCCTTGAGGAGAAGTGGGGCAGACGTTACCCAGCAGTTGCGGTCAGGTAAAGCACGAAGGTTGACCAACTGGTCACATGAGCCTGGGTGGTTTCTGCAAGCGCATGAAAATTCTGAAAAAAACCTTTGCCATCTAAAGCCCTTTCGACTACATTAGCGCGCCTCGACAGGCTGAATAGCTTGAAGAGATACGGTGAAGTGTCCGAGTGGCTGAAGGAGCACGCCTGGAAAGTGTGTATACAGGAAACTGTATCAAGGGTTCGAATCCCTTCTTCACCGCCATATTCGATACGCGAAAAGCCCCCGAACTTGAGAGAGTTCGGGGGCTTTTTGTTTGTGCCTGGAAAAGCCCGGGTCCAGCTGCGGTTGATCCGCTGGGAGCTGGCCTTGCCAGCGATAGGGCCTTTACCGGCCTCATCGCCGGCAAAGCCGGCCCACAGGGTTGCAGGGGGTGTTTCTAGAAGCTCACTGTCGCCGCTACCCGCGCGGTGCGCGGTGCGCCCTGGAACAGATAGCCGTCGCCCAGGTACTCGCCGGCATCGCGCCAGTAGGTACGGTCGAACAGGTTGTCCAGCGTCAGCCGCAGCACGGTGTCGTAGCCGCCAATCCGTGTGCGGTAGCGGCTGCCAATATCCACCACCGAATACCCACCCACTTCCACGGTGCCGGCGTAATTGGCGTACTTGCTCGCGCTGTAGCGCACACCGCCGAGCAGGGCCAGGCCTGGCACCTCGTCAATGGCGTAGTCGGCCTGCAACGCCGCGCGGAAGTTCGGTACGTTTAGCGCCTGATGATCGTCATAAGCTGCAGTGCCGCTGCCGTTCACCCGTGCACGGATCGCCGCCGCGCTGGCGTTGATTTGCAAGCGCGAGGTCAACCAACCGCTGGCGTTGAGCTCCAGCCCGGTGTTCTTTTGCTGGCCCTGCTGCACGTAAGTGAAGCTGTCATCCCCGTTCGGCCGCGCATATTGATAAGCCTGACGCAGCTGGAACACTGCTGCGCTCAGGCTCATGCGCTGCCAGTCGCGCTTGATGCCCAGTTCGAGCTGGCGCGAGGTGGTCGGGGCGAGGATCTCCTGGTAGTTATCGGTCACCAGCGGCGCCGCCCCGCCTGCGGAAAGGCCCTTGCTGTAACTGGCATACAGCGAAACATCCGCGCGGGGTTTGTAGATCAGTGCCGCATTGGGTAGCAGTTCATAGCGGCGGGTATGGCGCAATGTCTCGCCGCCATCATTGAAGGCTTCTTCGTCCAGCCGCAGCAGGCGTGCGCCAATCACGCTCTGCCAGTGTTCGTTGAAGCTGACCTTGTCGCTGGCGAATAGACCATACTGGCGGCTATCCAGGCGACGCTTGCTACCGGCCACAGACCGGTCGGACGGTGCGAACTGTTCGGTCGGCTGATGGATATTGCCGCTACCGACGTACTCTGAGAACGACGGGCGGAAGTCTATGGTGCGTCTCTGGGCGCTACTGCCAATGCTCAGGTCATGTTCCAGACCCGCGGTGGTGAAGCGACCGTTCAGGACAGCCTGTGTCTCGTCCGTCTGGCGGGTATCGTCGGGGCTGCGGTAGTCGTAAATTTCGTAGTCGCCATTCGGGCCGAAGTAATTGCCCGGAGGTGGGTTCTCGCAGGCGCTGTCATAGCAACCAAAAGCAAACGAACTGTAGTCATCGATCACCACCCGGCTGCGCGACGCGCTAAGGCTGCCGGTCCAGGCGTCGTTGAAGCGGTACTCGAAGCGCCCGCCGAGGTTCAGCGAGTCGATCTGCACCGGCTTGGCCCAGTGCTGGTAAGCCAGCCGGTCCTTGGGGTCGACGTCATGCGGCAGGCGGTTGCCACCGAGCAACTGGTAGCCCGGCACCGAGCGTTGCTCACGTTGCTGATACTCGACATCCAATTGCAGCAGGGCATCCGGGTTGATCTGCCAGTCGAAGGCCAGCGAGGCGAAATCCCGCTTGCCATCGGCATGGTCGACGTAGGAACGGATGTCCTCATGCGCCAGGTTGGCGCGCAGGCCGAACTGCCGCTCGCTGCCGAACCAGCCGCCGAGGTCGCTGGCGATGTAGCGTTCGCCCTGTTCGTTGCTCGACACACTCAGGCTGCGCACCTCTTCGGGCCGCTTGGTCACGTAGTTGATCAGCCCGCCCGGCTCCGACACGCCGCTCTGCAAGCCCGACAGGCCCTTGAGCAGTTCTACCTGCTGCTTGTTCTCCAGCGCCACATTCTGCTCGCCGGCGAGGGTCTGGCCATTGATCTTGTAGCTGTGCGCCGCGTCGAGGCTGAAGCCGCGCACCATGAAGTTTTCGTAATAGCCCACGGGCGCGTAGTTGTCGCCCACCGAGGCGTCGCTCTGCAGCACCTCGCTGAGCAGGCGCACCTGGCGGTCCTGTAGCAGCTGTTCGCTGAACACCGCCACCGAGGCTGGCGTATCCAGCAACGGCGCGGCACTGAAGCCGGCGACCGCCGCCTGGCGCGGTGCGTAACCATCGAGGTAGTCGTCGGAAACCGACAGCGGGGCGAGCGTGACAGGCGCAGCGGCAACAGCCGGCGCACTGCCGAGCGCCAGACCCAGGCTCAACAGGCTGGAAGGCAGGCAGGGGCGAAGCGAGGTCATGCGGGAAAACTCCTTGATGGCCGCAGCAGGCGCATTGCGCGCGGGCGCCATCTTAGCAGGGGCAACCGCGCTGCGGTGCCCCCGAATTGATTGCCGATTCAAGGAGTTGATCGATTGCTATCGATGCGCGTCTACGGCCGTTGCGGCAACTGGCTGGTCCGCCGCCAGTGGCCGTCGAGGCGTGACCAGGTCTTGCCGTCGGTAACCGCGAGCAACTTGCGACCGTCCTTGAAGGTGGCCAGAAAGGTCACCTCTTCGTCCTTGCCGCCCAGCCAGAGCCCGGCAATCAGGCCCAGCGGGCCGGCAAACAGGGCCCCGGCCATGCCCCAGCCAAGGGCGCTGCCAAGGTTGCGACTGAATTCCTGATTCGCGACTTTCATGTCCTTGATCCGCGACAGGGCGATTTTTTCTCCGGGAGAGGGACTGCGGGCGGTCTTGAGTGTGAGCGATCCATTGCGGTACTCGCCTTCACCTTGCAAGAAATCGCCGGATTGCACCGTGAGTCTTGTCATAAGGGTGTCCAGGTTGAGAGGGCTGTTGACCAATCCCTACTGAGCGCCACGTCGACCGCCAAGTCAATCGGTAGGCGACGGAGGGTCGCTGACAGTCGTTATTACAGAGAAAGTTTCACAATTACTCAGTTCGTTTAATTTAGTCGCTTGTCGCATTTTCATAACTAAAGTTCGGCATTCATAAAATAGAACCGATCAGTCATTTTGTATTTCAACGGTGCAGAATGGTTTTTACGATATATCGCGATTTGCGCAAACAGATGCAGCGCAAGTATCAGGCGGGCTGCACCGATTTATCTGTTTGTCTGATTGTGAAAGCGTCAAAATTGACGTCAAAAAAAGCTGGACAGTTTAATTCTTCGTGTGTCAGTTTTTCCCGGCCTTATAAAGGCGAGTGATAGGACGATCTCGCCATGGGAGCGTCCTGTCGGACAAAAACGGCTTTTTTGTAAACAAGGAAGTGTCTGAATGTCGAAAGTCAAAGAAACGGCTATTGCATCGGCGTTGTCAGCAGTCAATCCGCAGGGCGCAAGTGCTGCGTACAGCTCGATCAATAGCTTCAGCCATCAATACGATCGCGGTGCCGGCACTATCAATGGCAAACCTTCGTTCACGGTCGACCAGGCCGCGACCCAATTGCTGCGCGATGGCGCGGCCTGGGTCGACGTGAACAAGGACGGTGCGATCAACCTGACCTATACGTTCCTGACCCGCGCACCGGCCGATTTCGACCGGGAGTTGGGCTCGTTCAGTGCCTTCTCGGCTCAACAGAAGGCCCAGGCCAAGCTGTCGATGCAGTCCTGGTCTGACGTGGCGAAGGTTACCTTCCAGGAGTCGGCGTCGGGTGGCGACGGTCACATGACCTTCGGCAACTACAGCGACGGCAGCAGCGGCGGGGCGGCCTTTGCCTACCTGCCGTTCCAGCAGCCGGGTTCGCACAAGGGTGAGTCCTGGTACCTGATCAACAGTCAGTACCGCGAGAACGTCAACCCGGACAATGGCAACTACGGTCGCCAGACCTTGACCCACGAGATCGGTCACGTACTCGGTCTGTCCCACCCCGGCGACTACAACGCCGGTCAGGGCTACCCGACCTACAACGATGCGTCCTATGCCCAGGACACCCGTGGCTATAGCGTGATGAGCTACTGGAGCGAGAGCAATACCAGCCAGAACTTCAGCAAAGGCGGCGTCGTGACCTACTCGTCGGCGCCGCTGGTGGACGATATTGCCGCGATCCAGAAACTCTACGGGGCCAATTACGCGACCCGTTCCGGCGACACGGTCTACGGCTTCAACGCCACGGCCGACCGTGACTTCTACTCGGCGACCTCGGCGTCGTCGAAAGTGGTCTTCGCGGTGTGGGATGGCGGCGGTAACGATACCCTGGACTTCTCCGGGTTCACCCAGAACCAGAAGATCAACCTCAATGAGGCCTCGTTCTCCGACGTCGGCGGCATGATTGGCAACATTTCCATTGCCAAGGGAGTCACCGTGGAGAACGCCATCGGCGGTTCGGGCAACGACCTGCTGATCGGCAATGCGGCCGCCAACGAGCTCAAGGGCGGCGCCGGTAACGACATCATCTTCGGCGGTGGCGGGGCCGACAAACTGTGGGGCGGCGCCGGCAAGGACACCTTCGTGTTCTCTGCCAGCAGCGACTCGCGTCCGGGTGCAGCCGACAAGATCATGGATTTTGTCAGCGGCCAGGACAAGATCGACCTGTCCGGCTTCACGGCCTTTGCGCAGAGCAAACTGCCGCTGCAGTTCGTCGATGCCTTCAGCGGGCATGCGGGCGAAGCGGTGCTGAGCTATGACCAGGGCAGCAACCTGGGTAGCCTGGCAGTGGACTTCGGCGGTTTCGGCCAAGCCGATTTCCTGGTGACTACTGTCGGTCAGGCCGTCGCTACGGATATCGTGGTCTGATTGCTGGTCCAACGGGGGTAGCGCGCAAGCGCTGCTCCTTTTTCCCGGATAGGCAGACAGCCCATGAGCTTGAAACGAACCCTCGCGCTGAGCGCGGTTTCCTTGATGTTGTGCACCGAGGTCAGTATGGCGAGCAGCCTGTTACTCCCCAACCCCGGCCAGTTGGCCGGCGATTGGCAGCTTTACACCGAAGGCGATGGCACCGCCCCTTGCAGGTTGCAACTGCAAGCGCCGGAAACCAAGCTGGGCGGCGACATCGAGTGTGCGGCCCGGCTCATCGGCGAGCGGCCGAGCGGCTGGTTGGTCACCCCGGATACCCTGGCCTTTGTCGGCAACGGCGGCACGACCCTGGTGCACTTCAATCGCGCCGCCCCGAACGTTTACAAGTGGCGCACCCACGACAATAAACAACTGGTGTTGGAACGTATAACCAAAGCATAAAAAAGCGACGCTGCTGGTAATAAGGAAGCGCCGAATTTTCAGGGATTGAAAGGCGGACAATGAACACACCGACGCGCCAAGCCGGTGCTCCTTTGTGGGCGGCACTGGCTGACTATAAATCGATACTTGTCAGTGTCGGCTGTTTTACCGCATTGATTAATCTGCTGATGCTGGTGCCGTCGATCTACATGTTGCAAGTGTACGATCGGGTACTCTCTTCGCAGAATGAAACCACCTTGTGGATGTTGACCCTGATGGTGGTCGGCTTCTTTATTTTTATTGGCGTGCTGGAAGGCATTCGAAGTTTCATTGTTATCCGCGTGGGTAATCAACTGGAGCAGAGGTTCAATGCCAACGTGTACCGCGCCGCTTTCCAGCGCAATCTACGCCAGCACGATGGGTATGCCGGTCAGGCTCTCGGCGACCTGACCCAGCTGCGTCAGTTTGTCACCGGGCCGGCGTTATTCGCTTTTTTCGATGCACCGTGGTTCCCGATCTACCTGGCGGTAATCTTCCTCTTCAACGTCTGGCTGGGCGTGCTGGCCTGTGCTGGCGCGGCGTTGCTGGTGGTGCTGGCAGTGCTCAACGAGCGGCTCACGCACACACCGCTGGTGCAAGCCGGCAACCTGCAGCAGCAATCGGCGCACCTTGCCGGCAGCCACCTGCACAATGCCGAAAGCATTCAGGCCATGGGCATGCTCGACGCGTTGCGCCAGCGCTGGTTTGCCCTGCACAGCCGCTTTCTGGGCTTGCAGAACCAGGCCAGCGACACCTCGGCGGTGATCACGGCCATCAGTAAAACCCTGCGCCTGTGCCTGCAATCGCTGGTGCTCGGGCTCGGCGCGCTGTTGGTGATCGAAGGGCACATGACCCCCGGCATGATGATCGCCGGCTCGATCCTGATGGGCCGGGTACTCAGTCCGATCGACCAACTGATTGCCGTGTGGAAGCAGTGGAGCGGCGCGCAGCAGGCCTACCAGCGCCTCGATACGCTATTGCGTGATTTCCCCGAAGCAGCTGCCGCCATGGACCTGCCGGCGCCGAGCGGACGCCTGAGCGTCGAACAGCTTAGCGCCGGTCCGCCGGGCAAGCGCGTGGCGACCCTGCAGCAGGTGAGTTTTGCCCTCAACCCCGGTGAAGTGTTGGGGGTGTTGGGCACGTCCGGCTCCGGCAAGTCGACCCTGGCCAAGGTGCTGGTCGGCGTCTGGCCGACCCTGGCCGGCACGGTGCGTCTGGACGGTGCCGACCTGCATCGCTGGGACCGCGCGGCCCTCGGCCCGCACATCGGCTACCTGCCGCAGAACATCGAGCTGTTGCGCGGCAGCATTGCCGAGAACATTGCCCGGTTTGCCGAACTGGATGGGCTGAAAGTGGTGGAGGCGGCGCGCCAGGCTGGTGTGCATGAGCTGATCCTGCGCCTGCCGCAGGGCTACGACACCCGCCTGGGCGAAGATGGCGGCGACCTTTCCGGCGGGCAGAAGCAGCGCATTGCCTTGGCCCGCGCGCTGTATGGCGGGCCGAGCCTGATCGTGCTCGACGAGCCCAACTCCAACCTCGACACCAGCGGCGAAGCCGCCCTGGCCAGCGCCATTGCGCTGATGAAGGCCCAGGGCCGCACCGTGGTGCTGGTGACCCATCGTTCCGCCGCCCTGGCCCAGGCCGACAAGCTGCTGGTGCTCGGCGAAGGGCGGATGCAGGCTTTCGGCCCGGCCGACGAAGTGATGCAGGCCTTGAGTCGGGCTCAGGAACAGGCCCAGCGCCCGGCGGCCAATGCCGCCGTGGTCGGGAGCAGTGGAGCATGAGCAAGGATGCGCAGATGACCCATGCAGTAGTGGCAGCGGCCAGTGGCCGCGATGCCGGTTTCTATGTTCGCCTTGGCTGGTGGCTGATCCTGCTCGGCTTCGGTGGCTTTATCGCCTGGGCCAGCCTGGCGCCGCTGGATCAGGGCATTGCCGTGCAGGGCACGGTGGTGGTTTCGGGCAAGCGCAAGGCGGTGCAGTCGATGGCCGGCGGCGTGGTCAGCCGGATCCTGGTGCACGAAGGGCAACGTGTGCAGCAGGGCCAGCCGTTGTTCCGTCTCGACCAGACCCAGGTGCAGGCCGACGTGCAATCGCTGCAGGCCCAGTACCGGCTGGCCTGGGCCAGCCTGGCGCGCTGGCAGAGCGAGCGCGACAACCGTACGGCGATTGCCTTCCCCGAAGCGCTGAGTCGCGACCCCGATCCGCAATTGAGCCTGGTGCTGGAAAGCCAGCGGCAACTGTTCAGTAGCCGCCGCGAAGCCCAGGCCCGCGAGCAGGCTGGCTTGCGCGCGAGCATCGACGGTAGCGTTGCCCAACTGGCCGGCATGCGTCGGGCCCGCGGCGATCTGGAGGCGCAGGCGGCGTCGTTGCGCGAGCAGTTGGAGAACCTCAAGCCGCTGGCCAGCAATGGCTATATCCCGCGCAACCGCTTGCTCGACTACCAGCGGCAACTGTCCCAGGTGCAGCGCGACCTCGCGCAGAACAGTGGCGACAGTGCGCGATTGGAGCAGGGCATTGTCGAGGCGCGGCTGAACCTGCAGCAGCGTCAGGAGGAATACCAGAAGGAAGTGCGCGGTCAGCTCGCCGAGGCCCAGCTCAAAAGCGTAACCCTTGAGCAGCAGCTGACGTCGGCGTCGTTCGAGTTGCAGCACAGCGAGATCGTCGCGCCGGCCGCCGGCATCGCAGTGAACCTCGGTGTGCACACCGAAGGCGCGGTGGTGCGGGCGGGCGAAACCCTGCTGGAAGTGGTGCCGCAGGGCACCGCACTGGAAGTGGAAGGGCATTTGCCGGTCAACCTGGTGGATAAGGTCGCGCCGCAGTTGCCAGTGGATATCTTGTTCACCGCCTTCAACCAGAGCAGCACGCCGCGGGTGACGGGCGAAGTGGCGCTGATCTCCGCCGACCAGTTGATCGACGAGAAAACCGGCCAGCCGTACTACGTGCTGCGCAGCAGCGTCAGCGAGCAAGCGCTGGCCCGTCTCGATGGTCTGGTGATCAAGCCGGGCATGCCCGCCGAGCTGTTCGTGCGTACCGGCGAACGCTCGCTGCTCAACTACCTGTTCAAGCCGTTGCTCGACCGCGCCGGCACCGCATTGACCGAACAATAGGACGCCTGTGATGAAGTGCTTGATGACCGGGCTGATGACGACGTTCGCCCTGGGTGTGGCAACGGCGGCGCAGGCCATGGGGCCGTTCCAGGTGTATGAGCAGGCCTTGCGCAAGGATCCACAGTTCCTCGGCGCGATCCAGGCGCGCGAGGCCGGCCAGGAAAACCGTGCGATTGGCCGTGCCGGGCTGCTGCCGAACATTTCCTACAACTACAACAAGGGCCGCAACGACTCCAAGGCGACCTACCTGGGCGAGGGCCGGCGCGGCAGCGAGGATCGGCGCTACGACAGCTATGGGTCGAGTTTCATCCTGCAGCAGCCGTTGTTCGACTACGAAGCCTATGCCAGTTATCGCAAGGGGGTGGCGCAGGCGCTGTATGCCGACGAGGCGTTTCGTGGCAAGAGTCAGGAACTGCTGGTGCGGGTGATGAGCAGTTATACCCAGGCCCTGTTTGCCCAGGACCAGATCGGCATCAGCGTGGCGAGCAAGCAGGCCTATCGGCAGCAGTTCCGGCAGAACGAGCAATTGTTCCAGCAGGGCGAGGGCACGCGCACCGACATTCTGGAAGCGCAGGCACGCTTCGAGCTGGCCGATGCCGACGAGATCCAGGCCCGCGATGACCTGGATGCGTCGCTGCGCGAGTTGGGCGCGCTGACCGGCGAGCCGGCGGTACGCATCGACGAGTTGGCACCGCTGAACGACGGCTTTGCCTTGTTCGGTCTGGAGCCGACGAGCTACCAGGCCTGGCAGGAGCTGGCGCTGGCCAATAACCCGGAGCTGGCGTCGCAACGCCAGGCGCTGGAAGTGGCGCACTACGAGGTGGAGCGTAACCGTGCCGGGCACTTGCCGCGGGTGAGCGCGTTTGCCACGTCGCGGCGGATGGAATCGGACAGCGGCAACACCTATAACCAGCGCTACGACACCAACACGGTGGGGATCGAGGTGAGCGTACCGATCTTTGCCGGCGGTGCTGTGTCGGCGTCGACGCGCCAGGCCAGCCGCAATCTGCAGCAGGCCGAATATGAGCTGGAAGGGCAGACGCGGGAGACCTTGATCGAGCTGCGCCGGCAGTACAACGCCTGTGTCTCGGGGGTGGCGCGGTTGAAGGCGTATCAGCGCGCGCTGACCTCGGCGCAGGCGTTGGTGGTGTCGACTCAGCAGAGCGTGCTCGGTGGCGAGCGGGTCAATCTGGATGTGCTGAATGCCGAGCAGCAACTGGCGACTACCCGGCGCGATCTGGCGCAGGCGCGGTATGACTACCTGCTGGCGTGGATCAAACTGCATTACTACGCCGGAACCTTGCGCGAGGAGCACCTGGCGCGGGTGGATGAGGCGTTTTTGCGCTGAAACCTAGCGACTGCTTTGCAGTCGATCACCGGATGAGTCGGGTCGCCCCGCGATAGGGGCCTACGCGATTTCCACCCGCGCCATCTTGCGCCCCGCCAGCCCCCAGACCCCCAGGGCAATCCCGGCAATCGCAAACCCGGCCAGGACAATCCCCATCCAGCCATGCGACTGGAACAGTTGCGTCCCCAGCAACGAGCCCAGCGCGCCGCCAATGAAGTAGCAAGTGATGTACCCCGCATTCAAGCGATTGCGCGCTTCCGGCCGCAGAGCGATCACCGCGTTCTGGTTACTCACATGCACCAGCTGCACCGCCAGGTCGAGCACCAGCACCCCCACCAGCAACGCCAGCAGTGATGACTGCGCAAACGCCAGCGGTACCCACGACAGCAACAATGCCAGCAGCCCCACCGTGGTCCCCAGGTTACCTTTGCCGCGATCCGCCAGACGCCCGGCCCAGGTCGCTGCCAGCGCCCCGGCAGCGCCGGCCAGACCGAACAGGCCGATCGCCGCGTCCGAATACTGGTACGGCTCGGCCGACAACAGGAACGCCAGCGGCGTCCAGAACAGCGCAAACAGGCAGAACGCCAACAGCCCCATCAGCGAACGCAAGCGCAGCACCGGTTCATCGATGAACAGCCGAAACACTGAGCCGATCAGCGCCGGATAGCCCAGCCCGGCATGCTGCCGGCGCTCCGGCAAGGCGCGGTACAGGGCCATCGCACTCAGCGCCATCAATCCCGCCGCCAGCAGGTAGATACTGCGCCAGTCACCCAGGCTGGCCATGAAACCTGCGGCTGTGCGCGCCAGCAGGATCCCCAGCAACAAGCCGCTCATCAGCGTGCCGACCACCCGCCCGCGTTGCTGCGGATCGCTCAGGCCCGCCGCCATCGGCACCAGCACCTGGGCTACCACCGAGAACAGCCCGGTCAGCGCCGTTCCCACCAGCAACCACGGCAGACTCGGGGCAAAGGCGCTGATCAGCAGGCCGAGGGTGCTGATGGCAATCATCGTGACAATCAACCGGCGCTGTTCGAACAGGTCGCCCAGCGGCGCCAGCAGTAGAAGGCCCGCGCCGTAACTGAGCTGCGCCGCCACGACAATGCTGCCGGCCGCCGCCGTGCTCAGGTGCAAATGCTCGGCAATGCTATGCAGCAACGGCTGCGCGTAATAGTTGCTGGCCACGGCCAGGCCGACGGCGGTCGCCATCAGCAGGATCAGTGCGCGACTCAGTGGGGCGGATGAGGTGGCCATGGACCGTCTCGCTTCAGGGGTAGGAGTGCCCAGTATCGAAAATGCACTAGCATGACGCCAATGTATCGTTCTCATCGAATTCATCTCTAAAACAGATAAGTCATGAACTTCAAGCCACTGGAATATGCCCTGGCCGTTGCCGACACAGACAGCTTCACCCGCGCCGCCGAGCGTTGCCATGTGGTGCCGTCGGCACTTAGGGGCGAAGCTATGACCTCAATGCAGCATAACTAGGCTCAATAACAGGGCGGTCTATGGCTAGCGATCAATATGCAGGTCACCACTGCAAGGTGTGTTACCAACAGTGGCTTGATGCGAAGCGACAAGAACCTGCACCACCAGAGGATCTACAAGGAAACTGGGAGCGGGCAGTCGCCGCGAACAAGACAGCCTATGAGGCGGCTGAGGCGCGCTTACACGCTGCACGAGAGCGGGAAACGAGCCAAAAGGACAAAAACTGCCGTGGGTACATTTTTGCAAATGTCCTGCAACCTGCCCGACGGCGTAGTAGATCACAACAATCCTGGTGGGTTCGTTCCACTCGAACAGCTGAAAGATTATGGCGACTGGGCCGTTTTAGGCACAGGTACGGCAATCAAGGCCGGTGGCACACCCTTACAACTGATTGGTAGCTCGACGACTGCAACCGCCATCGCCTCTCGATTAGGCGGCACTCTGTCCCTGGGCTTGATCGAAGGGAGCGCTATGCTGATGGCAGGCGCTGTGGTTGGCACCATCGGCATGCTGTTGCCCAATACAACCTCGGCTGACAGCGCCTTCTACACCAACGAGCAATACCACGCGCTAAGCGTGGGGCGTACCCGTGTCCGCCTGCATGTCCAACAGTTGTCAGCGGACACAATCAATGCCTACGGCTTTTACACGGGCCGTAAATCTGAATGGGAGAGCGCCAAGGTCATTGCCGCCACGCCACGCGGCGAGCAATTTGTGGCCGATCTGGGGCAGGGCATTGAAGTGATTTGGACGCCAGTTGCCGACCCTAGCCAGTTGGGTATCCCTGCGCTTGAAGGTGCTCCGAAACTACCGGCGGTATGGGTGTATCCGCCCACTGAGCAGTCCAATAAAGTCCTGGTCAATCCGGTGCATCCCACGGACTACCAGGACGCGATAATTTGGTTTCCGACTAAGCCTGAAATAGCGCCAATCTATCTATCAATCAGCGTTCGGAATGAGCCTGGCGTCGTCACTGGCATCGGCCAGGATGTGATCGGGATATGGTTGGCCGGGGCAAGCGCTGGGCTAGGGGCGCCGATCCCAACACGAATTGCTGACAGGCTTAGAGGGCGCGAATTCTCAAACTTTGATGCGCTCCGAAAAGCCTTCTGGGTCGAGGTTGGGAATGATCCTGAGCTGCTGAGTCAGTTCGTTCAGCGAAATGTAAAGCGTATGCAGAACGGTTATGCCCCCAATGCCCGCGATAAAGACACTGTTGGGAAAAGAAATACTTTTGAGCTGCACCACATTGAACGCATCGTCGATGGGGGGGCTGTCTATGACGTGGATAACCTCCGAGTCAATACTCCAAAAAACCATATCAACCTTCACCGGTAACTACCTATGGAAAAGAGCATTTCCGACTACACCGAGGCTCAGTTCATTCACTTTGTGGAGGAGCTATTTGCGGCCAACGACAATGGTGCCTCGGACGAAGTCCTGGGCGACCTTTTGGATCAATTCAGAAGAATTTCAGAGCATCCCGATGGCACCGACTTAATTTATTATCCTGAGGACGGTGCAGATGACTCTGCCGAAGGCATTACCAATACCATCAAGAAATGGCGTGAAGCCAATGGCCTTCCCGGTTTTAAGGCCGGCTCCTAGTAAGCCTTCAGGATGCGGAGCTACCTGCGCTCGCCGTACTCCGTGGCTTTGGGGGCAATCTCCGCCGTCAGCACACAACTATGTGGATGACGGCACCATTGCGCTGTAGTACGCCCAGCACAAATTATTGCTGGGGAAGACCCGAGTGTTCGTCGATTTCATCATCGAGCAGTTCGCTGCGCAGGGGCTGGCGCAGCGGTTCGATGCTGTTCAGCTGACCTTGATAACCTCATACGTCCGCCGCCCGCTCTCCAGCAGTAATTCGATCTCATCGCCTTCCACCTTGCCGAGCAAACTCTGCCCCAGCGGCGAGCGCGGGGTGATCACGGTGATCAGTTCGGCGCCTTCGGCAATCTTCAGGCCCGCCGCCTCCGGCCCGAGAAACAGCCGTTGCACCGCGCCCTCCAGGTCCTCCAGCAGCACCAGATTGCTCACCTGCACCCCGCGCTGCGGGTCATAGTCGCGCAGGCTCAACTGCTGATACGCCAGTTTCGCCAGACGAATCTCCTCCATGCGCCGTGCTTGTCCGGTGGCCAGGTACGAGGCCTCCAGGCCCAACGTGTCGTATTTGTTCTCGGCGATGTTTTCTTCCGCCGTGGCCGCCTCGTAGGCGGTCTGCGCGGCGCGCTGGATCATGTCGAAATCCACGCCCAGGCGCTCGATGATGCGCTGCAGCAGTTCAGGCTTGGTCATTTCAGTGGCAGAACTCAAGGACATTGGCCCGGCTTTTCTCGGTGGGTGCCGTGCGGTTCTGTTGCAACCAGAACTGGCAGGCAGGCTTGGACAGGTTGCGCGGGTCGCCCTGCATCTGTTGTTCGGCGTGCTCGACCTGCTGCTGGCGGAGGATCTGCTGGTATTGCTCGAACATGCGGTTCTGCTCCGGTGTCTGTTCCGCGGCGCCATATGGCGCTGGGGCGACCGGGGCAACGGGGGCTGCCGGCGGGGCAATGGCATCACGCAGTGGTTGTTGCACCTGCGGCAGGTACTGCCCGAGCAGCCACAGGCTCACGCCGATGGCGACCGCGCCGAGCCAGAGGCCGACGGCTACGCTGACAATCAGCGACACAGGATTGAAGGTGACGCGCAGTGCGCGCCGACGTGCACGGTAAGGCATGACAGCCTCCTGGCCAGGGCAAGGCCGCGATTGTCGCATGCCCGCAGGGTTTTATTCAGCGCTGGCACTGTCGCCAGCGCGCGTTTACCCGGACAATCGGCGATTTTTCACCTGCGGCGCAAGAGGGCCCGACATGAAAGCTTCCTGGGATATCTTCTGCTGCGTCGTCGACAACTATGGCGACATTGGCGTGACCTGGCGTCTGGCCCGGCAACTGGTGGCTGAGCATAATCTGCAGGTGCGCCTGTGGGTCGACGACCTGAACGCCTTCGTGCGCTTGTGCCCGACAGCCGATGTCGAGGCCGCGCAGCAGTGGCAGCAGGGCGTTGAGGTGCGCCAGTGGTCGACGACCTGGCAACCGACAGTGGTTGCCGACGTGGTGATCGGCGCCTTTGCCTGCCAGTTGCCGGCTGCGTATGTCGAGGCCATGCGCACGCGCGCCACCCCGGCGCTGTGGCTGAACCTGGATTACCTCAGTGCCGAAGACTGGGTCGAAGGTTGCCACGGGCTGCCGTCGCCGCAGCCCAACGGCCTGCGCAAGGTGTTTTTCTTCCCCGGTTTTACCGCCAAAACCGGCGGCCTGCTGCGCGAGGCCGACCTGCTGGCGCGGCGGCGCGCTTTTGAGCAGGACCCGCAGGCGCGCCAGGCGTTTCTCACGAGCCTTGGCGTGCAGGCGCAGGCGGGCGCGCGGCTGATCTCGCTGTTTGCCTACGAGAACCCGGGGCTGGCCAGCTGGCTCGATGCGCTGGCCGCCGATGATCGCGCCAACCACCTGCTGGTACCGGAAGGACGGATACTCGGCGACCTGCGCCGCTGGCTCGGCGACGACCCGCTGAGTGTCGGCGCTACCGCGCAGCGCGGGGCGCTGACCGTGCAGGTGCTGCCGTTCGTCAGCCAGGACGAGTACGACCGCTTGCTCTGGAGCTGTGAATTCAATGCGGTGCGCGGCGAAGATTCTTTCGTGCGCGCGCAATGGGCCGGGCGCCCGTTGCTCTGGCACATTTATGTGCAGGAAGAATATGCCCACTGGGAAAAACTCGAGGCGTTTCTCGATCACTACGTGGTCGGTTTGTCGCCCGCCGCCAAGGCGGCACTGGTCGATCTGTGGCGTGCCTGGAACATGGACCGCGACATGGGCCAGGCCTGGAATCAACTGCTGGCGCACTGGCCGGAGCTCAGCGCGCACGCCGAACGCTGGTGCGCGGTGCAAGCCGCTCAGCCGGACCTTGCCGCAGCGCTGGTACAGTTTTACCGAAATTGGCTATGATACGCGGCCTCGATTTTTGTAAATCCATCCAAATTCGGATATCACGCAATGAAAACTGGTAAAGAACTGAAACCCGGTACCGTCCTGCGGATCGACAACGACCCGTGGCTGGTTCAGAAAGCTGAGTTCACCAAATCGGGCCGTAACAGCGCGATCATGAAAACCAAGCTGAAGAACCTGCTGACCGGCTACAAGACTGAAACTGTCTACTCGGCCGACGACAAGCTGGACGACGTGATCCTGGATCGCAAAGAAGCGACCCTGTCGTTCATCAGCGGCGATACCTACACGTTCATGGACACTACCGACTACACCATGTACGAGCTGAACTCTGAAGACATCGAGGCTGTTCTGCCGTTCATCGAAGAAGGCATGACCGACGTCTGCGAAGCCGTGTTCTTCGAAGGTCGCCTGGTTTCGGTTGAGCTGCCGACCACCATCGTGCGTCAGGTTGACTACACCGAAGGTTCCGCTCGCGGTGACACTTCCGGCAAGGTCATGAAGCCTGCCAAACTGAAGAACGGCACCGAGCTGAGCGTTGCCGACTTCATCGAAATCGGCGACATGATCGAGATCGATACCCGCGAAGGTGGTTCCTACAAGGGCCGCGCCAAGTAATTCTGGCGTTCGCGAAAAACCCGGCCGAGGCCGGGTTTTTTTATGTCCGCGATTTACGCTTAGACGCTGACGTGCAGGCGTACATCGACATTGCCGCGAGTGGCGTTGGAGTACGGGCAGACCTGGTGCGCGGCGTCGACCAGCGCTTGCGCGTCGGCTTGCTCCAGGCCCGGCAGGCTGATGCGCAGGTCGATATCCAGGCCAAAGCCGCCCTCGATCTGGCCGATGCCGACTTCGGCGGTGATCTGCGATTCGGCGGGCAACTGGCGTTTGCTCTGGCCGGCAACGAACTTCAGGGCACCGATGAAGCAGGCCGAGTAACCGGCAGCGAACAGCTGCTCCGGATTGGTTGCAGCGCCGCCGGCACCGCCGAGCTCTTTCGGCGTGGCCAGTTTCACATCGAGAACGTTGTCGCTGGAAACCGCACGGCCATCACGGCCACCGGTGGAAGTTACGACTGCGGTATAGAGCGTTTTCATAGGAGCCTCGTACGTGTGTGGACTAGGGCGCCAGTGGCGCTGGCTGGGTACGGGATTAAATGTAGAGCGCAAATAGTTAGTGCGCAAGATAAAATTTCGGAATTCTCCCGAACGGTTATCGCGGGCGGCCTGCGCGTGCAGGCAAGCGCCGCGACCTAGAGGGCGCTAGAGGCTTTTTTGCAGGTTGTTGCGCAGTTCGAGCAGTTGCGCCTGTAATTGTTGCAAGCGCTCCAGCGACTGACCGCTGGCGCCCAGAATGCACGGCGGAATGCGTTGGGCCTGCGCTTGCAGGGCGCGCCCGCGGTCGCTGAGTTCGACGATCACCACCCGTTCGTCCTCGCGGCTGCGGGTGCGCTTGAGCAGGCCTTCGCCTTCCAGGCGCTTGAGCAGCGGGGTCAGCGAGCCGGGGTCGGTGAGCAGGCGCTGGCTGATTTCGCCGACGGTCAGGCCGTCGCGCTCCCACAGTACCAACATCGCCAGGTACTGCGGGTAGGTCAGGCCGAGCGCCTGCAACAAGGGTTTGTATACCTTGGTCATCAGCAGCGAAGTGGAGTGCAGGGCAAAGCAGACCTGGTTGTCGAGCAGCAGTGCTTCGCAAGGGGCGGTGGCGTTGGAGTCGGCGTTCATGCAGGTCCTTGGGTCGATGGTCCGTGAAATGTTAGCACGCAGGTCATTAGGGCGATTGCCAGCGCAGTTCGCTTTGCAGGGCCAGATCCCACGGTGGCACCGGGCTGAAACGGCTCTTGAGGAATTCGAGCAGCAAACGGCTGCGAGAGTTCGTTTCATGTTCCAGGCGTAAGGCATAAATGCCCGACGACTCGGCCGCGGGCAGGCCGCTGTCGCAGAACAACGCTACCAGTTCGCCGCGCAGCAGGTACTCGCTGATCAGCCAGGTGGGCAGGTGAGCGATACCCAGCCCGGCCAGCGCGCCGGACACCAGGGCTTCGGCGTTATTGGCACTCATGCGCAGGCGTGAGGGGCGAAACAGACGCAGTTGCCCATCCATGGCGAAGCGCCAGGCGAACGGCGGTGCCAGGCCGTCCCAGTCGAGGCCGTCGTGTTCCGGCAGCTCGGCCGGGCTGAGGGGAACGCCGCGCTGCTTCAGGTAGGCGGGGCTGGCGCAGGCAATGCGCACCATCTTCGCCAGCGGGGTGGCCACCAGCCGAGTATCGGCCAGCGGCCCGGCGCGCAGCACCAGGTCGACCTGGCCGAGATTGGCGCCGTGCATGTCGACGAAACTGTCGATCAGGCGCAGTTGCACGTCGAGGCCGGGGTAGGCCACGAGAAAGTCGGCGATGGCCGGGGCCAGATGGCGCCGGCCGAACGCGGCGGGCGCGTCCATACGGATCAGGCCTTCCGGAGCGCTGCTCAGCGATACTGCTTCGGCCCGCGCCAGGCGCAGTTCGCCGACGATACGCCGGGCGCGTTCGGCAAAGGCGAGGCCGGCCGGCGTTGGCCGCACGGCATGTGTGCTGCGTACGAACAATTGGCTGCCGACGGCGCCTTCCAGGCTGTCGATGCGCCGGGCCACGGCGGAGGGCGTCAGTGGATGGCGGCGGGCGGCGGCAGAAAAACTGCCGGTCTCCAGCACATCGAGGAACAGGCTCAGTTGGCCGGTGAGGGCATCGGGGTTCATGGTAGGAGGCTGCTTATGCGAGGTTGGCACAGCCATTGTGCGTTGCTGTGCGTTTCCCCGCTAGCCTGTGCTCGGTAGCATGCCCGGATTGCTTAATAGAGAGGCCGGCATGATCGAGTGGTTGATGTACATCGGGTTGGGCGCTGCGCTGGGGACCCTGGGCGGGCTGTTCGGAATCGGCGGTGGCCTGATCGCTATTCCGGTGCTGGGCGTGCTGTTCGGTCTGGACCAGCAAGTGGCCCAGGGCACCGCGCTGGTGATGGTGGTGCCGAACGTGTTGCTGGCGCTGTGGCGCTATCACCAGCGCAACCGTATCGAGTTGCGTCACGCCTTGCCGCTGGCCGCGGCCGGCTTTGTGTTTGCCTGGCTGGGCTCGATCTGGGCGGTGGGGCTGGATGCACAGGCGATGCGCTTGGGCTTTGTCGGCTTTCTGGTAGCCCTGGCCGGGTGGAACGTTGCGCGGATGTTCATGCGTAGCGCGCCGCCGTCCACCGAGCTGCGGCAGCCCTGGCCATGGCTGGGCGTGCTCGGCGCGGGTGCCGGGGTGCTCGGTGGGTTGTTCGGGGTGGGCGGGGCGGTGGTGGCAACACCGGTGCTGACCAGTGTGTTCGGCACTACTCAAGTGGTGGCGCAGGGCCTGTCGCTGGCGCTGGCGGCGCCGAGTACTGCGGTCACCCTGCTGACCTATGGTTTGCACCAGCATGTGCAGTGGGGCATGGGCATCGCGCTGGCGGTGGGTGGCCTGCTCAGCATCAGCTGGGGCGTGAAGCTGGCGCATGCGCTGCCGGAGAAGGTGCTGCGCTCGTTGTTTTGTGCGTTCCTGATTGTGTGTGCGCTGTTGTTGGCGTTCAAGGCCTGAGGCTACTTGAACCCCTCCACAATGTAATCCGCCAGGCAATCGGTAATCGGCGATTGCGTCTGCAGGTTGCGCAGCAGCATCACATTGGCCATGGGTAACAGCGGCAGCCCCTCGGCCTCGCCGAGAATCCGCAGGTTCGCCGTTAGCAGGCTCTGCAACTGTGCCGTCACCGCCAGCCCGGCACTCACAATCGCAAAGATCGCTGCCAGGCTCGGGCTGGTGTAGGCAATCCGGTACTCATGCTCCATTGCCTCCAGCGCATTGGTCGCCCACGACCGGCAGAAGCAGTCGCTGTTGAACATCGCCAGCGGCATCGGCCGTTGCTCGTGCGGGCAGAAGCCTTGCGCCGCCGCCCACACCAGCCGCTCCTGACGCAGCAGCTGGCCCACTTCATAGCCCGGCTCGCGGGTGACGATGGTCAGGTCGAGGTCCTGGCGCAGCATCAGCTGTTTCGATGTCTCGCAATGCACTTCCACCTGAATCAGCGGGTAGGCCTGAGCGAAACTCGAGAGAATTCCCGGTAGGAAGCGCATGGCGTAATCGTCCGGTGTACCGATCTTCACCATCCCGACCATATGCGGCATGCGCAAGGTATTGAACACCTCGCCCTGCAGCTTGAGGATACGTCGCGCATACCCGAGCAGCACCTGGCCCTCGGCGGTCAGACGCACTTGGCGGCCGTCGCGCTCGAACAGCTGGCGCTGGATGATGTCCTCTTCCAGACGCTTCATCTGCATGCTTACCGCCGACTGGGTGCGCTTGACCACTTCGCCGGCGCGGGTGAAACCGCCCTGTTCGGCGATGGCGACGAAGGTGCGCAACACATCCGAGTCGATACTCTGGTACTGGGACATTGCATCAATCTCCTAGATGCCAAGCATAAGAAACATTCGTTGGATTGATCTTAAGCCCGGCCCGACACTGAAGCCATCCTAACGGAGGGCAATAAGATGAAAGGCCATAGCAGCTCCACCTTGCACCTGAAAACCACACGCCACGACCTGTTCGGGACTCTCGCCCAGCAGATCGCCCGCTGGCGCCTGCTGTATCGCCAACGGCAAGAGCTGGCGAGCATGAGCGACGAGGCACTGCACGACATCGGCCTGAGCCGTGCCGATATCTTGCAAGAGGTCGAACGGCCGTTCTGGGATGACCCGCTGAAAAAATGAGTGCGCCGTCGCCGTACTCGCCGCTACTGTAAGGGGCTGTCGCACAAGGAGTCGGGCATGCCCCCTACGTCATCCTTATCCCTGGCCCAGGCCCGGCGGCTGGCCCTGGCCGCGCAAGGTTTCGGCACGCGTCCACGCCGTGCCGAGCTGGGCGCCGGGCACCTGCACCGTATGCTGCAACGCTTGGGGGTGCTGCAGATCGACTCGGTCAATGCCTTGGTGCGTTCGCACTACCTGCCGTTGTTCTCCCGCCTGGGCAACTACTCGCCGGCCTTGCTCGACCAACTCGCCTGGGGTCGTGGCCGGCAACGCAAGCTGTTCGAATACTGGGGGCATGAGGCGTCGTTGCTGCCGCTGGAGCTGTACCCGCTGTTGCACTGGCGCATGCAGCAGGCCCGCGAGGGCGTCGGCGTCTATCGTCAGCTCGCGCAGTTCGGGCGTGAGCGACAGGCAACCATCGCCCGCGTGCTGGCCAGTGTCACCGAGCAGGGCGCCCTGGGTGCCGGCAGCCTGTCGACCCGCCAGGAGCGCGCCGGGCCCTGGTGGGACTGGAGCGAAGAAAAACACGCGCTGGAATGGCTGTTCGCCGCCGGCCTGGTGACCGTCGCCGGGCGGCGCGGCTTCGAGCGCCTCTACGATCTGCCCGAGCGGGTGCTGCCGCGAGCTTTGCTCGACCTGCCGATGCCCGCCGAAGCCGAGGCCCAGCGCGGCCTGCTGCTGCATGCGGCCGGTGCGCTGGGGGTGGCCACGGAACAGGATCTGCGCGACTACTTCCGCCTGAGCCCGGCGCAAAGCCGGGCGCGGCTCGACGAGTTAGTCGAGGACGGGCGCTTGCAGCGCTGTGCCGTGCAGGGCTGGAAGCAGCTGGCCTACTGCCTGGAAGCGCCGAAAGTCCCGCGCAAGCTGACCGCCAGCGCCTTGCTCTCGCCGTTTGACTCGCTGGTCTGGGACCGCGGCCGTACCGAGCGGCTGTTCGGCTTCCGCTATCGCCTGGAGATCTACACCCCGGCGCACAAGCGGGTGTATGGCTACTATGTGTTGCCGTTTCTGTACCACGAGCGGATTGCCGCGCGGCTCGACCTGCGCGCCGAGCGCGCCCACCAGCGCCTCGCCATCCATGCGCTGCATGAAGAAAGTCCGGGCTTGGATGAGGAGGGGATGCTGGCCCTGGCGCACCAGCTGAATCACTTGGCCGCCTGGCTGGGCCTGGCGCGGGTGCAACTGAACTGCACCCGCGCCGACAGCGAACGCTTGCGTCAGGCGTTGATCCTGGCGGACCTTAGCGCCGCACCTGCTTGAGCGTTTCGGCGATCAGGAACGCCAGCTCCAGCGACTGATCGGCGTTCATCCGTGGGTCGCAGTGGGTGTGGTAGCGATCGGAGAGGCCGTCTTCGGTGATCGGCCGGGCGCCACCGATACATTCGGTGACGTTCTGCCCGGTCATCTCGATGTGAATCCCGCCGGCATGGCTGCCTTCGGCCTGGTGCACCTGGAAGAACTGTTTTACCTCGCTGAGGATCTGCGCAAAGTCGCGGGTCTTGTAACCGCTGCTGGCCTTGATGGTGTTGCCATGCATCGGGTCGGAGCTCCACAGCACCTGGCGGCCTTCGCGCTCGACGCTGCGGATCAGTGCCGGCAGGTGTTCGCCAACCTTGTCGGCGCCCATGCGCACGATTAGGTTGAGGCGGCCCGGATCGTTGCTCGGGTTGAGGATGTCGATCAGGCGGATGAGGTCTTCGGTGTTCATGCTCGGGCCGACTTTCACCCCGATCGGGTTGTTCACCCCGCGCAGGAACTCGACATGGGCGCCGTCCAGCTGACGCGTGCGGTCGCCGATCCAGAGCATGTGTGCCGAGCAATCGTAGTAGTCGCCGGTCAGGCTGTCGCGGCGCACGAAGGCTTCTTCATAGTTCAGCAGCAACGCTTCATGGGCGGTGAAGAAGCTGGTTTCGCGCAGTTGCGGCGAGCTGTCCATGCCGCAGGCGCGCATGAATGCCAGGGTTTCGTCGATGCGGTCGGCCAGTTGGCTGTACTTTTCCGCCAGCGCCGAGTTGGCGATGAAGTCCAGGTTCCACTTGTGCACCTGATGCAGGTCGGCAAAGCCGCCCTGGGCGAAGGCGCGCAGCAGGTTGAGGGTGGCCGTGGCCTGGTGATAGGCCTGCAGCAGGCGCTCCGGGTCGGGCACGCGGCTCCGTTCGTCGAAACCGATGCCGTTGACGATGTCGCCACGGTAGGCCGGCAGGGTGATGCCGTTGATGGTCTCGTCGTTGGCCGAGCGTGGTTTGGCGAACTGGCCGGCCATGCGTCCGACTTTGACCACCGGGCAGCCGGCGGCGAAGGTCATGACGATGGCCATCTGCAGCAGCACCTTGAAGGTGTCGCGGATTTTCGCCGCGGAGAATTCGGCAAAGCTTTCTGCGCAGTCGCCGCCTTGCAGGAGGAAGGCGCGCCCCTGAGTGACCTCGGCAAATTGCCGGCGCAGTTCGCGCGCTTCACCGGCGAACACCAGCGGTGGGTAACTGGCCAGGCTCTGCTCGACCTTGAGCAGGTGCGCGGCGTCGGGGTAGATCGGTTGCTGCTGGATCGGCAGGGCGCGCCAGCTATCGGGGCTCCAGGGTTGGCTCATCACAGGCTCGGTTATTATCGGTAAAGGGCAGTGCGGCCATGCTAACACCTGGCATGCGCCTTGTTGCACTGGGCGTATTGACGGACAATGGCGGTTTTGTTCGGGCACTCAGGGTTGCCGGGAGACAGCATGACAGTGGAACGGGTAGAGCGACTGCTGGCGCAGGTGCACGACGAGTTCGGCACCATCAGTGTGCTGGAGGTCGATGACTACCGCTTTCTCGAGTTCGGCGAGGCCATCGAGCAGAGCTGCGTATTCACCGCCGACCCGAGCTGGCTGGAGTACGACTATACCCGCGCCATGCTGATCGGTGCGCTGGCCCACGCCGAGCCGGAGAGCGCGCTGTTTCTCGGCCTGGGGGCTGGCACGCTGACCCAGGCCTGCCTGAAGTTCCTGCCGCTGGAAGATGTCGAGGCCATCGAGCTGCGCCCGGATGTGCCGCGCCTGGCCATCGAGTACCTCGGGCTGGACGACGACCCTCGGTTGTACATTCGTGTCGGCGACGCGCTGGAGCTGCTCGACAGCGCCGAGCCGGCCGACCTGATCTTCGTCGACCTCTACACCGACCACGGTCCGGGTGTCGGCCACCTGGCCTGGAAATTTCTCGAGAACTGCCAGCAACGCCTCAACCCCGGCGGCTGGCTGATCATCAACCAGTGGGCCGGCGACGACGGCAAGCCCTTGGGCGCGGCTTTGCTGCGCGGGCTCTACCATCGGCATTACTGGGAACTGCCGGTCAAGGAAGGTAATGTCATCCTGATGGTCCCGGCAGATCTCGAACAAACGCTCGACCTGGACGGCCTCAAGGCACGCGCCAGTGCCCTTGAACCGCGGCTTGGCTACTCGCTGCAGGGCTTGATCGAGGTGATCCGACCGGCGTCCTGAATAAAACGTTTCAGCTTCGGCCGCAGATGCCGCCTGTTGAGTAGGCTTCGATAAACGACAAAGCCTGTCGTTCCGAGGCCTTTAGGCGTCGTGTTCCAATAAAAAAGTCTCACGCGAATCTGTAATTCAGGTATAGTACGCGCCGGTCTTTTACCAGACCTCGTTTAAGGTGTGCAATTCCCCGAAGCCAGCTTCGGCTGCGCGTCCGCATCGCGGACTCTCCTTGACGTTCCTTTTTTTCTTCAATCGTTTTCGCAAATCCCCGCCGACAAAGCTGCCAGGGTGACCCTCGGGTCTTACAAGGCATGCGCAGCTTTGGAGCATGGGTCTTTGCGGATGCACTTAGAGGCAGACCCATGACCCAGGAAACCGGCGGCTTCGCCGCTCTCGATCTTCATCCAAGTATTGTTGCCGCCGTTCTGGCCACTGGCTACGAAGAGCCATCGGCCATTCAGCAGCAATCGATCCCGATTATTCTTGCTGGTCACGACATGATCGGTCAGGCGCAGACAGGTACCGGTAAAACCGCTGCCTTCGCTCTGCCAATCCTGAACCGTATCGACCCGAGCAAGCGCGAGCCGCAAGCCCTGATCCTGGCGCCAACCCGTGAGTTGGCGCTGCAAGTCGCTACCGCATTCGAAACCTACGCCAAGCAGATGCCGGGCGTAACCGTGGTAGCCGTGTACGGTGGTGCCCCGATGGGCCCACAGTTGAAAGCAATCCGCAACGGCGCGCAAATCGTCGTGGCAACCCCTGGCCGTCTGTGCGACCACCTGCGTCGCGACGAGAAGGTCCTGGCTACCGTCAACCACCTGGTGCTCGACGAAGCTGACGAAATGCTCAAGCTGGGCTTCATGGACGACCTCGAAGTGATCTTCAAGGCCATGCCGGAAACCCGTCAGACCGTGCTGTTCTCCGCGACCCTGCCGGCTTCCATCCGGGCAATCGCCGAACGTCACCTGCGTGATCCTAAGCACGTCAAGATCCAGAGCAAAACCCAGACGGTAACGGCCATCGAACAGGCTCACCTGATGGTCCACGCCGACCAGAAGGTATCCGCTGTCCTGCGTCTGCTGGAAGTGGAAGAGTTCGACGCGCTGATCGCCTTCGTGCGTACCAAGCAAGCCACCCTGGACCTGGCCAGCGCCCTTGAAGCCAAAGGCTACAAAGCCGCTGCGCTGAACGGCGATATTGCCCAGAACCAGCGTGAGCGCGTCATCGACTCGCTGAAAGATGGCCGTCTGGACATCGTCGTCGCTACCGACGTCGCTGCCCGTGGCCTGGACGTACCGCGCATCACTCACGTGTTCAACGTCGACATGCCGTACGACCCTGAGTCCTACGTTCACCGTATCGGCCGTACTGGCCGTGCCGGTCGCGAAGGCCGTGCGCTGCTGCTGGTTACCCCGCGCGAGCGGCGCATGCTGCAGGTGATCGAGCGTGTTACCGGTCAGAAAGTTGCCGAAGTTCGCCTGCCGAATGGCCAGGCCGTGCTGGATGCGCGTATCAAGAAACTGACCAACAGCCTCGCGCCGCTGGTTGCCGATGCCGAAGCCTCGCATGGCGATCTGCTCGACCGCCTGACGGCCGATATCGGTTGCAGCCCGCGTGCCCTGGCCGCAGCCCTGCTGCGCAAGGCGACCAACGGTCAGGCGCTGACCCTGGAAGCGGTCGAGAAAGAGCAGCCGCTGGTGCCGTCTTCCGCCCCGCGTGAGCGTACTGCCGGTGGCGAGCGTTCGGAGCGTGGCGAGCGTGAGCGCCGTGCACCGATGCCGCTGGGCGAAGGTCGCGCACGTTGCCGTACCGCGCTGGGCGCGCGTGACGGTATCGCTGCGAAGAACCTGCTGGGCGCGATCCTCAACGAAGGTGGTCTGGCGCGTGAAGCGATCGGTCGCATTCAAGTGCGCGACAGCTTCAGCCTGGTCGAGCTGCCGGAAGATGGTCTGGACCGTCTGCTGACCAAGCTCAAGGACACTCGCGTTGCCGGTAAGCAGCTGAAGCTGCGTCGGTACCGTGAAGACTGATCCTGAGTGATTGAAAAAATCCCCGACTGGTTCGGGGATTTTTTTTGCCTGTGCGGGCCGCATCGCTCAATCGAAACGGTAGATGTCCATCCCTAGCGCCCCCAGGGTGAAGCCTTGGTGCGCAATCCCGAATAACCCGCCCGCGCCGCGTGCAAAGTACAGCGGCAGCAAATGCTCGTCGCTGGGGTGGCTGCGCACGGCAAACGGTGCCTGGCGTCGGTAGTCCAGCAGCGCCGCACTGTCTGCAGCCTGTAACTTCTCGATCATCCAGTTGCGAAAGGCCAGGGCCCACGGCTCGACGCTTTCCGGTCCGGCGTGCCAGTCCAGTTCGCCGAGGTTGTGGGTGATGCTTCCCGAGCCGACCAGCAGAACATCCTCGTTGCGCAGGGCGGCCAGCGCCCGGCCTACCTGTTCCTGCAGCTGCGGGCCGAGCTGGGAGGGCAGTGATACCTGCACGATGGGGATGTCGGCCTGTGGATACATCAGTGACAGCGGCACCCACACGCCATGATCGAATGGACGTCGTGGGTCGAGGCGGGCATTCAGCCCGGCGGCGCCGAGCAGGTTCGCCACGTGGGCTGCCAGCGTCGGCTCGCCGGGTGCCGGATACTGCACGGCGAACAGGGCGGCCGGAAAACCGCCGAAGTCGTGCCAGGTATCCGGTTGTGGGTTACTCGATACCCGTAATTCGCGGCTTTCCCAGTGCGCCGACACCACCACAATGGCCTTCGGTCGCGGCAGCTCGGCGGCCAGGCGCTTGAGCGCCGGCCCACTGGCGCCGGGCTCGAGGGCCAGCATGGGCGAGCCGTGGGAGATAAACAGGCTGGGCAGCATGAACGCGCTCCTGAGGTTAAGATGCGTTTATCTTCAGGCAGATCATTGATCTAAATCTAATATAAGTTTTCGCAGTATTTGATCGAATTTATCGAGGTGATACATGCAGGCAGCGTTCTGGCATTCACGTTGGAAGCATAACCAGATTGGCTTCCATCAGTTGCAGGTCAATGCCGACCTGCAGCGCTTCTGGCCCGTGCTCGAGGTGCCGGTCGGCGCCCGTGTGCTGGTACCGCTGTGTGGCAAGAGCCTGGACCTGCTGTGGCTGGCCGGGCAGGGTTTGCAGGTACTGGGTGTGGAGTTGTCGGAGCAGGCCGTCGAGGATTTTTTCCGCGAGCACGACCTGGTGCCGCAGGTTGAGCAATGCCCGGCGTTCAAGGTGTATCGCTGCGCCGGCATCGAGATCCGCTGTGGCGATTTCTTCGCCCTGAGTGCGGCAGATGCCCAGGGCTGCACTGCCGTGTATGACCGCGCTGCGCTGATTGCCCTGCCGCCGCCCCTGCGCGAACGCTATGCCCGGCACCTGGAGATGTTGCTGCCAGTAGGGAGCACGGGCTTGCTGATCACCATGGACTACGACCAGACCAAGCTCGATGGCCCACCGTTCGCTGTCATTGATGCGGAGGTGCAGAGGCTGTTCGCCGCCTGGCAGCCGGCTGAGCTGGCCAGTCACGACATCCTTCAGGACAGTCCCAAGTTTCGTCAGGCAGGTGTCGAGCAGTTGTGCGAGCGGATCTACCGTTTGCAGCGCTGAAACAAAAAAAGGGCGACCCGAGGGTCGCCCTTTTTGCTGGCGGTGAAACTTAACCGCGACGGCGCAGCGCTTCGATACGCTCTTCCAGCGGCGGGTGGCTCATCAGCAGGCCGGCCAGGCCCTGCTTCAGGCCGCCATTGATGCCGAAAGCGTTCAGGGTGTCGGGCATGTGCACCGGCACGCCTTGTTCCGAGCGCAAGCGCTGCAGGGCGGCGATCATCGCGCCGGTGCCGGCCAGGCGGGCACCGGCTTCGTCGGCGCGGTATTCGCGTTTGCGCGAGAACCACATGACGATGGTGCTGGCCAGAATGCCCAGAATCAATTCGGCGACAATGGTCGCGATGTAGTAGGCGATACCCTGGCCTTCTTCGTTCTTGAAGATCACCTTGTCGACGAAGTTACCGATGATCCGTGCGAAGAACATCACGAAGGTGTTCACCACGCCCTGGATCAGCGCCAGGGTCACCATGTCGCCATTGGCGACGTGGCCGATCTCGTGGGCCAGTACTGCACGGACTTCATCCGGCGAGAAGCGTTCCAGCAAGCCCTGGCTCACCGCAACCAGTGCATCGTTGCGGTTCCAGCCGGTGGCAAAGGCGTTGGCCTCGTAGGCGGGGAAGATGCCCACTTCCGGCATCTTGATACCGGCCTCGCGGGACAGTTCCTCGACGGTTTGCAGCAGCCATTGTTCATGGCGAGTGCGCGGCTGGGTGATGATCTGGGTACCCGTGCTCATCTTCGCCATCCACTTGGAGATGAACAGCGAGATCAGCGATCCGGCAAAGCCGAACACAGCACAGAAAACCAGCAACTGATCGAGCTTGAGGTCAACTCCGTTTGCCGCCATGAACCCGTTGAAGCCGAAAAGGCTCAGGGTAATGCTGGCAATCAGCACGACCGCAAGGTTGGTGGCCACAAACAGCAAAATGCGCATCATGGTGGTTTGGTTCTCCTGACGGACAGAAATGAAGCGTATGCCGGGGTATATAAGGTGCGCGCCTTGTCTATTCAACCGGGCGACTATTTCAAACTGTGTACTTGGTGCCGATCCGTGCACATCGACCCCGTCCGCGAGCCACGGCGGCAGGTAGGAAAAGTCGCAAGGTCGCAGGGCAGAGCCTGCGCCAGGGAGCGGCGCAGGCTTGAGTGTAGGTTACTGCTGATAGGTCTTCAGGAAGTTACCGATACGGCCAATCGCCTGCTCCAGGTCGTCGACCCGCGGCAGGGTTACCACGCGGAAATGGTCCGGCCACGGCCAGTTGAAGGCGGTGCCTTGCACGACCAGCAGTTTTTCCGAGAGCAGCAGGTCGAGTACGAACTTCTCGTCGTTGAAGATCGGGCAGACTTTCGGATCGATTTTCGGGAACGCATACAGCGCCCCCATCGGTTTCACGCAGCTGACACCGGGAATGTCGTTGAGCAGCTCCCAGGTGCGGTTACGCTGTTCCAGCAGGCGGCCCGACGGCAGCACCAGGTCGTTGATGCTCTGATAACCACCCAGTGCCGTCTGGATCGCATGCTGGCTTGGCACGTTGGCGCACAGGCGCATGTTGGCCAGCATGTCGATGCCTTCGATGTAGCTCTGCGCGTGCTGCTTGGGCCCGGAGATGGCCAGCCAGCCGGAGCGGAAGCCAGCCACCCGGTACGACTTGGACAGGCCGTTGAAGGTCAGGCAGAGCAGGTCCGGTGCCAGCGAAGCGGTGCTGATGTGCACGGCCTCATCGTAGAGGATCTTGTCGTAGATCTCGTCGGAGAACACCACCAGGTTGTGCTGGCGGGCCAGCTCGAGCATCCCCAGCAGCAACTCGCGCGAGTACACGGCGCCGGTCGGGTTGTTCGGGTTGATGATTACCAGGGCCTTGGTGTTCGGGGTGATCTTGGCCTTGATGTCGGCCAGGTCAGGGAACCAGTCGGCCTGCTCGTCGCACAGGTAGTGCACCGGATTACCGCCGGCCAGGCTCACGGCGGCGGTCCACAGCGGGTAGTCCGGGGCCGGGATCAGCACTTCGTCGCCGTTGTTGAGCAAGGCCTGCATCGACATCACGATCAGCTCGGAAACGCCGTTGCCCAGGTAGATGTCCTCGATGCCGACGCCTTCCACCTGCTTCTGCTGGTAATACTGCATCACCGCCTTGCGGGCGCTGAACAGACCCTTGGAGTCGCTGTAGCCTTGGGCGGTTGGCAGGTTGCGGATCACATCCTGGAGAATTTCGTCCGGCGCTTCGAAACCAAAGGGCGCCGGGTTGCCGATGTTCAGCTTGAGGATACGGTGGCCTTCCTCCTCCAGGCGTTTGGCGTGCTTGAGCACTGGGCCGCGAATGTCGTAGCAGACATTGGCGAGCTTGTTCGATTTGCTGACCTGCATGATGTGATCCCGATTAGAAAAGATCGCCGCGTAGCGCTGTGAAAAGGTTTGAAATGCGTGTAACGCGGGTGCCAGACTGGCGTCTGATGAGGCGCAATAATACGTGCCACCCGCGTTGTGGAAAAGACGCAGCGCGGGCTTTTTAGCGTGATGAGGCCTGGCAATGGAAAAGATCGAGAAAACCCTGGAAGAATGGCGCGCAATGCTCGACCCCGAGCAATACAACGTGTGCCGGCTCAAAGGTACCGAGCGCCCGTTCAGCGGCAAATACAATTCCACCCGCACCGACGGTGTCTACCATTGCATCTGTTGCAATGCGCCGCTGTTCGATTCGCGGGTCAAGTTCGATGCCGGGTGCGGTTGGCCAAGCTTCTATGAACCGATCGACGGTGGCGCGATGATCGAGATCCGCGACACGTCCCACGGCATGATCCGCACCGAAGTCACCTGCGCCCAGTGCGATGCGCACCTGGGTCATGTGTTCCCGGATGGCCCGCCGCCTACTGGCCTGCGCTACTGCATCAATTCGGTGTGCCTGGACCTGGTGCCCCGTTAATCAACGCAACCTGCCGATCACCAAGGAGCACCATCATGGCCGATGCATTGCTGGATATTCCCTGCATCACGATGAAGGGCGAGCAAAAGACCCTGGCGGACTTTCCAGGCAAAGCCGTGCTGGTGGTCAACACCGCCAGCCAGTGTGGATTCACCCCGCAGTACAAGGGGCTGGAAAAGCTCTGGGAGCGCTACCGTGATCGCGGCCTGGTGGTGCTGGGCTTCCCCTGCAACCAGTTTGGCAAACAGGAGCCGGGCGACGAGCGCGAGATCGCGCAGTTTTGCGAGCTGAATTTCGGTGTGAGCTTCCCGCTGTTCCGCAAGGTCGAGGTCAATGGCGCCGGCGCCCACCCGCTGTTCGTCAGCCTGAAACAGCGTGCACCGGGGGTGCTCGGCTCGCAGGGTATCAAGTGGAATTTCACCAAGTTCCTCATCGACCCGGCCAGCGGCAAGGTCACCCGTTACGCGCCGAGCACCAAGCCCGAGGCGCTGGTCGAGGTCATCGAGAAACTGCTCAGATAGGTTTCAGTGGCACCCAATGGTCGATCAATGCCAGCAGCTCTTCGCGACGAAACGGCTTGGCCAGGTAGTCGCTCATGCCCGCCGCCCGGCAGCGCTCGCGCTCCTCGGGCATGGCGTTGGCGGTCAGGGCGATGATCGGCAGGCTGGGCCACTGGCCGCTCTGGCGAATTCGCCGGCTGGCTTCGTAGCCGTCCATCACCGGCATGTTGCAGTCCATCAAGACCAGGTCGAACGGCCTGCGCTCCAGTTGCTCCAGCGCCTCGGCGCCCTGCGCGGCCACCGTCACTTCACAGCCCAGCTTGGCCAGCATGCCTTTGGCCACCAGTTGGTTGACCGGGTTGTCTTCCACCAGCAGGATCTGCGCGCGGCATTCGCTGGGCAGGTTGCCCGTCTGCGCTTCGCTGGTTAGCCCCTCGCTGCCGAGCAGGGTTCGCCGCAGCGCCTGGTACAGCGCGTTGCGCGCCAGTGGCCGGGCCTGCTGTTGCAACGGTGCGAGGTGGGCGGCCTGTTCGCCGGGGAGAAAGTTGCCATAGGCGGTGACCAGCAGGATTGGCGCCTTCAGGGTCGGACGCAAGCCGAACAGGGCGTCGAGGTTGTCGGTGATGATCAGGTCTGGCTGTTCGCCGAGCAGGGTGTCGAGGCTGTCGTGGCGGCGGTAGGTCAGGCCCCAGGCGGGCAAGAGCGTATCGAGCAACTCGGCGAGGCCGCTGCTGGCATTGCTTAGCGCCGCGACCGTACCGCTCAGCTGCGGCGGCGTCATCGCCGGGGTGTGGCGGGGCAAGGGCAGTTCGGCGCTGAACTGGCTGCCGAAGCCGGCTTCGGAACTGATGCTCAGGCGCCCCTTCATGGCTTCGCAGAGGTTGTTGGTCAGGGCCAGGCCCAGGCCGGTGCCGCCATATTGACGGGTGATGCCGGCGCCGGCCTGGGTGAACGGCTGGAAGATCCGTACCTGGGCCTCCTGCGGGATGCCGATGCCAGTGTCGCTGACGTCCAGGCGCACGCCGCCGTTATGCGTGGTCAGGCGCACGTCGACGCGGCCGAAGCGGGTGAACTTGAGGGCGTTGGACAGCAGGTTGCTGACGATCTGCCGCACCCGTGTCGGGTCGCCGAGGACAAGGGCGGGAAACTGCGGATCGATCAGGCAGGTCAGCTCGACACTGGGTGCAGCGTTCTGCGACAGCAGGTTGGCGGTGTCCTCCACCAGCGCGCCGAGGTCGAAGGGAATGCGCTCAAGTTCAAGCTGGCCGGCATCGAATTTGGACAGGTCGAGAATATCGTTGAGCAGTTCTACCAGCACTTTGCCCGAGTCGTGGGCAATCGACAGTTGCTGGCGTTGCTCGGCATTCAGCGGGCTGTCCAGCGACAGTGCGATCATCCCCAGCAGGCCATTGAGCGGGGTGCGGATCTCGTGGCTCATGTTGGCCAGAAAGGCTGCACGTGCCTGGGCCATGTCCAGTGCACGACGGCGGGCTTCCTCAAGCTCCTCGTTGGACTGGCTGAGGCGGGTGTTGCTCGCCTTCAGCTCGTTGGTGCGCGCCGAAACGATGTTTTCCAGCTCGTTGAGGTAGTCGGTCAGGCGGTTCTCAGCGTTGCGCCGCTGCTGGATCTCGGTGGCCATGCTGACGAACTGCTGGTTGGCCACCTTCACCAGAACGCCGATCTCGTCCTGCTCGTGGCCGGGCGGGAAGGTCAGTTTGTTCTGGTTGGGGTTGCGCGAATCGCTGTTGCTCAGCGCGCTGATCACCCGCACCAGCGGTTTGGTCAGCATGATGTAGAACAGCGCCAGGAGGATCCCGGTCAGTACCAGGCTGCGCACGAAGCCGTTGAGCAGGGTAACCTCGGCACGCTTGAGGAAGCGCCCGCCGAAGGCAAAGGTGTCGACATCGATAAACAGCGTGCCGAGGTACTCGTCGGGCATGTGGCTCAGGGCCAGGCGGTCCTTGAACTGGCGACGCTCGCCAAACAGGAAGTCGCTGATCAGCCGGTAGCTGCTTTCCTGGCGCGGGCGCCGCACATCGGCAAGCACCGTGTCGTTGTTGTCGATCAGTTGGGCGCGGGTGATGGCCGGCGATTGCAGCAGCCCGCCGGTGAGTTCCCGCGCCAACTCCGAATCGATGTTGTAGGCGATGCGCGAGGCGGTGTTGTGGCTGATTTCCAGCAGCGCCTGCATCTCGCGGTTGATAGAGGCGTCTTCACTGGCATAATCGATGCCGATCTGGATGAGACTGAGCAAGGTCCCGAGGATGAAGCCGACGAGGACCGTCAGCCGGGCTTGTTTGTAAGACAGGCGATTGGTGAACTTGATATCCATGGTCCCGAGCCAGTTCCACATTCCGTGCGCTGCGCAAGCATAGCCGATCAAGCCCGGCTGCTGGCACGTACTGTCGCACATTCAGCGTGCTCCCATTCCCTTGTCTTGAGGACTTACCGTGGACTCTCGTTTGAACGCCTTTCTCGAACGTGCCGAGACCGTGCTGGCACGCCTCGAACCCTTGCTGCCGGCGTTGCGCCTGGACATCGACTGGCACCATTGCCTGGCCGCACGCTGGCAGCGCGAAGGCCGCAGCGGTTTCCTGCTGCCGCTGCAGGTCAGCCTGGACATGCGCCTGTCGGACCTGATTGGCGTCGACAAGCAGCGCGACCAGTTGGGTCGCAACACCCGCCAGTTTCTCGATGGCATGCCGGCCAACCACGCGCTGCTGTGGGGCTCGCGCGGCACCGGTAAGTCGTCGCTGGTGCGCGCCTTGCTTGCCGAGCATGCCAAGGCCGGTCTGCGCCTGATCGAAATCGAGCGCGATCACCTGGCGGACCTGCCGCGGGTGGTCGAGCAGCTGCAAAAACTGCCGCAACGCTTTGTGTTGTTCTGCGACGACCTGTCCTTCGAAGCCGGGGAGGGCGACTACCGGGTGCTGAAAAGCGTGCTCGACGGCTCGCTCGAACAGGCGCCGGACAACGTCCTGCTGTACGCCACGTCGAACCGCCGGCACCTGGTGCCGGAGAAACAGAGCGACAACGAAAACTGGAAGATGATCGATGGCGAACTGCACCCCAGCGAAGCGGTGGAAGACAAGATTGCCTTGTCCGATCGTTTCGGCTTGTGGTTGTCGTTCTATCCGTTCACCCAGGAGCATTTCCTCGATGTGGTCGAGCACTGGATTGGCCAGTTGGCCGCGTCAAGCGGGTTGAGCTGGGTGCGCGACGAAGAGCTGGAGAAGGCGGCCATCCGCTGGGCGACCGGGCGTGGCAACCGTAATGGCCGATGTGCCTATCAATTCGCCCGTTACTGGGTGGGACTCAAATTGCTGGAGCAACACTGATGATCGATTTGAACGCGGCGGGCCAGGGCCTGGATGGTTATGGCCTGCTGACTGCGCAACTGCAGGCATTGCTGGCCGACGAGCGTGACTTCATTGCCAACGCTGCGCAGTTTTCGGCCTTCCTCTATACCCAGGTCGACGACCTGAATTGGGCCGGCTTCTACCTGAACCGCGACGAGCAACTGGTGCTTGGGCCGTTCCAGGGGCAGGTGGCCTGTGTGCGTATTCCGTTCGGGCGGGGTGTGTGTGGCGCGGCGGCAGCTACGCGACAAACCCAGCGGGTCGAAGACGTGCACGCCTTCCCTGGGCATATCGCCTGTGACAGCGCTTCGAACAGCGAGCTGGTGATTCCGCTGGTCAAGGACGGTCGCCTGATCGGTGTGCTGGACCTCGACAGTCCGAAGCTGGCGCGCTTCAGCGAGGCGGATCAGCTGGGGCTGGAGCGTCTGGCCGAGATCTTCCTGCAATCGACCGATTGCTGAAAGCAGAAGAGGGGGCCCTGATGGCCCCCTCTTTTCCACTGAATCACCACGCCCTGTGGGAGCTGGTCTTGCCGGCGAAGGGCATGCCCAATGATCAGTCGTAGATAACCTTCTTCTTCCAGTCGTCCGCCGGATCGGCCTTCAGCCCTTCGGTCAGTTCGTTGACTTCGTCCTCGGCCGGCTCCAGCTTGTTCAGCACCATGGCGTTGGCGCGTGCCAGCAGCTTCTCCATATAGTCGAGCTGTTCACGGTACTGCACCGGGTCGGGCTGCTTGCGCAGGTACTGCACGCCGCGCTCGAAGGCCAGTCGCGCATGCCCTGGCTGGTTCTGCTGCAGGGCCGCCTGGCCCAGGTTGTTGAAGAACTCGATGTGCAGCAGCACCAGGATGTGGCGGATTTCCTTCACCCAGTACTTGGCTTCGTTGTTGGCCAGGAAGCCTTCCTGCGAGGCGCGCACTACCTGGCTGTGCAGGGCTTCGAGGAGGAAGCGCACATCCTTGGCCTTGGCTTCGGTAAGAATCGGGTTTGGCGGGTTGTTGACCGGCAGCGCTTCGCCCTGGGCAATCAGGCCTTCCAGCTCGCTGATGCGCGTGCGCAGGGCACTGCTGTGCTTGTCCAGGTTCAGCTGGCGCTGGTTGAGGTTCAGCTCCAGGCGGGTCATCAACAATTTGAGAGCGGGCGTCATCAACTGGCCGGGGAAGGTTTCGCTGATCTCGCCACAACGGCGCAGGCGGTCAGCCAGCTCGACCTTGAGACGCGCGCGTTCCAGCTTGTTGTTCTCGACCACGTTGTTCAGGTAGCCGATCACGATCAGTAACGCGATACCCGCTACTATAAGCAGGGTGATCAGAAGTGGTGTCACCGTTAACGCCTCATCAAGTAAAGGTTTACCTGTTTGAGTGTAGTGGCTTCCCATTTGCCCGGATAGAGGCGTTTGGCGGTTGCCGTGGGGACGATAATGGCCAGGGGCCTTGAACCCCCGGCGACACGGGGCTCGCTGGGGCTTGGGTGTCAGAAAAAAAACGTCAAAGCGCAGGCGCGAGTTTCAGCCCGATGAGCCAGGAAGCAGGGCGAAGTCATTGATTTAAATAAATTTATATATAGGGGTTGACGGCTTCTCAAAGCACCCCTAGAATGCGCGCCACTTGCAGCGTAAAGCACACAGCGAAACGCGGCAGGGAGTGAATGTTGTAGTGTGTCCCCTTCGTCTAGTGGCCTAGGACACCGCCCTTTCACGGCGGTAACAGGGGTTCGAGTCCCCTAGGGGACGCCATATTTGCGGGAATAGCTCAGTTGGTAGAGCACGACCTTGCCAAGGTCGGGGTCGCGAGTTCGAGTCTCGTTTCCCGCTCCAAATTAAAAAACGCCGCTCAGTTTGAGCGGCGTTTTTTTTGCGTATTGTGCCTGGGCGCTACACGGGACAAGGTTCACGGAGAAAATTTTCTTCAGGGGCTTGGCAACCGGGTAAAACAGGTTCACAATAGCGCCCACTCCAAACAAGCAATAAACCTTTGTAAATCAATAGGTTAAAGGCTAAGAGCCAGATTGTTGCAGGTTCGGAGACGCTTCACTTTGCGGGAATAGCTCAGTTGGTAGAGCACGACCTTGCCAAGGTCGGGGTCGCGAGTTCGAGTCTCGTTTCCCGCTCCAGATTCAAAAAACGCCGTTCATACGAACGGCGTTTTTTTTGCCTCAGATAACCATCCGGTACTCGATCACCCCAGGCTTTTCCGCGATCCAGTCATACAGCCGCTGGGCGGTGCTGTTGCTTTGCTGGGTATGCCAGTACAGGCGCGCGCAGTGCTGCTCGCGAGCCTCGGCCTGCACGTGTTCGATCAGTCGCTTGCCGACCTGGTGCCCGCGTGCTTCCGGCGCTACGTAGAGGTCTTCCAGGTAGCAGAAGTCTGTGGTGCCCCAGGTCGAGCGGTGGAACAGGAAGTGGACGAACCCATATAGTCGCGTGCCGTCGCTGATCACCGCGCAATGCACGGGTTCGCGCGGATCGAAGAAACGCATCCAGGTGGTGGCGGTGGTCGCTTCGCTCAGCGCGACCCGATAGAAGTCCTGGTACGCCTGCCAGTATTCCAGCCACTGCGGGTAATCCTGCTCTTCCACCGGGCGAACGGTGAGGGTGCACTCTGCAATTTTCATTTCAAGCATCCTTGTTGGCATTGAAGGCGTTTTTATAGCGCCTCAATGGCATGATGTTCCCCACCAATAGCCTCAGGATGAGCAGACCAATTGTTCAGGCATTCCTTGCTCGAGTCGGTCAAGGCCCGCATCGGCCACCCCGAACTGGCACATCTGCCGCTGCACTCACGGGTGCAGCGGGCCATCCGCCAATTGATTCTCGATGGTGCACTGGATGCGGGTAAGCCGTTGCCCGCATCGCGCCTGCTGGCACAATCGCTGGGAGTATCGCGGGACACCGTCGAGGCGGCCTATTCGCAGTTGCATGCCGAGGGTTTCATCGAGCGGCGGGTAGGCAGCGGCAGCTTCGTCTCGCCGGCGACCCAGTTGCGCCGTGGCCGGCGAGGAGCGAGGCCGCCGTCCGGGGTGTCGCCAGCCAATCTGAGCCAGCGCGGCGCGGCGATCTTCGCCGCCGGCGGCGTCAGCGAACAGCTCAGCCCCCGGCCGTTCGCTCCCGGTGTGCCGGAGACGCGGATGTTTCCGCTGTCGACCTGGGAGCGCCTGCAGCGTCAGGTACTCAAGGAGTACGGCCATCGCGCCCTGAGTCATGGCGACCCGCAAGGTGCCGAGCCGTTACGCCGGGCTGTCGCCGATTACGTCAACCTTGAGCGTGGGGCGCGGGCCAGCCCTGATCGGGTATTGATCCTGACCAGCTCGCAACAGGCATTGAGCTTGTGCGCGCAAGTCTTGCTCGACGCCGGGGAGCGCATTTTCATCGAGGACCCGGTCTACTACGGTGCACGCAAGGCATTTGCCGCCGCCGGGTTGGAAGTACTGCCGATTGCGGTCGATGCGCAAGGCTTGCAGGTCGCGCGCATCGTCGAGCATCCCGCACCTGCCAAGGCCGTGTATGTCACGCCATCGCACCAGTTTCCCAGCGGTACGACCCTGTCGCTGGACCGGCGTCTGGCCCTGATCGAGTGGGCGGCGCAACATCGGGCCTGGATCATCGAGGACGATTACGACAGCGAGTTTCACTATGCCGGCAGGCCGACCGCCTGTGTTCAGGGCCTGGATGGCGGCGAGCGGACGCTCTACATCGGTACGTTCACCAAATCGTTGTTTCCCGGCTTGCGGATTGGCTACATGGTGCTGCCATCGGCACTGGTCGCGCCGATGACGGTCGCGCGTTCCTTGCAGGACGGCCATAACGCGTCGCTGGCCCAACTGACATTGGCCCGCTTTATCGTCGGCGGCCATTTCGGTGCGCACGTACGCAACATGCGCAATGTGTATGCCGAGCGCTTGAGCTGCCTGGCAGGCCTGATCCGCCGTCATCTTGGCGACTTTCTCGAGGCGCGGGTGCCGGCGGGCGGGCTGCAGTTGCCGTGTGTGCTGAAGCCGGGCATGACGGAGCGCCCGGTGATCGACGCGGCGCGCCAGGCAGGCATCGATCTGCTTGGGCTGAGCGGTCTGTATGCGTCCGGGGCGGTGGAGCAGGGGTTCTTGCTGGGGTTTGCGGCCTACACCGAACACGAGCTGGAAGCTGCGGTGCGGCTACTGGCTGAGCGGATAAAGCGCTTGCAGACGATGACCCGAAGTTAATCGCAATCAACTTCGGGGGCACGACGGATATCAGTGCGTGCTGTCGTCCGACGACATGCTCAGCAGCTGTTTTTCCTGGTTCCAGTCGAACGGTTCGTCGTTCTGTTCGGCCTCGTAGCGGCGTTCCTCCAGGGCCTGGTAGAGATCCAATTCCTGGTCCGGCATGAAGTGCAGGCAATCACCGCCGAAGAACCACAGCAGGTCGCGTGGCACCAGGTGGGCGATCTGCGGGTAGCGCTGGATTACTTGGCACATCAGGTCCTGGCCCAGGTATTTGCTTTCCGGGTCGACCGGCAGTTGCTGCATCAGGTCGTCGAAGCGCTCGAGGAACAGCTCATGGCTTTCTTCCGGCACCTGTTCGGCTTCACCGAGGGCGGCCAGGATGCTGCGCAGGTGGGTGAGCAGGGCAAGATGATATTCGAGGTGAGCGTTGGCCATGGGGGCGATCCTCTAGAGCAAAAACGGGCGCGCGAGTATACGGCGCTGCGCGCCCGATGTCCCGGTCCGATTGGCTCAGCGGGCTTTTCCCCGTTGTCTACGTGCGCGGAACAGCTCAGTTAGCGGCCTTGGCATCGGTGATAGTGGGCTCGACCAAAATGGCCACATCGTCGCTCTCGGAGGTCCCGGTCAGGCTGACCGACGGCCCCTTGGGCAGGCATTTCGTGGTCTGCTTGCCCACGTTGATTTCAACGGTTGGGGCATCGCTGGCCTGGCCATCGTTCTTGCAGCTGACTTTGCTGAGGGTTTTCGACTCGCCCGCTGGTTGTATGGAAATCAGCGCGTAGGTGGGTGTCAGTTTGTTCGGATCGGCGGAGCGGTCAGCCAGTTTGTAAATAACGGTCTGGCCTGTCGGCAGCGCGACCGTCGTGTCGTTGTGGGAAGCGATAACGCTTGAGGTGAGGCCCAAAGGCTTGCTCAGGCGCAACTCTACGTTCTGCGGCTCTACCAGGAGTGTCAGGTCGGCAGCCAGTGCGAGCGTACTAGCGCTTGAGAAGACCAATGCAATAAGCGAGCGTGAACAGCTCATTCGGGTATCTCCTTCGATGGAGGAATAAGTCCATGTAGTAAGAACAGCTGATAGCAGCGGGGATGTGGCTTATAGGTGCGGCTGCCCTCATGGCTTCAAATTATCAGGCTCGGGAAGCAGTTTTCGCTACTGATAGAAATGTCAGTTGACAGGTAGGGGCATCTGGAAACCGACCATTGCGAAATCGCCGAGTGCGCGAGGATGCTGCGCAGGTGGGTGGGCAGGGCAAGATGGCATTCGAGGGGAGCGTTGCTCATGGAGGCGATCCGCTGGAGCAAAACCGGCGCGCATATATACGGCTGCGCGCGCCCGTTTTGCTCCCCTTGGCTCAGCGGACTTTACCCGCCGTCGGCAGCAGTTGCGCCTTGGTAAAGGCATCGACATCGATCACCCGCCGCCGCGCCGCTTCGGCTTGATGCAGGCTCTGCGCTTCGCCGGCCTGTAGCACCCCGGCTTGCAGCGCGGCATCGATCAGCGACTCGCCCGGCGCTGGCGCGAGCTGCCCTGCCTTGAGGGCCTGATGCAGTTTTTTGTGCAGCGGGGCGCTGGCGCCGAGCAGGTCGCTGGCGTGTTGCAGGGCTCCCACCGGATCGTCCGCATCGGTCGGGCGGTAGCAGCCGGCCAGCAGCTCTTCCAGTGCCGGGTCGCCCTTGGCCCGGCCGATCAGTGCGGCCACTTCGGCATCCAGTGCATCGGATGGGCCGGTATGTCGGCGACCGAACGGGAACACTACCAGGCGCAGGGCGCAGCCGATAAAGCGGTTGGGGAAGTTATCGAGGATCCGATCGAGGGCTTTTTCGGCCTGGCCGAGGCTTTCCTCCATGGCCCAGCTGAGCAGTGGGCGCATGTAGTCGGGGGCGCCGAGGTCGTGATAGCGCTTGAGTGCCGCCGACCCCAGGTACAGGTTGCTCAGCACGTCGCCGAGGCGCGCCGACAGCCGTTCGCGACGCTTCAATTCACCCCCGAGCAGCATCATGCTCAGGTCGGCGAGCATAGCGAATGCCGCCGCCTGGCGGTTGAGGGCACGGAAGTAACCCTGGCTCAGCGCATCGCCGGGGACTTTCTCCAGGTGCCCCAGGCCGAGACCCAGCACCAGGGTGCTGGCCGCGTTGCCAACGGCAAAGCCGATGTGCTGCATCAGCAACTGGTCGAACTCCTTGAGGGCCTGGTCATGGTCGTCGCGGCCGGCCAGGGCCATTTCCTTGAGCACGAACGGATGGCAGCGAATCGCCCCCTGGCCGAAGATCATCAGGTTGCGCGACAGAATGTTCGCGCCCTCGACGGTGATGAAGATCGGCGCACCCTGCCAGTTGCGCCCCAGGTAGTTGTTCGGGCCCATGATGATGCCCTTGCCGCCGTGCACGTCCATGGCGTGCTGGATGCATTCGCGGCCACGCTCGGTGAGGTGGTACTTGAGGATCGCCGAGAGCACCGAGGGCTTCTCGCCGAGGTCCACCGCCTTGGCCGTGAGCAGGCGTGCGCTGTCCATCAGCCAGGCGTTGCCGCCGATGCGTGCCAGCGACTCCTGAATGCCTTCGAAGGCGGCCAGCGGCACGTTGAACTGCTCGCGTACCTGCGCGTACTGACCGCTCACCAGGCTGGTGTACTTGGCGGCCCCGGTACCCACGGCCGGCAGCGAGATAGAGCGCCCCACCGACAGGCAGTTCATCAGCATCATCCAGCCTTTGCCGAGCATTTTCTGGCCACCGATCAGGAAGCTCAGTGGCACGAACACGTCCTTGCCGGCGTTCGGCCCGTTCATGAACGCCGCGCCCAGCGGCAGGTGACGTTTGCCGATGTCGACGCCCGGGGTGTCGGTGGGAATCAGCGCCAGGCTGATACCAAGTTCGGTCTGTTCGCCCAGCAGATGATCCGGGTCGTAGGCCTTGAAGGCCAGGCCTAGCAGGGTGGCCACCGGGCCGAGGGTGATGTAGCGCTTTTCCCAGTTCAGGCGCAGGCCGAGTACTTCTTCACCCTGCCACTGGCCTTTGCAGATGACCCCAGTGTCGGGCATGGCCCCGGCGTCGGAGCCGGCCAGCGGGCCGGTGAGGGCAAAGCAGGGGATTTCGTCGCCGCGGGCCAGGCGCGGCAGGTAGTGGTTGCGCTGCTCGTCGGTGCCGTAGTGCAGCAGCAGTTCGGCCGGGCCGAGCGAATTGGGCACCATCACCGTCGAGGCCAGGTCGCCGCTGCGGGTCGCCAGCTTAATCGCCACCTGCGAGTGGGCGTAGGCCGAGAAGCCCTTGCCGCCATACTCCTTGGGGATAATCAGGGCGAAGAAGCCATGCTCCTTGATGTGTGCCCAGGCTGCCGGCGGCAGGTCGAGGTCCTGGCCGATCTGCCAGTCGCTGACCAGCGCGCAGAGCGCCTCGGTGGGGCCGTCGATAAAGGCCTGTTCCTCGGCGCTCAGCGCCGCCTTGGGGTAGGTCAGCAGGGTGTTCCAGTCGGGGCGGCCACTGAACAGCTCGCCGTCCCACCACACCGTCCCGGCATCGATGGCTTCGCGTTCGGTTTGCGACATCGGCGGCAAGGTGCGTTGGAACCAACCGAACAGTGGGCCGCTGAGCAGCCGACGACGCAGGTCGGGGAGCAGCACCAGGGCAAACTTGGCCGCCAGCACCCCCCAGAAAATCGCCAGCAACCAGCCCGGCGCGCGACTGAAAATACCCATCGCCAGCAGATACACCGCGACGATGCCCAAGGCCGGCAAGGCCCCGACACGCCGGTGGGCGAGGTACGCCGCGCCGATCACCAGCACCACCAACCACAACAGCAACATAGTTTTTCCTCCGTGAAACCGTGGGGGCTACAGCCATCCATCAGAGCTTAGTAGGCATCCGCTAAACAGCCTCGTCTGAACAGTGACAGAACATGAACGACGGAGTTCGTTTCATGGCTAACGATTGCCTGCGTGCGTTGCTGGAGTAGACTGGCCGTCCAGCGCATTCAGTCAGGGAGTCGTCATGCTCAAGATCTGGGGTCGAAAGAATTCGTCCAATGTCAGGAAGGTATTGTGGTGTGCCCAGGAACTGGGCCTGGACTACGAATCCATCGATGCCGGCGGCGCGTTTGGCCAGGTCGACGAGCCGCATTACCGTGCGCTCAACCCCAACGGCCTGGTGCCAATGATCGAAGACGACGGGCTGGTGCTCTGGGAGTCGAATGCCATCGTCCGTTACCTGGGGGCCAAGCATGCGCCCGGCACGCCTTGGTACCCGAGCGATCCGGTGGCGCGAGCCAAGGCCGACAAATGGATGGACTGGACCACCTCGTCCTTCGCTACGCCATTCCGCCCCCTGTTCTGGGGCCTGTTGCGCACGCCGCCGGAGCAACGCGACTGGGTTGCGATCAACGCTGCACAGAAAACCTGCGCCCAGTTGCTGGCGATTGCCGACGCCACGCTGGCCACGCAACCCTTTCTGTCCGGGCAGGAACCGGGCATGGGCGATGTGCCGCTGGGCAGCTTCGTCTACGCCTGGTTCGAGATGCCTATCGAGCGACCGGACATGCGCCACCTGCGCGCCTGGTACGAGCGGCTGCAGGAGCGTCCGGCCTATCAGGCCGCGGTGATGACCGCACTGACCTGATCGTTTCGCTTAAACCGATAGTTACTATCGATAGACTTGACTGTACTTGTGTGGCCGGGCCAAGCACCATGGCCACATTTCACCGCGGTTGACCGTTGATCGGCCGTTTTCTGATCCGTGAATCCTCCAATCTGGTGCGTAGACCCGCTATGAGTTCTGCTCTGTCCATCCGGCAGTTAACCAAGACCTACGGCAACGGCTTCCAGGCCCTCAAGGGCATCGATCTGGACGTTGCCGAAGGCGACTTCTTCGCCTTGCTCGGCCCCAACGGTGCCGGCAAGTCCACCACCATCGGCATTCTTTCGACCCTGGTGAACAAGACCAGCGGCACTGTGAACATCTTCGGCCACGACCTGGACCGCAACCCGGCCCAGCTCAAGCGCAGCATCGGCGTGGTGCCGCAGGAGTTCAACTTCAACCAGTTCGAGAAAACCTTCGATATTGTCGTGACCCAGGCCGGTTACTACGGCATTCCGATGAAGGTGGCCAAGGAGCGTGCCGAGCAATACCTGACTCAGCTCGGTCTGTGGGACAAGCGCGATGTGCCGTCGCGCTCGTTGTCCGGCGGCATGAAGCGCCGACTGATGATCGCCCGCGCGCTGATCCATGAGCCGCGCCTGCTGATCCTCGACGAACCGACGGCGGGCGTGGACATCGAACTGCGCCGCTCGATGTGGACCTTCCTCACCGAGCTGAACCAGCAAGGCATCACCATCATCCTCACCACGCACTACCTGGAAGAGGCCGAGCAGCTGTGCCGCCACATCGGCATCATCGATCACGGCACCATCGTCGAGAACACCAGCATGCGCGCCCTGCTCGGCAAGCTGCACGTCGAGACCTTCCTGCTCGACCTCAAGCATGACCTCGCCCAGGCGCCGGATCTGGTCGGCTACCCGTGCCGGCTGATCACAGCGCACACCCTGGAAGTGCAGGTAGACAAGGAAGTGGGCATCACCGCGCTGTTCGGCCAACTGGCCCTGCAGAACATCGAGGTGCAGAGCCTGCGCAACAAGACCAACCGACTTGAGGAACTGTTCGTGTCCCTGGTGGAAAAAAACCTGGCGAAGGTGGCGGTATGAGTTCGGAACTGCGCCCCAACCTGATTGCCCTGAATACCATCGTCTATCGCGAAGTACGCCGCTTCACCCGGATCTGGCCGCAAACCCTGCTGCCGCCGGCGATCACCATGGTCCTGTACTTTGTCATCTTCGGTAACCTGATCGGCCGGCAGATCGGCGACATGGGTGGCTTCACCTACATGGAGTACATCGTGCCGGGGCTGATCATGATGTCGGTGATCACCAACTCCTACGGCAACGTGGTGTCGAGCTTCTTCGGCAGCAAGTTCCAGCGCTCTATCGAGGAATTGATGGTATCGCCGGTGTCGCCGCACACTATCCTCATCGGCTACACCCTGGGCGGTGTGCTGCGCGGGCTGGCGGTGGGGGTGATCGTGACCATCCTGTCGATGTTCTTCACCCACCTGCAGGTGCATCACCTTGGCGTGACCATCCTGGTGGTGCTGCTGACCGCGACGATCTTCTCGCTACTCGGGTTCATCAACGCCGTGTTTGCGCGCAACTTCGACGATATCTCGATCATCCCGACGTTCGTGCTGACGCCGCTGACCTACCTGGGCGGCGTGTTCTACTCGATCAACCTGCTGCCACCGTTCTGGCAGACGGTGTCGTTGGCCAACCCGGTGCTGCACATGGTCAACTCGTTCCGCTACGGCATTCTCGGCGTCTCGGACATCCAGATCGGCACGGCCATCACCTTCATGCTGGTCGCCACTGCCGTGCTGTACGTCGGTTGCGTGCGCCTACTGGTCAGCGGTCGGGGCATGCGCAGCTGATCGCTGCTGGCGCCGGCGCCACTGCCTGCCAACCCACCAGCGCCAGTAGAGCATGGTCAGGCAGTACGCCAGCGCACCGAGCAGCACACCACACACCAGCGAACCGAGCAGGAACGGCTGCCACAGGGTCGACAACTGCTCGGTGATCCATTCGAACGTCAGTTCTTCCGGCAGCGTACGCGCTGGAATCCCCATAAGCCAGGCGCCCATCTGGTAGGTGCAGAAGAACACCGGCGGCATGGTGATCGGGTTGGTCAGCCAGACCAGGCTGACCGCGATCGGCAGGTTGCCGCGGACCGGAATCGCCAGGCTGGCGGCCAGCAGCATCTGCATCGGAATCGGAATGAACGCCGCGAACAGGCCGACGCCCATGGCGCGGGCGACCGAGTGGCGGTTCAGGTGCCACAAGTTGGGGTCGTGCAGCAGCCGTCCGAGAAAGCGTAAGGATTTGTGCTCCCGGATGCTCGTCGGATCGGGCATGTAGCGTTTGAAAAGTCGACGCGGCATGTGAGGTCTCGGCGCTCTGAAGGGGGCCAGTATGCACGGAATATAAACAGCGCCAATTCAGACTTTGTGACAATTAATAAGCAAACGCTGCGCTCGCTTGAACTAAGCCTGATGAACGGGTTTGGGTTCTGGGGCTTGAAGTTATGCGCACAGGGATGTTGGCGCTTGCGAGCGGTTTGTTGAGCCTGATCTGGTTGCCCGTGCTGCCATCGGTCGGTTGGCAGTGGGGGCTGCTCTTCTTCGGGCTGCTTTGCCTGATGTTTCGCCGCTGGCGAGCGGGGCTGTTTCTGCTCGGGCTGGGCTGGGCCTGCTTGTCGGCGCAGGCGGCGCTGGACGAGCGCCTGTCGGCGCATCTGGACGGGCGCACACTATGGCTGGAAGGGCAGGTGGTCGGTTTGCCGGCGCAGGGTGCGCAGGCGGTACGCTTCGAGTTGGCTGACGCGCGTTCTCGTCGCGAGACGCTACCGGCGCGGCTGCAACTGACCTGGCACGGCGGGCCGCCGTTGCGCAGTGGCGAACGCTGGCGCCTGGCAGTGACTCTCAGGCAGCCGGGCGGCCTGCTCAACCCGCATGGCCCGGACCCGCAAGCACACCTGCTGGCGCGGCGTATCGGTGCCAGCGGTAGCGTCAAGGCCGGCGAGCGGTTGGCGCCGGCGGCCTGGGCTTGGCGCGACAGCTTGCGCCAACGTCTGGCCGGGGTCGATGCATATGGCCGCGAAGGCGCACTGGCGGCGCTGGTGCTGGGCGACGGCGGAGGGCTTTCTGCCGAAGACTGGCAAGCCCTGCAGGCGACCGGCACGGTACACCTGATGGTGATCTCCGGGCAGCATGTCGGCCTGCTGGCGGGGTTGATCTATGCCCTGGTCGCCGGCCTGGCGCGAATCGGCTGCTGGCCGCGACGGCTGCCGTGGCTACCCTGGGCCTGCGGCCTGGCATTCGCCGCGGCGCTGGGGTACGGCCTGCTGGCCGGGTTCCAGGTACCGGTGCAGCGCGCCTGCATCATGCTTGCGGTGGTGCTGCTATGGCGTTTGCGCTTCCGTCATCTGAGCTTCGGCTGGCCGTTGCTGCTGGCGCTGGTCGGGGTGCTGCTGGTCGAGCCGCTGGCCAGCCTGTTGCCCGGGTTCTGGCTGTCGTTTGCCGCCGTTGCGGTGCTGATCTTCAGTTTCAGCGGCCGCCTCGGTGCCTGGCATCGATGGCGAGCCTGGACGCGTGCGCAGTGGCTGATTGCCGTGGGGCTGTTGCCGGTGCTGCTGGGCTGGGGCCTGCCGGTGAGCCTGACGGCACCGCTGGCCAACTTGCTGGCCGTGCCCTGGGTCAGTGTGATCGTGGTGCCGCTTGCGCTGGGCGGAACGTTGCTGCTGCCGCTGCCGTGGATTGGCGAAACGCTGCTCTGGCTGGCGGGCGGTGCATTGGCCGGGTTGTTTGCGGTGCTTGACTGGCTGGCCGCCTGGCAGCCGGCCTGGTTGCCCGCGGCGCCACCTTGGTGGGGCCTGGCACTGATCGTGCTCGGTGCGCTGTTGATCCTGCTGCCGACAGGCTTGCCCATGCGCGTGCTCGGGGTACCGCTGCTGGCACTGGCTGGCCTGCTGGCGCCGCAGCGGGTGCCGTTTGGCGAAGTGGAAGTCTGGCAGTTGGACGTCGGCCAGGGCCAGGCGTTCATCCTCCGTACCAGCGCCCACGTCATGCTCTACGACGCTGGCCCGGCACTGGCGGACAGCGACCTGGGCGAACGGGTGGTGCTACCGACCTTGCGCAAGCTCGGTATCGACCGGCTCGACCTGATGTTGCTCAGCCATGCCGACAGCGATCATGCTGGCGGCGCCCGTGCCATTCGGCGCGGCCTGCCGGTGGCGCGAGTCATCGCGGGCGATCCGGCTGCGCTGCATGCTGGCCTGCACGCCAGCGCCTGCTCCAGCGGCGAGCGCTGGGAGTGGGAGGGCGCGCACTTCAGTCTGTGGCAGTGGGAGGGCGCGAGCGGCAGCAATCAGGGTTCCTGCGTGTTGCGGGTGGAGGCGGGCGGCGAATCGCTGTTGCTGACCGGCGATATCGATGCCCGCGCCGAGGCGGCCTGGCTGCACAGCCCGATGGCTGGCCCGGTCGACTGGTTGCAGGCGCCGCACCATGGCAGTCGCAGTTCGTCGAGCGCGACCTTTCTCGCATTGACCGCACCCACCGGCATCCTGCTGTCGCGTGGGCGCTACAACCATTTCGGCCATCCGCACCCGCAGGTGCTGGCGCGCTATGCGGCGTTGGGCAGTGTCGTCTACGACAGCGCCGTGCTCGGGGCGGTGCGCCTGCGCCTGGGGCGTTTTGCCAGGCCGCAGGCGCAGCGTGAGCAGCGCCGTTTCTGGCGCGAACCGACATGACGCTGTTCGGCGGCCCGGCCCCCTATGGTAGAGTGGCGAACTTTTTCGAGGGGGTCCTAACTGTGTGGGAATTGGTCAAGTCCGGTGGCTGGATGATGCTGCCGATCATCCTCAGCTCCATTGCCGCCATGGCGATCGTTGCCGAACGCCTGTGGGTCCTGCGTGCCAGTCGAGTGACCCCGCCGCACCTGCTTGGGCAGGTCTGGCGCTGGATCAAGGACAAACAACTCAATAGCGATAAGCTCAAGGCCTTGCGCGCCGATTCGCCGCTGGGCGAGATCCTCGCCGCCGGCCTGGCGAACTCCCGGCATGGTCGCGAGATCATGAAGGAATGCATCGAAGAAGCCGCCGCCCGGGTCATCCACGAGCTGGAGCGCTACATCAACGCGCTGGGTACCATCGCTGCCATGGCGCCGCTGCTCGGCCTGCTCGGGACGGTGCTGGGCATGATCGATATCTTCAGTGCCTTCACCGGTTCGGGCATGACCACCAACGCCTCGGTGCTGGCCGGCGGTATCTCCAAGGCGCTGATTACCACGGCGGCGGGCCTGATGGTCGGTATTCCGGCAGTGTTCTTCCACCGCTTCCTGCAACGGCGCATCGACGAGCTGGTGGTTGGCATGGAGCAGGAGGCGATCAAGCTGGTCGAAGTGGTCCAGGGCGACCGTGATGTCGACCTGAGCGAGGGCAAGGCGTGAAATTCCGGCGCAAGCCACGGGAGACCGTGGACATCAACCTGGCGTCGTTGATCGACGTGGTGTTTATCCTGTTGCTGTTTTTCGTGGTTACCACCACGTTCACTCGCGAAACCCAATTGCGCGTCGAACTGCCGGAAGCGGCCAGCGGTGCGCCGGCCCCGGACAGCGAGCAGAAGCAGTTGGAGATCACCATCAGCGCCGAGGGCGTGTATTCGATCAATAACCACCTGCTGCCCAAGAGCGACCTGGCCACCCTGACCGAGGCGCTGGCCAAGGAAGCCAATGGCGACACCACGTTGCCACTGTCGATCAGTGCCGACGGCAAGACGCCGCACCAGGCCGTAGTCACCGCCATGGATGCGGCCGGCAAGCTGGGCTTCAGCCAGCTGCGCATGACCACGGTCGAGGCGGCGCCGGGGACCCCATAAATGGCTGCTGCCGATCGATTGCTTGCGGCCTGGTACAACGGCCATCCGGCGCTGGCGCTGCTGCGCCCGCTGGAGGCCCTGTACCGCCGTGTAGTGCGCACCAAGCGCGAACGTTTTCTGGCGGGCCAGGGCGAGATCTATCGCGCGCCGGTGCCTGTGCTGGTGGTGGGTAACATCACCGTGGGTGGCACGGGCAAGACGCCGCTGATTCTTTTCCTGATCGAACATTGCCGTCAGCGCGGGCTGCGCGTGGGCGTGGTCAGCCGTGGTTATGGCGCCAGGCCGCCGCAGTTCCCCTGGCGGGTGCGTGCCGAGCAGTCGGCAGCCGAAGCCGGCGACGAGCCGCTGCTGATCGTGCAACGCAGCGGGGTGCCGCTGGTGATCGACCCGAACCGCGCCCAAGCCGTGCGAGCCCTGCTGGCTGCCGAGCCGCTGGACCTGATCCTGTGCGACGACGGCATGCAGCATTACCGCCTGGCCCGTGACCTGGAACTGGTCCTGATCGACGCGGCCCGTGGCCTCGGTAATCGCCGCTGCCTGCCGGCGGGGCCGCTGCGCGAGCCGGTGGAACGCCTGGCCGACGTCGACGCGGTGCTGTTCAACGGCGCCACGGCGGACCGCGACGACGGTTTCGCCTTCACCCTTCAGCCGACCGCACTGGTCAACCTGCGCAGCGGCGAGCGCCGTGGGCTCGAGCACTTCCCGCCAGGCCAGGCACTGCATGCGGTGGCCGGTATCGGTAACCCGCAGCGTTTCTTCAATACCCTGCAAGGGCTAAACTGGCGGCCAGTGCCGCACGCTTTTGCCGACCACGCCGCGTTCAGCGCCCAGGCGTTGAGCTTCACGCCGCCGCTGCCGCTGGTGATGACCGAGAAGGACGCGGTCAAATGCCGCGCCTTCGCGGCGGATGACTGGTGGTACCTTGCGGTCGATGCGCGGCCTTCGCCGGCCTTTGTCGCCTGGCTCGACGCCGAACTGTTGCGCTTGCTGCCGGCACCCGCACAGCCCTGATTTCTTCTTTTTCCGGCCACCGGCCTGAGGAATGTACATGGACACCAAACTGCTCGATATCCTCGCTTGCCCGATCACCAAAGGCCCGCTGAAACTCAGCGCCGACAAGACCGAGCTGATCAGCAAGGGCGCAGGCCTGGCCTACCCGATCCGCGATGGCATCCCGGTGATGCTGGAAAGCGAAGCGCGCACCCTGACCGACGACGAGCGTCTGGACAAATGAGCCAGACCTTTACCGTGGTGATTCCGGCGCGTTTGCGTTCAACACGCCTGCCGGGCAAGCCGCTGCTGCCGATTGCCGGCAAACCGATGATCCAGCATGTGTGGGAGCAGGCCCGCAAGAGCAGCGCCGCGCGCGTGGTGATTGCGACCGACGATGCCAGCATTGTCGAGGCTTGCCAGGCGTTTGGCGCCGAAGTGCTGCTGACCCGTGACGACCATGAGTCGGGCACCGACCGCCTGGCCGAAGTCGCGGCCAAGCTGGGCCTGGCGGCCGATGCCATCGTGGTCAACGTGCAGGGCGACGAGCCGTTGATTCCGCCGGTGATCATCGACCAGGTGGCCGCCAACCTGGCGGCCCATCCGGAAGCCGGCATCGCTACCCTCGCCGAGCCGATCGAGCAGGTCGAAGCACTGTTCAACCCGAACGCGGTGAAAGTGGTCAGCGACAGCAATGGCCTGGCCCTGACCTTTAGCCGCGCGCCGCTGCCGTGGGCGCGCGATGCCTTCGCCCAGAGCCGTGAGCAACTGCCGGCAGGCGTGCCGTATCGCCGCCACATCGGCATGTATGCCTACCGTGCCGGGTTCCTCCAGGACTTCGTCAGTTGGGGGCCGTGCTGGCTGGAGAGGGCCGAGTCGCTGGAACAGTTGCGCGCGCTGTGGAACGGTGTGCGTATTCATGTTGCCGATGCCATCGAAGCGCCGCCCGTGGGCGTCGACACCCCGGAAGACCTGGAGCGCGTTCGGCGCTTGCTGGAGGCTTGATGCGGGTTCTGTTTGTCTGTCTGGGCAACATCTGCCGTTCGCCTACCGCCGAAGGCGTGTTGCGTCATCAGCTGCAGGCGGCCGGCCTTGCCGAGCGGGTTGAAGTGGCTTCGGCGGGCACCGGTGACTGGCATGTCGGCAAGCAGCCGGACAGCCGGACGCGGCGTGCGGCCTTGCTGCGCGGTTATGACCTGTCGGCGCAGCGTGCGCAGCAGGTGCGTGCGGCAGACTTTGCCGACTACGACCTGATCCTGGCCATGGACAAGAGCAACCTCGGTGACCTCAAGGCGTTGCAGCCGGCTGGCGCCAAGGCTGAGCTGGACCTGTTCCTGCGCCGCTATGACGGCGCCGTCGACGAAGTCCCGGATCCTTACTATGGCGGCGAGCAAGGCTTCGAGCGGGTACTGGACCTGATCGAGGCGGCGTGCCAGGGCCTGGTGGGCGAATTGAAGGGGCGTGTATGAGCGTACAGGTACAGGCACAGGTTTCGCTCAAGCCGTTCAACACCTTCGGTATCGAGGTCAAGGCCGCACAGTTTGCCCAGGCCCACAACGACGACGAGGTGCGCCAGTTGCTGGCGTATGCCGCCGAACGGCAGTGGCCGGTGCTGGTGATCGGGGGCGGTAGCAACCTGCTGCTGACCGCCGATGTCCAAGCGCTGGTGCTGCGCATGGCCAGTCAGGGGATTCGGGTGCTGTCCGACGATGGTCAGCGGGTGGTGGTCGAAGCTGAAGCGGGGGAGGCCTGGCATCCATTCGTGCAGTGGACGCTGGATCACGGCATGGCCGGGCTGGAAAACCTCAGTTTGATTCCGGGCACTGTCGGTGCGGCGCCGATGCAGAACATCGGCGCTTATGGGGTCGAGATCAAGGACGTGTTTGCTGGGTTGACGGCGCTGGATCGGCACACCGGCGAGTTGCGCGACTTCGACCTGCAGGCGTGTGACTTTGGTTACCGCGACAGCCTGTTCAAGCGCAATCCGGGGCGCTGGTTGATTCTGCGGGTGCGTTTCGCGCTGAGTCGGGGCACGCAGTTACACCTGGATTACGGTCCGGTGCGCCAGCGTTTGAACGAGCAGGGTGTCGAGCAGCCGTCGGCGCAGGATGTCAGTACGGCGATTTGCAGTATCCGTCGGGAAAAACTGCCGGACCCGCTGGAGCTGGGCAATGCCGGGAGTTTCTTCAAGAACCCGGTGGTTGCTGCGGTACTGGTAGAACGGATTCGTCAGGCGCATCCGGGGTTGGTGGCTTATCCACAGGCCGATGGTCAGGTGAAGCTAGCGGCAGGTTGGCTGATCGAGCAGGCTGGCTGGAAGGGCTTTCGCGATGGCGATGCCGGGGTGCATCAGCAGCAGGCGCTGGTACTGGTCAATTATGGTCAGGCCAGTGGTGGGCAACTGCATGCACTGGCGCAGAAGATCCAGGGTGACATTCTGGCGCGCTTCGGGGTTGAGCTGGAGATGGAGCCGAATCTGTACTGACCGCTGACAGCGAGCCAGCTCCCACAATAGGAGAGCGGGTGGGCTTCGGGTGTTTCAGCAAGGTATAAAAAAGCCCCGCCAGTGTTCACTGGCGGGGCTTTTTATTTAGCCGCTGGAATCAACCGTGAGGCTTGTGCTCTTCGGCGGTTTCCAGGGCTTGTGCCTCAGCAGGCTGTGCTGCGGCAGCAGCAGCGGCGGCGGCCGCTTCTGCTTCACGCTTGCGACGACGCACTTCACGTGGGTCGTTCGGTGCACGGCCATTGGCCAGGGTTACCACCGGCGCTTCAACTTCGACAGGCTCTACAGCTGCCGGAGCTTCTTCGACAACCACCGGCGCAGGCTCGACAGCAACTGGCTCAACCACTGCTGGCTCAACCACTTGCGGTTCGCGTGGGGCTTCAACGACCGGCTCGGCGGCAACAGCCACTTCAACCGGTGCTTCTACCACTGGCTGCGGGGCCACGTCGACCACTGGCTCGACCGCGGCGACCGGCTCGCTGACGGGCTGCTCGACCACTGGGGCGATAGCCACTTCTTCGGCAACAATCGGCTGGGCTGCTTCAACCACAGCGGCAGGCTCGACGACGGTGCTTTCAACCACTGCAGTTTCAGCGACAACTTCAACGGTTTCGGCAGCTTCGGCGGCCTTCACTGCGTCAGTTGTTTCAACGGCTTCGACAGCGGCAGCCGGTACAGCCTCTTCAATGGCGGCAGTAGCGCGCTCGGCCTGAACATTGGCTTCAGCTTCGGCGGTGGCGCTGATGTTGCTGGTGGCAACAGCGGCAGTCACGGCCAGGCCGGCAGCCAGTTCGGCGCCGGTTGGCTCGTTGCCTTCCTCTGCGCTTTCCTCGGTGCCTTCGACGACATCGCCGTTAGCATCACGCTGACGTTCGCGACGGTTGCTGCGACGACGCTGACCGCGGGAGCGACGACGTGGACGTTCGCCTTCGGCGCCTTCCTGGTTCTCGTCCTGCAGCAGTTCTTCGTTAGGCAGTTGCTCGTCGCCGGCTTCGATGGCCTCGTCAGCCGTTTCGGCAGGGCGTGGTTGACGCTCTTCGCGCGGTGGACGTGGTGCGCGCTCTTCGCGTGGTGCACGTTCCTCGCGTGGGGTGCGCTCTTCACGAGGTGCACGCTCTTCACGGGGCGCGCGCTCTTCGCGTGGAGCACGTTCTTCGCGCGGGGCGCGCTCAGGACGTTCTTCACGTACGGCTGGTGCGGCAGCGGCAGCGGCGACAGCCGGTGCAGCGTCCAGCGGTTCGCGCAATTCACGAACAGGACGGTCTTCGCGGGGGCGACGGTCTTCACGTGGCGCGCGTGGTTGGCGCTCTTCACGCGGGGCACGCTCTTCACGCGGTGCACGTTCTTCACGCGGTGCACGTTCTTCGCGTGGAGCACGCTCTTCACGTGGTTGACGCTCTTCGCGCGGGGCACGTTCGGCACGCTCTTCGCGCGGCTTGCGGTCTTCGTCGCGACGGCCATTGCGGTTGCGGCTCTGCTGGCGACCGTTACGGCGCTCTTCGTTGCGCGCTGGGCGCTCGGCAGCAGGCTTCTCGGCGACGACCGGGGTAGCGGCAGGCTCTTCCTTGCCGGCGAACAGGCTGACCAACGACTTGACCAGGCCTTTGAACAGGCTTGGCTCAGGCACCGCGTGGGCAGCCGGGGCGGGGGCAGGCTGGGCTTCGGCGGCGGCTGGAACCGGTGCGTTGGCGCGGGCCGGGGCAGTCTTGACCGCCGCTTCCTGGCGAACCAGGGTGCGGGTGGCGGCAGCCGGCTGGACTTCTTCGGTTTCGGCTGCGGCGATTTCGTAGCTGGACTGGCCGCTCAGGGCTTCCGGGCTGTCGTCGCGCAGGCGCTGGACTTCGAAGTGCGGAGTCTCCAAGTGGTCGTTCGGCAGGATGACGATACGGGCCCGGGTGCGCAGTTCGATCTTGGTGATCGAGTTGCGTTTTTCGTTGAGCAGGAACGCGGCGACCGGGATCGGCACCTGGGCGCGGACTTCGGCGGTGCGGTCCTTCAGGGCTTCTTCTTCGATCAAGCGCAGGATGGCCAGCGACAGCGATTCGACGTCACGGATAATGCCGGTGCCGCTGCAGCGTGGGCAGACGATGCCGCTGCTTTCGCCCAGCGAAGGGCGCAGACGCTGACGGGACATTTCCAGCAGGCCGAAGCGCGAGATGCGGCCGACCTGGACGCGGGCGCGGTCGGCTTCCAGGCATTCGCGGACTTTTTCTTCCACGGCGCGCTGGTTCTTGGCTGGGGTCATGTCGATGAAGTCGATCACGATCAGGCCGCCGATGTCGCGCAGACGCAGTTGGCGGGCGATTTCTTCAGCCGCTTCCAGGTTGGTCTGCAGGGCGGTTTCCTCGATGTCGCTACCTTTGGTGGCGCGCGCCGAGTTGATGTCGATGGAGACCAGGGCTTCGGTCGGGTCGATCACGATCGAGCCGCCGGACGGCAGGTCGACAACGCGCTGGAAGGCGGTTTCGATCTGGCTTTCGATCTGGAAACGGTTGAACAGCGGAACGCTGTCTTCGTACAGCTTGATCTTGCTGGCGTACTGCGGCATCACCTGGCGGATGAAGGTCAGGGCTTCTTCCTGGGCGTCGATGCTATCGATCAGCACTTCGCCGATGTCCTGGCGCAGGTAGTCGCGGATGGCGCGGATGATGACGTTGCTTTCCTGGTAGATCAGGAACGGCGCGGCGCGGTCTTGCGAGGCTTCCTTGATCGCGGTCCAGAGTTGCAGCAGGTAGTCGAGGTCCCACTGCATTTCTTCGCTGCTGCGGCCCAGGCCGGCAGTGCGCACGATCAGGCCCATGTCGGCAGGGGCGACCAGGCCGTTGAGGGCTTCGCGCAGTTCGTTGCGCTCTTCGCCTTCGATGCGACGGGAGATGCCGCCGGCACGTGGATTGTTTGGCATCAGGACCAGGTAACGACCGGCCAGGCTGATGAAGGTGGTGAGGGCAGCGCCCTTGTTGCCGCGCTCTTCTTTCTCGACCTGGACGATAACTTCCTGGCCTTCGCTGAGCACTTCTTTGATGTTCACCCGGCCTTCAGGTGCCTTCTTGAAGTATTCGCGGGAGATTTCCTTCAGCGGCAGGAAGCCATGGCGCTCGGAGCCGAAGTCGACGAAAGCGGCTTCCAGGCTGGGTTCGATGCGGGTGATCCGGCCTTTGTAGATGTTGGCCTTCTTCTGCTCGCGTGCACCGGACTCGATGTCCAGGTCGTAGAGGCGCTGGCCATCTACCAGAGCAACACGCAACTCTTCGGGTTGAGTCGCGTTAATCAGCATTCTTTTCATGTAATACCGTCGGTTTCCGGGCTGCCGGAAACGGCGTTCGGCACACACGACTTCTCACGGTCGGTGTCAGGGTGCGTCAGGGCTGGCGGGGCCATCCCGTGTCCAGCGGCTTGCGGTGGCCTGGTAAACCAGAACTGCCGAAGTCGCGACGACGCGTCCTGCTAGCTGTGGTGTCAAATGCACTCAGTCAGGAGGAGGAATCAGCCTTCGGCCGTGGACGCCCAGTGGGCATCTTGATCAAGACCGGGTTCGGTCGCGGGGCCAGGGGCCTGTGGACTGAACGCAGTACTACACGGTCCGACGGTTGTGCATCTCCACCCTACACGTATCCCTGATAATTCGGGTGCTGCCGCGCGCTGAATCCGCAACGGGTTGCATTTATCGCCAGCTCCGTACGGGAGCTCGCGCATTTATGGCTAAGGCTTGTATTTCCGAAGCATCTGCCATGGCTGCGTGAAAGCGACTGCGCTGAGTAGAGTGGGCGTCGAAAAAAAACGAAGTGGGAGGGCCAAACACCGCTCTTTTTTGTTTTTTATCGGTCTTCTCTCATCGGCGCTGGTGGCGATTCCAGGCAATTCTGTAAACTGGCAAAAGCCCCGTCGGACGGCCTCGCGTCCTGGAGAATTGCGTAGGTCAGGGCCGGCTCAAAGCCATTGGTCCGCTGGCCAGCCGCTTTTGGCGGCGTTCGCGACTATAGCAGCAATCATTAAGTGCTTCAAATCCATAAAAAATTGTTATGATTCGCAAATGACGACTACTGCCCCCCCGACCTCCGGCGTCCAGCTGATCGAGGTCGCGCCGGAACTTGCCGGCCAACGCATCGATAATTTCCTCATCACCGCACTCAAGGGCGTTCCCAAGACCTTGATTTATCGCATTTTGCGTAAAGGCGAAGTGCGGGTGAACAAGGGAAGGATCAAACCCGAGTACAAACTCCAGGCTGGCGACATCGTGCGCGTGCCGCCCGTTCGTCTACCCGAGCGCGACGAGCCAGCACCGTTGGCGCAAGGCTTGCTTCAGCGCCTGGAGGCGGCGATTGTCTACGAAGACAAGGCGCTGATCGTGCTGAACAAGCCTGCCGGCATTGCCGTGCACGGTGGTAGTGGGCTGAACTACGGGGTGATCGAGGCCTTCCGTCAGTTGCGCCCGGATACCAAGGAACTGGAGTTGGTCCATCGGCTCGACCGCGATACCTCCGGCCTGCTGATGATCGCCAAGAAGCGCAGCATGCTGCGCCACCTGCACGCTGCCCTGCGCGGCGACGGTGTCGACAAACGCTACATGGCGCTGGTGCGCGGGCACTGGGCTACGGCCAAGAAGCAGGTCAACGCACCGTTGCTCAAGAGCAACCTGCGTTCCGGCGAGCGGATGGTCGAAGTCAACGAAGAAGGCAAGGAGGCACTGACCCTGTTCAAGGTGCTGCGCCGCTTCGGCGACTTCGCGACCATGGTCGAGGCCCGGCCGATCACCGGTCGTACCCACCAGATTCGCGTGCACGCCCTGCATGCCGGGCACTGCATTGCCGGCGACAGCAAGTACGGCGACGAAGACTTTACCCGCGAAGTGCGTGACCTGGGCGGCAAGCGCCTGTTTCTGCACGCCTACGCGCTGACCGTGCCGCTGCCCGATGGCGGCGAGCTGAAACTGGAGGCGCCGGTCGACGAAATGTGGGCCAAGACCGTGGAGCGTCTGCTGAGTGCGCCGTGATTACGACCTGCTGATCTTCGATTGGGACGGCACCCTGGCCGACTCAATCGGGCGCATCGTCGAGGCGATGCACCGTTCGGCCGAGCGCGCCGGTCAGCCGTTGTGTGCCGACGAGGCGATCAAGGGCATCATTGGTCTGGCGCTGTCGGAAGCGATCAGCACCTTATATCCGCAGTTGGATGAAGCCGGGGTCATGGCATTCCGGCAGCACTACGCCGACATCTATATGGCCCTGGATGAGCAGCCTTCGCCGCTCTATCCTGGCGTTGTCGAGGCGCTTGAGGCGTTTCGCGCCGATGGCTACCGTCTGGCGGTGGCGACCGGCAAGGCCCGTCGCGGCTTGGATCGGGTGTTGCGTGCCAATGGCTGGGAGGATTTCTTCGATATCACCCGTGCCGCCGACGAAACCCGCGGCAAGCCGCATCCGTTGATGCTGGAGGAGATCATGCGGCATTGCCAGGTGCCTGCATCGCGTACGCTGATGGTCGGCGATTCGGCATTCGACCTGTTGATGGCGCAGAATGCCGGTGTGCATTCGGTGGCCATCGGTCATGGGGCGATGTCGCTCGAGGCATTGAGCGTTTACGCACCACAGTTGTCCATTGATCACTTTTCTCAATTGCAGCCGTGGTTGAATCGGGCGGCTGCCGGGGTTATTCCAGGATAGGTACAGCATGACGGACGAGTGGAAGGCGCCAAGCGCCGAGAAAAGCGAAGATCAGAAAAGCTGGCAGTTGTTGGAGAAGACGCTCCTGGCCGGCGTGGTGGAGCAGCGTCGCTCGCGGCGCTGGGGGATTTTCTTCAAGCTGCTGACTTTCCTCTACCTGTTCGGCATTCTCGTGCTGTTCACGCCGCTGATGGATGTGGAAAAGGCTGCCAGCCGCAGTGCCAGTCATACCGCAGTCATTGACGTGCAAGGGATGATCGCCGACAAGGAGCCGGCCAGTGCCGATAACATCATTGCTAGCCTGCAGGCGGCCTTCAAGGACCCGAAAACCAAGGGTGTGATCCTGCGCGTCAACAGTCCGGGTGGCAGTCCGGTGCAGTCGGGTTACATCTATGATGAAATCCGTCGCCTGCGTGCCGAGTACCCAGCGATCAAGCTGTATGCGGTCATCAGCGATCTGGGGGCTTCGGGTGCCTATTACATCGCCAGTGCCGCCGATCAGATCTATGCCGACAAGGCCAGTCTGGTCGGCTCCATTGGCGTGACGGCGGCCGGTTATGGCTTTGTTGGCACCATGGAGAAGCTCGGGGTTGAGCGCCGCACCTACACCGCGGGCGAGCACAAGGCTTTCCTTGACCCGTTCCAGCCGGCCAAGCCGGAGGAAACCCGTTTCTGGCAGGGTGTGCTGGAAACCACGCATCGCCAGTTCATTGCCAGCGTCAAGCAGGGGCGTGGCGAGCGTTTGAAGGACAAGGATCACCCCGAGCTGTTCAGTGGTCTGATCTGGTCGGGCGAGCAGGCGCTGCAGCTGGGGCTGGTGGATGGGCTGGGTAGTACCGACTACGTGGCGCGCGAGGTGGTCGGGGAGAAGACGCTGGTCGACTTCACTGTCGAGGAGTCGCCGTTCGATCGTTTCTCCAAGCGTATCGGTGCCAGCGTTGCCGAGCATCTGGCAATGTGGATGGGCTTCCAGGGGCCCACCTTGCGGTGAGTTACCCGTGAATGAAAGGCCGGCCCCGGGGCCGGCTTTTTTGTGCCTCAGGGAATGCTCACGCCTTCGCTCAGCAGCATGTCTACCAGGCGAATCAGTGGCAGACCGATCAGGCTGGTTGCGTCGCTGCCATGGGTGGTCTGGAACAGGCTGACGCCCAGGCCTTCGCATTTGAAGCTGCCGGCGCAGTCGTAGGGTTGCTCGGCGTGCAGGTAGCGTTCGATGCGCGGTAGGTCGAGCTCGCGCATGTGTACCGTGAAGGGCACGCAATCGACCTGGCACTGGCCGCTCTCGCTGTTCAGCAGCGCCAGGCCGGTAAGGAAGGTCACATGGTTGCCGCTGGCGGCCAGCAGCTGTTCGCAGGCCTTGTCAAAGGTGTGGGGTTTGCCGAGAATCTGCTCGCCGAGCACCGCCACCTGGTCGGAGCCGATAATAAGGTGGCCCGGGTAGCGCCCGGCAAGGGCCTGGGCCTTTTCCCGGGCCAGGCGCTTGACCAGCTCCAAGGCTGGCTCGTCGTCCAGGCGCCGTTCGTCGATATCCGGCGATGCGCAGGCGAATGGCAGGCGCAGGCGCGACAGCAATTCGCGCCGATAAGGGGAGCTGGAAGCCAGTAACAAGGGCAGCATGGTGAACTCCTGAGCAGGTTGGGCGATTCTAACATGCTGAATGGGGCGGAATTTCCTTTGACAGGGGCGGGGGCCATCCCTAGAATGCTGCGCCTATGTTGAATGACCCGATTCCACCTCACGTTGACCCGCGCAAATTGGCCGATCGTGGCGTTTCCTTCGAAGGAACGTTGCAGCTCGCCGATTTGGAGAGACTCTGCGACCCGCTTTCCGACACTGTCGGTACGGTGCAGGCTAAATTCGATTTTGAGCGAGACGAGCAGAAAGTTGTGGTCATCCACACCGATCTCGACGTCGAGGTCAAAATGGTTTGCCAGCGTTGTCTTGAGCTGGTCACCCTGCCGATCCATAGCGAAAGTACTTACGCTGTGGTGAAGGAGGGTGCGAATACCCAGTCGTTACCGAAAGGTTATGACGTGCTGGAACTGGGCGAAGATCCTTTGGATCTGCAGGCCTTGGTCGAGGAAGAGCTTCTGCTCGCCTTACCCATCGTGCCTGCTCATCATCCGGAAGAATGCCAGCAGCCGGCGGGCGCCGACGAGCCCGAACCGAGCAAGGACGAGGTAACACGGTCCAACCCGTTCAGTGTATTGGCGCAGTTAAAGCGTGACCCAAACGTTTAGGAGTTAATCAATTATGGCTGTTCAGCAGAACAAAAAATCCCGCTCTGCCCGTGACATGCGCCGTTCGCACGACGCCCTCTCGGAAAACGCTCTGTCCGTAGAGAAAACCACTGGTGAAGTGCACCTGCGTCACCACGTATCGCCAGAAGGCGTATACCGTGGTCGTAAAGTGATCGACAAGGGCGCTGACGAGTAATCCTTGTCCGCTCAGATCATCGCGATTGACGCAATGGGCGGGGACTTCGGTCCCCGCAGCATTGTTCAGGCAAGTCTCGCTTGTCTGTCGGCTACACCATCGCTGCACCTGACCCTCGTCGGTCAACCCTCCCTTCTTGAAGATTTGATCGCTGGCCAGTCGGCAGCGGATCGCTCGCGCCTGCAGATTGCACCGGCCAGCGAAGTGATCGGTATGGATGAGCGGCCGTCCCAGGCATTGCGCGGCAAGCCCGATTCGTCCATGCGCGTGGCCCTTGAGCTGGTGCGCGATGGCAAGGTCCAGGCTTGCGTCAGTGCCGGTAATACCGGGGCCCTGATGGCGCTGTCGCGCTATGTGCTCAAGACCCTTCCGGGTATCGATCGGCCAGCCATGGTCGCGGCCATTCCGACCCAGACCGGTTACTGCCAACTGCTCGACCTGGGCGCCAATGTCGATTGCAGTGCCGAGCATCTTTATCAATTCGCCGTGATGGGGTCGGTGGCCGCTCAGGCCTTGGGTATTTCTCGTCCGCGTGTGGCGCTGCTCAATGTCGGCACCGAAGACATCAAGGGCAACCAGCAAGTCAAGCTGGCGGCGAGCCTCCTTCAAGGCGCTCGTGGCCTGAACTACATCGGTTATATCGAAGGCGACGGCCTGTACCGTGGCGAGGCGGACGTAGTGGTGTGCGACGGCTTTGTCGGCAATATCCTGCTTAAATCCAGCGAGGGCCTGGCGAGCATGATTGGTGCGCGTATCGAAGCGCTGTTCAGAGGGAGTCTGGGCGCGCGGATGGTTGGCGCCATGGCCATGCCGCTGCTCAAGCGCTTGCAGGCCGACCTCGCGCCGGCGCGGCACAACGGTGCAAGTTTTCTCGGTTTGCAGGGGATTGTGATAAAAAGCCACGGCTCGGCCGGTGTCCAGGGCTTCCAGAGTGCGATTCAGCGCGCCCTGATCGAGATCCAGGAGAACTTGCCGCAGCGTTTGCACGGGCGCCTGGAGGATCTACTCCTTTAGGTATCCGGCAATGGCCGTGGTTAAATGTGACCGCTCGGTTCTCGTTACCATCCAACTGTCAGTTTCTTGTATCCAGCTGCGGCTGGGTGCGTATTTCCGACGACAAGATCATTAGGGGCTTGTTCAATGTCTGCATCCCTCGCATTCGTCTTTCCCGGTCAAGGTTCGCAGTCTCTCGGCATGCTCGCCGAGTTGGGCGCCCAGTACCCGCTGGTGATTGATACCTTCCGTGAGGCCTCCGAGGCTCTGGGTTATGACCTCTGGGCACTGACCCAGAACGGCCCGGAAGAACAACTGAACCAAACCGACAAAACCCAGCCGGCCATTCTGGCTGCCTCGATCGCCTTGTGGCGCCTGTGGCTGGCCGAAGGCGGGGCGCGTCCGGCATTCGTTGCCGGTCACAGTCTGGGCGAATACAGCGCGCTGGTTGCCGCTGGCAGCCTGAGCCTGGCCGACGCGGTCAGGCTGGTCGAGCGCCGCGGCCAACTGATGCAGGAGGCCGTCCCGGCCGGGCAGGGCGCCATGGCGGCCATTCTCGGTCTGGACGATGCCCAGGTCGTCGCCCTCTGCGCCGAAGCGGCTCAGGGCGACGTTGTCAGTGCCGTTAACTTCAACTCGCCAGGCCAGGTGGTCATCGCCGGTGCCAAGGCCGCTGTCGAGCGCGCCATGGAGGCCTGCAAGGCTGCCGGTGCCAAGCGCGCCCTGCCGTTGCCGGTCAGCGTGCCGTCGCACTGTGAGCTGATGCGCCCGGCGGCCGAGCGCTTTGCCGAATCGGTCAATGCTATCGACTGGCAGGCGCCGCAAATCCCGCTGGTACAGAACGTCAGTGCTGCGGTGGCTAGCGATCTGCCGACCCTCAAGCAGGACCTGCTGGCCCAGCTGTATCAGCCGGTACGCTGGGTCGAGTGCGTACAGACCCTGGCCGCTGAGGGTGCGGTCAATCTGGTCGAGTGCGGCCCGGGCAAGGTCCTGGCTGGCCTGAACAAGCGTTGTGCCGATGGTGTGACCACCTACAACCTCAATACCCCGGATGCTGTCGCCGCCACTCGCGCGGCGCTGGCCTGAATTAGGAGAAGCTTGCATGAGCCTGCAAGGTAAAGTTGCACTGGTCACCGGCGCCAGCCGTGGTATCGGCCAGGCCATCGCCCTGGAACTCGGTCGTCTGGGCGCTACCGTTATTGGTACCGCCACCTCCGCCTCGGGTGCCGAGCGTATCGCCGCCACCCTCAAGGAGCACGGTATTGCCGGCACCGGCCTGGAGCTGAATGTCACCAGCGACGAGTCCGTGACCGCTACCCTGGCTGCGATCCAGGAGCAGTTCGGCGCGCCGACCATCCTCGTCAACAACGCCGGCATCACCCGTGACAACCTGATGATGCGGATGAAAGACGACGAGTGGTTCGACGTGATCGACACCAACCTTAACAGCCTCTACCGTCTGTCCAAGGGGGTTCTGCGTGGCATGACCAAGGCCCGTTGGGGTCGTATCATCAGCATCGGCTCGGTCGTCGGCGCGATGGGTAACGCCGGTCAGGTCAACTACGCTGCGGCCAAGGCCGGTCTGGAAGGCTTCAGCCGTGCCCTGGCGCGTGAGGTCGGTTCGCGTGCGGTGACCGTCAATTCGGTTACCCCGGGCTTCATCGATACCGACATGACCCGCGAACTGCCGGAAGCGCAGCGTGAAGCGCTGCAAGCGCAGATTCCACTGGGCCGTTTGGGTCAGGCTGATGAGATCGCGAAAGTGGTTGCATTCCTGGCTTCCGACGGTGCAGCTTACGTGACCGGTGCTACTATCCCGGTCAACGGCGGGATGTACATGTAATTTAATCTGCAGCTTGATGTGACGGATTGCTTCAAAAAAATGTCATACGTGCGGTCTAAAATCCGTTATAAAGCTGCAACCAAATTCTAGGCAGCGGGCGGGTGTGAAGCGGGAAGGGTGCGTTACGCTTGAAAAGCAGGCGTCTTTCTATAAACTTACACACCGGCCAGCTGCCTGACTTATGTCCATTAGGAGTGAAAACAAGGTATGAGCACCATCGAAGAACGCGTCAAGAAAATCGTCGCCGAGCAACTGGGCGTTAAAGAAGAAGAAGTGGTGAACACTGCTTCCTTCGTCGAAGATCTGGGTGCCGATTCCCTTGACACCGTTGAGCTGGTGATGGCTCTGGAAGAGGAATTCGAGACCGAAATCCCTGACGAAGAAGCCGAGAAGATCACTACTGTTCAAGCAGCTATCGACTACGTCACCAGCCACCAGGCCTAAGACGTTGTAGTCGTCGCTTCTTGTCATGGAAAAACCGCACTGCCTTTGCCGGCGTGCGGTTTTTTCTTTGCAAGAGATGTAGACATTCAGAATAAGGAGAGTGCTGTGTCGCGTAGACGCGTCGTGGTCACCGGTATGGGTATGCTGTCGCCACTGGGCACGGATGTGCCAAGCAGTTGGCAGGGCATTCTGGCTGGCCGCAGTGGCATCGGTCTGATTGAGCATACTGACCTGTCTGCCTACTCCACCCGTTTTGGCGGCTCGGTAAAGGGCTTTGAAGTCGAGCAGTACCTGTCGGTCAAGGAAGCCCGCAAGCTTGATCTGTTCATCCAGTACGGTCTGGCGGCCGGTTTTCAGGCGGTGCGTAATGCCGGCCTGGAAGTGACCGATGCCAACCGCGAACGTATCGGCGTGGCGATGGGTTCGGGCATTGGTGGCCTGACCAATATCGAAGAAACCAGCCGGACCTTGCACGATCAAGGCCCGCGGCGGATTTCGCCATTCTTCGTGCCAGGCTCGATCATCAATATGATTTCCGGCTTCCTGTCCATCCACCTGGGTGTGCAAGGGCCTAACTACGCTATCGCCACGGCGTGTACCACTGGTACGCACTGCATCGGCATGGCGGCACGCAACATTGCCTTTGGCGAAGCTGACGTGATGATTGCCGGCGGCGCCGAAATGGCGGCCTGCGGCTTGGGCATGGGTGGCTTCGGTGCGTCGCGCGCGTTGTCCACCCGCAACGACGAGCCAACCCGTGCCAGCCGTCCGTGGGACAAAGGCCGCGACGGTTTCGTGCTGTCCGACGGTGCCGGTGCACTCGTGCTCGAAGAGCTCGAGCACGCCAAGGCGCGGGGCGCGACCATCTATGCCGAGCTGGTTGGCTTTGGCATGAGTGGTGACGCCTACCACATGACCTCGCCGCCCGACACTGGTGCCGGTGCCGCGCGCTGCATGGCCAATGCCTTGCGCGATGCCGGGGTCAATGCCGGCGAGGTCAACTACATCAACGCTCACGGTACCTCGACGCCAGCAGGCGACCTCGCCGAAGTGGCGGCGATCAAGTCGGTGTTCGGCGAGCACGCCTACCAGTTGGCGGTCAGTTCGACCAAGTCGATGACCGGTCACCTGCTCGGTGCTGCCGGTGCGGTCGAAGCGATCTTCAGCGTGCTGGCGATCAACAGCCAGGTAGCGCCGCCGACCATCAACCTCGATGAACCGGACGAAGGCTGCGACCTGGACTTCGTGCCGCACTCGGCTCGCAACATGCCGATCGATGTGGTGCTGTCCAACTCCTTCGGGTTTGGCGGTACCAATGGCTCGCTGGTGTTCCGCCGGTTCGCCGACTGATGCACAGCTGGATCGACGGCCAGCCGGCGGACGCGATAGCGTTGCAGAGCCGGGGGCTGGCATACGGCGATGGGGTGTTCGAAACCATCGCCGTGATTGCCGGTCGGCCATCGTTGCTCGAGTACCACCTCGAGCGCCTGGCGCTGGGTTCCCAGCGCCTGGCTATCGGTGCAGACCTTGCACTGATTCGTGACGAAGTGTGCCGTTACGCTCAGGCCTTGGGTGACGGCGTACTCAAGCTCATTCTGACCCGTGGCGATAGCCAGCGCGGCTATGCTGCCGCTGCCGGCGTGCCGCCAAGGCGTATCCTCCAGGCCAGCCCGACCCCGCAGTACCCCGCGGCCCATGCCGAGCAGGGCGTGCGGCTGTTCGCCTGCCGCACGCGCCTGGCCGAGCAGCCATTGCTGGCCGGCCTCAAGCACCTGAACCGGTTGGAGCAGGTGCTGGCCCGCAACGAATGGCAGGACCCGGCATTTGCCGAGGGGCTGATGTGCGATCAGTCCGGTCGGCCGATCGAAGGGGTCTACAGTAATCTGTTCCTGGTTCGCGATGGCCAGTTGCTCACGGCCGACCTGGCGCGCTGCGGTGTCGCCGGAGTGATGCGCGCGGCCCTGCTCGACGCTGCGGCGCAGCATTCCATCGTCGCCCGGGTGTGCGATTTGTCCCTGCTGGATCTGCAGCAGGCGGACGAGGTTTTTCTTTGCAATAGTGTCTACGGCGTGTGGCCGGTGCGCGCATGTGAGTCGCTGAACTGGCCGCCGGGCCCGCTCACCCGTAAACTGCAGGCCATTGCCCGTACGCTACTGGATGCCTGATTCGTGAGACGTAAATTGTTGGTGTTGCTGGAGGCCGGGTTGATCCTGGTCGGCCTGCTGCTGGGGTTCTCGGCCTGGAAGGTGTACTCGGCGCTGGAGCAGCCGCTGCAGGTCGAGCAGGAGCAGTTGCTTGATGTGCCTACCGGAACCACGCCCAACCGCATGTTCTACCGCATGCAGGCCCAGGGTCTGCTTGACGACCCGTTCTGGTTGCGCCTGTACTGGCGCTTTAATATGGCCGGCGTGCCGCTGCACACCGGCGAATACCGCCTGCAGCCCGGCATGAACGTGCGCGACTTGTTCGAAACCTGGCGGCGTGGCGACGTGGTGCAGTACAACCTGACCCTGGTCGAAGGCTGGAATTTCCGCCAGGTACGCGCGGCGCTGGCCAAGCATGAAAAGATCGAGCACACCCTCGATGGCTTGAGCGACGCTGAGGTCATGGACAAGCTCGGCCATCGTGGTGTCTTCCCCGAAGGGCGGTTTTTCCCCGACACCTATCGCTTCGTGCGCGGCATGAGCGATATCGAGTTCCTGCAGCAGGCCTACGCCCGCCTTGATGAGGTGCTGGCCAAGGAGTGGGCGGCACGCCCGGCCGAGCTGCCGTACCGTGACCCGTACCAGGCGTTGATCATGGCCTCGCTGGTCGAAAAGGAAACCGGGGTGCCACAGGAGCGTGCGCAGATTGCCGGGGTGTTCGTGCGGCGCATGCAGTTGGGCATGATGCTGCAAACCGACCCTACCGTGATCTACGGCATGGGCGAGCGTTACAACGGCAAGATCACTCGCGCCGACCTGCGCGAGCCGACCCCGTACAACACCTATGTCATTTCTGGCCTGCCGCCCACGCCGATTGCCATGGTCGGGCGCGAGGCGATTCACGCCGCGCTCAATCCCGCGTCGGGCAGCAGCCTGTACTTCGTCGCGCGTGGCGATGGCAGCCACGTTTTTTCCGACGACCTCGACGGGCACAATTCGGCGGTACGCGAGTATCAGCTCAAGCGCCGTAGCGACTACCGCTCCAGCCCGGCCCCGGCCACTACTCCGCAGACGGCGCCCGATACGCCGCCGCAGGCCGCGCCAGGCGCCTCCGAGCCGGTCGAATCGTCCGGCCCGCTGGAGCCACCGGTCGAGCCCGAAGCACCGGCAGGTTCGACGCCGCCGGGCGCATCGCCAGCCCAACCCTCTGCGCAATGATCAACTGTAAGGACTGCCTGTGACTGGTTTGTTTATCACCCTGGAAGGTCCCGAAGGTGCGGGCAAGAGCACCAATCGCGAGTACCTTGCCGAGCACCTGCGCCGCGCCGGCCTGGACGTGCTGCTGACCCGCGAGCCGGGTGGTACGCCGTTGGCCGAGCGGATCCGCGAGCTGCTGCTGGCACCCAGCGCTGAAGCCATGGCGGCCGATACCGAGTTGCTGCTGGTGTTCGCGGCGCGTGCCCAGCACCTGGCCGAAGTTATCCGTCCGGCGCTGGCCCGTGGCACGATCGTGTTGTGCGACCGCTTCACTGATGCCACCTATGCCTATCAGGGCGGTGGTCGCGGCCTGAGCGTCGAGCGTATCGCCAGCCTTGAGCAGTTCGTTCAGGGCAGCTTGCGCCCGGACCTGACCCTGGTGTTCGACCTGCCGGTCGAAGTCGGCCTGTCCCGCGCGGCGGCCCGCGGCCGGCTGGATCGCTTCGAACAGGAAGGCCAGGCCTTCTTCGAAGCGGTGCGTCAGGCCTACCTGGCCCGCGCCAAGGCCGAACCGAAGCGCTATCGCCTGGTCGATGCGGGACAAAGCCTGGCTCAAGTGCAGCAGTCGCTGGACGGCCTGCTGCCAGAGATTCTGGAGCGTTGCCGTGGCTGAGGCCTACCCCTGGCAGGAGACGCTCTGGCAGCAACTGGCCGGGCGCAGCCAGCATGCGCACGCCTACCTGCTGCATGGCCCGCAGGGTATCGGCAAGCGGGACCTGGCCGAACGGCTGATGGCCTTGCTGTTGTGCCAGCGGCCAGTTGGCCTGCAAGCCTGCGGTGAGTGCAAGTCGTGCCACCTGCTGGCGGCTGGCAGCCATCCGGACAACTACGTGCTGGAGCCGGAAGAGGCCGACAAGCCGATCAAGGTCGATCAGGTGCGCGACCTGGTTTCCTTCGTGGTGCAGACTGCGCAGCTGGGCGGGCGTAAGGTGATTCTCATCGAGCCGGTCGAGGCAATGAACATCAATGCTGCCAACGCCTTGCTGAAAAGCCTGGAGGAGCCTTCGGGCAATACCGTGCTGTTGCTGGTCAGCCACCAGCCAAGCCGTTTGCTGGCGACCATCAAGAGCCGTTGTCAGCAGATCGCCTGCCCGCTACCGAGTCAGGCTCAGAGCCAGGCCTGGCTGGCCAATGCGTTGCCGGACAGCGACGATCAGCAACGTGAGGAATTACTCAGCCTGGCCGCCGGTTCGCCGCTGCTGGCGGTTACCCTGCAAGCCCAGGGCGTGCGCGAGCAGCGTGCGCAGGTGGTCGACGGCGTGAAGAAGTTGCTCAAGCAGCAGCAATCGCCGACCCAACTGGCCGAGTCGTGGAACGCCATCCCGCTGCTGCAACTGTTCGACTGGTTCTGCGATTGGTCGAACCTGGTGCTGCGCTATCAGTTGACCCAGGATGAGCAGGGGCTCGGCCTGGCCGATATGCGCAAGGTGGTGCAGTACCTGGCGCAGAAGAGCCCGCAGGGCAAGGTGCTGGAGATCCAGGACTGGATTCTGGGTCAGCGCCAGAAGGTGCTGGCCAAGGCCAACCTCAATCGCGTGCTGCTGCTGGAGGCGCTGCTGGCCTCGTGGGCGATGCTGCCCGGTCAGCGTTGAGCGCAACGTCTTTCATTTATTTTCAGTGTTGTCGGAACCCATGCTCGTAGATTCCCATTGCCACCTCGACCGTCTTGACCTCGCTGCCCATGGCGGCTCCCTCGATGCTGCGCTGGATGCAGCGCGGGCCAAGGGAGTGGGGCATTTCCTGTGCATCGGTGTCAGCGCCGACAACGCGGCCGGGGTCAAGGCGCTGGCCGAGCAGTATGCCGACGTCGATTGCTCGGTGGGCATCCACCCGCTGGACCTGGCCCCGGGCGAAGCGCCGGCGCTGGACTGGCTGCTGGCCGAATTGAATCACCCGAAAGTGGTGGCGATTGGCGAAACCGGGCTGGACTACCACTACGAGCCGGAAGCGGCCGAGTTGCAGCAGGCGTCGTTCCGTTTGCACCTGGAGGCCTCGCGGATCACCGGCAAGCCGGTGATCGTGCATACCCGTGCGGCGCGCGCCGACACCCTGGCGCTGCTGCGCGAGGCAGCGCTGCCGCAGGCCGGTGTGCTGCACTGCTTTACCGAAGACTGGGAAATGGCCAGGGCGGCGCTGGATCTGGGCTACTACATCTCATTGTCGGGCATTGTTACCTTCCGCAACGCCGACGCCCTGCGCGATGTGGCGCGCCAAGTGCCGGCCGACCGGCTGCTGGTGGAAACCGACTCGCCGTACCTGGCGCCGATCCCGTACCGCGGCAAGCCGAACCTGCCGGAGTACGTGCACGAAGTAGCGCAGTTCGTAGCGATGGTGCGGGGCGAACGCTTCGAGCAACTGGCCGAGCAGACCACGGCGAACTTCAAGCGCCTGTTCCCACTGGCGAGTGTGGCTGGCTAGGCCGCGCTGCGGCCGGCAACCTTGCCCAGATCCCGGGCAAAAAAAACCCGGGTTCTGGGGGGGGAATCCGGGTTAAGACCATTAGGAGTAAAACAAAGACGAGCGGTCCATGGTCGTCTTTATCGGTGCCGCACTTGGGGGGTGTGTCGCACCGACACATTCAAGTATTGGTCAGGATTGCCGCGATTCCACTGCTGGCTGGTCGTTTTTTAAACAGATTTGGAATACGTCGCCGGCTGCTGAGCACTCATCGCTCTGCGATCTGCCGAACCAGCGCCAGGGTTTCGTCGATCACGCGGCGTTCGGTATAGAAGTGCGGCGAAAAGCGTACCCCCGGCCCACGCGGGATGCACACCACGTGCGCTTCCTTCAATTGCTGGTATACGGTCGCGTTATCCAGCCCGTCGATACTGAACGAGACAATCCCGGCACGCCTGGCCGGGTCCTGCGGGCTGTGCAGGCGAACGCCGGGAATCGCCAGTAAGCCCTGGCTCAGCCACTGCACGCGGGTCTCGATTGCAGCTGCCACTTGGCCCATGCCGACTTCCTCCAGTAGCGACAGGCTCGCCTCCAGCGCCACCGCGCCGAGCATGTTCGGGCTGCCGCACTCGAAGCGCCGGGCACTGCGGGCCGGTTCCCAGTCGGTACGGTTGTAGTCACCCATGTGTTCGAGCATGTGCCAGCCGTATTCGCTGAGCTTGAGCTGCGGGCGTAGCGCGGCGCGGCAATAGAACACGCCAAGGCCTTCGGGGCCGAGCATCCACTTGTGCCCGTCGGCCATGGCGAAGTCGCACTGGCAGGCCTGCACATCGAAGGGCAGGGCACCCAGTTGCTGAATCGCGTCGATGCAGAACAGCACATTGCGCTCGCGGCAGCCCTGGCCCAGGCGCGCCAGGTCCAGGCGCAGGCCGCTGGCAAACTGCACGGCGCTGATCGCCATCAGGCGGGTACTCGGCCCGCAGGCAGCGAGCAGGGCGGCTTCCGGGTCGCTGCCCTTGAGGCTGACCTGGCGCACTTCCACGCCCTGCTCGGCGAGTGCTTCCCAGACGATGCGATTGGAAGGGAATTCCTCGTCGCTGATGATGATCTGCTCGCCTGCCTGCCAGTTGAGGCCGAAGGCCACGAAGGAAAGGGCTTCCGAGGTGTTCTTGACCAGCGCGATGTCGTCGCTGGATGGTGCATTGGTCAGGCGCTGCAGGCGTTCACGCAGGCGCTGTTCCATGGCCATCCAGTCAGAATAGTCACGTGCGCCAAGCAAGACGTTCTCTTGGGCAAACCGCGCAACCGCCTCGCTGGCCCGTCTAGGCCAGGGCGCGACGGCTGCGTGGTTCAGATAGCGCAGGTCGCTCGCCTGCTCAAACTCATCATGAAACATAGACATGGTCGGATGATCCGTGCATTTTGGCGCAAGTTAGGCATAATACCGGGCTTCGATTTTGACCCAGTCCTTCTTATGCAGAAAGAACCTCGTAAGGTCCGTGAGTTTCGTCGCCGAGAGCAAGAAATTCTCGATACCGCGCTCAAACTGTTTCTCGAACAGGGTGAAGACAGCGTCACCGTCGAGATGATCGCTGATGCTGTCGGTATCGGCAAAGGCACGATCTACAAGCATTTCAAATCCAAGGCGGAGATCTACCTGCGCCTGATGCTCGACTACGAGCGCGATTTGAACGAACTGCTGCACTCTGCCGACGTCGACCGCGACAAGGAAGCCCTGTCGCGCGCCTATTTCGAATTCCGCATGCGTGACCCGCAGCGCTACCGCCTGTTCGATCGCCTCGAAGAGAAAGTGGTCAAGGGCCATCAGGTGCCGGAAATGGTCGAGGAGTTGCACAAGATCCGTGCTTCCAACTTCGACCGGCTGACCCTGCTGATCAAGGGCCGCATCAGCGAAGGCAAGCTCGAAGACGTGCCGCCGTACTTCCATTACTGCGCAGCCTGGGCGCTGGTGCACGGCGCTGTGGCGCTGTATCACTCGCCGTTCTGGAGTAACGTGCTGGAAGATCAGGAGGGCTTCTTCCAGTTCCTGATGGATATCGGCGTGCGCATGGGCAACAAGCGTAAGCGCGACCCGGAACCCTCCGGTAACTGAGTCGCCGGCGTCGCTCCAGTGCTATGGGGCGACCGCCAGCAGGCATATACTCGGGTAGGAGGCTTGCAAAAACTTGATTTCTGAGTCAAGTTTTGCAGGCCGAATTTTCCATGCCGGAGTGCTTCATGATCGTCGATCAGCAAGGCAGACGTTTTCGCAACTTGCGTGTCAGCCTCACCGCCGCGTGCAACTATGCCTGCACTTACTGCGTGCCGGATGGCAAGCGCCTAGTCGCCGCGCAGGATGAGCTGTCTGCCGAGGCCATGGCCCGCGGTGTGGCCTACCTGATCGAAGCTGCCGGCATCGAGCGCCTGCGCATCACTGGCGGCGAACCGCTGGTCAGCCCCAAGCTCGAAGCGTTTCTCTCGTCTGTTGCCGGCCTCGGCCTGGACGACATCAGCCTGACCACCAATGGTCAACTGCTCGAACGCAAGCTGCCGGTGCTGCAGGCGGCCGGCATCCGGCGGATCAACGTTTCCCTCGATACCCTCGATGCCCAGGCGTTTCGCGGCATTGCCCGTGGCGGTGACTTGCAGGCGGTGCTGACCGGCATGCAACTGGCCAGCGAGGCGGGGATGAAGATCAAGGTCAACATGGTGCCGTTGCGCGGGCAGAACCTCGATCAGGTGCTGCCATTGCTGGAGTATTGCCTGGCGCGTGGTTACGAGCTGCGCTTCATCGAGCTGATGCGCATGGGGCACCTGGCCCGCGACAACAATGCCTTCCTGCAGCAGTTTGTCGGGCTCGACGAGCTGTTGCGGGTGATCGGTGCGCATCACGAGTACTTGCAGGCCGACGCGCCATTCGATGCCACCGCGCTGCGCTACCGCATCCCCGCGCTGGGCTATTTCGGTGTGATCGCCAACGAGAGCGTGCCGTTCTGCCGCACCTGTTCGCGGCTGCGCCTGTCTTCCACGGGCTGGCTGCATGGTTGCTTGTCGTCGAGCAACCGGCATTTCATCGGCGACCTGCTCGACAAGCCACGTCACCAGGCTCTGCCGGCGTTGCAGGGGCTGCTGGTCAAGGCGCTGGGCGACAAGCAGGCGCTGGCGTTTTCCGGCGGCGCCACGGTGATGAAGATCATCGGCGGCTAGGCTGCAAGAAGCTGGCGCAAAACCTGCATCTGCCGGCTGTTCGCCGGTTTTCCGTCGCCGGCCTCTGGAGGAAAGATGCGTAGCCTGGTTCTGCCGCTGGCGCTGTTGGCGCTGGGCGGCTGCATGAATGTCAGCGATATGGGCGAGGGTGCCCGTTACCATTTGAGCGACGCTGGTCTGCTCGACCATAGCGAAACCCGCCGCTCGATGTCGTTGCGCCTGCAACCTGACTCATTCATTTTCATCGGCCAGGGTGCCTTTGTACCGCCGGGTAGCGCTTACCCGCGGCCGAATGTGGTGGCTGAGGAGGCCTTCAAGGGCTTCATCGAGTATTTCCCGCTGGTGCGCCGTGCACGTGGGCCGTTGGGCCTGGAGCAGGCGCTGGAAGAGGCCCGCTCGGTGGGGGCGCATTACCTGCTGTATACCCGCTTCGCCAAGGCTGACGACCGCATCGGCAATGGTGACGAATGGTATGACGAGCAGGCGGTCGATCGCCTGGGCATCGATACTGGCACCATTCAGCTGATGCTTATCGAAACCAGCACCCGCTACTTGATCGACACTACCACCATTCGCAGTCGTGGCGGTTTGCTGACGTTCCATGACAACAAGCCAGCCGATTTGCTTGGGCCACCCCTGGAGGAATACGCTCGCAGTCTGTTGGGTGTGAGTCGCTGAGGAGCGTTGAAGATGGTCGATACCGGTAAGGCCAACGATCTGTTGGCGCAAATCCCCAAGGCGGATAAAGGTCTGCCCCCGGTACACCTGTGGAATCCGGATTTCTGCGGCGATATCGATATGCGTATCGCCCGTGACGGCACCTGGTTCTACCAGGGCACGCCGATCGGCCGTAAGCCGATGGTCAAGCTGTTCTCCACTATCCTTCGTCGCGATGGCGACGATTACTTCCTGATCACTCCGGTGGAAAAGGTCGGGATCAAGGTCGACGACGCGCCGTTCATTGCCGTCAGCCTGGCGGTGGAGGGGCGTGGTGCCGAGCAGCTGTTGCGTTTTACCAGCAATGTCGACGAAGTGGTCGAGGCGGGCGCCGAGCATCCGCTACGTTTTGTGATTGATCCGCTGACGCAGGAGCCGGCGCCCTATGTGCACATGCGCAGCAATCTCGAAGCGCTGATTCATCGCAACGTGTTCTACCAGTTGGTGGAGCTGGCGCAGGACTGCGAAATCGACGGTGAACAATGGCTGGGTGTTTGGAGTGGCGGGGCGTTCTTCCCCATTGGGCGTCAATAGGTTCCGTGTTTTCCGCCAATGTGGCGCGTTGTGCGGAGGTGGCGCACCGCTCGGCCCATCCCTGGCGTTTGCGTGGGGCAGAAACGAAAAAACCTCCAGTGCCTGAGGCAACTGGAGGTTTTTTAGTGTTTGGCTCCGCGACCAGGACTCGAACCTGGGACCCAATGATTAACAGTCATTTGCTCTACCGACTGAGCTATCGCGGAATCTGTGGCGTATCTTACTGATTGCTAAGGGGAAGTCAAGCCTCCCCTGAGCAAAGGTTGCCTTACAGTACTTCGATGATCGCGTCGGTGACGATGCCAATGTTGCGCTGGTTCAACGACGCGACGCAGATCCGGCCGGTATCCAGCGCGTAGATCGCGAACTCATTCTTCAGGCGAGCGACCTGTTCAACGGTCAGGCCCGAGTAGGAGAACATGCCGCGCTGACGGCCGACGAAGCTGAAGTCATGGCCTTTGGCGGCCAGCAGCTCGACCATCTGGTTGCGCATGCCGCGGATACGCTGGCGCATTTCGCCCAGCTCGGCTTCCCACATGGCGCGCAGTTCTTCGCTGTTGAGTACGGCGGCAACGATGCTGGCGCCGTGGGTTGGCGGGTTGGAGTAGTTGGTACGGATGACGCGCTTGACCTGCGACAGTACGCGGGCGCTCTCTTCCTTGGACTCGGTGACGATCGACAGGGCGCCGACACGCTCGCCGTACAGCGAGAAGGATTTCGAGAACGAGCTGGAAACGAAGAAGTTCAGCCCCGATTCGGCGAACAGGCGCACGGCGCCAGCGTCTTCGGCAATGCCGTCGCCGAAGCCCTGGTAGGCCATGTCCAGGAATGGAATGTGGCCTTTAGCCTTGATCACATCGAGAACGTTGTTCCAGTCCGCGGGGCTGAGGTCGACGCCGGTCGGGTTGTGGCAGCAGGCGTGCAGGACGATGATCGAACCGGACGGCAGGGCATTGAGGTCTTCAAGCATGCCGGTGCGGTTGACGTCGTGGCTGGCCGCGTCGTAGTAGCGGTAGTTCTGTACCGGGAACCCGGCCGTTTCGAACAGCGCGCGGTGGTTTTCCCAGCTCGGGTCGCTGATTGCAACGACAGCGTTTGGCGACAGCTGCTTGAGGAAGTCTGCACCGATCTTCAGCGCGCCGGTACCGCCGACGGCCTGGGTGGTGATCACGCGGCCAGCGGCCAGCAGAGGGGACTCGGCGCCGAACAGCAGCTTCTGCACCGCCTGGTCGTAAGCCACGATGCCGTCGATCGGCAGGTAGCCACGGGAGGCGTGCTGGGCTGCACGTTGGGTTTCGGCTTCGATGACCGCACGCAGCAGTGGAATACGCCCTTCTTCGTTGCAGTACACGCCCACGCCCAGGTTCACCTTGTGGGTGCGGGTGTCGGCATTGAATGCTTCGTTGAGGCCCAGAATGGGATCGCGTGGTGCCAGCTCGACAGCGGAAAACAGGCTCATTATTACCTTGGCTCTGAATGGAGAGTGATAGGGGTCGCACGCTCCAGTCGGATGCACTAGAGCGGTGCACAAACGGGGAGTCAGTATAGTGATACCCGTCGGTCACGGCGACAGTCTGTCGCAGCTTTTCCTGCTGTTTGGCCGAATATTTTTCGACCGTTAGTCGTTTCTCCCGGTCAACCGTGGGAAATGTCCGGCAATTACGCTTGAAACTGGCGCGTGGCGCCCTAAATTGGGTATAAATACTGTCTATAAATACAGTTGCCTGTTTCCGCACACCTCAGAGGTTCGTCATGTCCGAGTTTCAGCTCGTCACGCGTTTCCAGCCGGCCGGCGACCAGCCCGAGGCCATCCGCTTGATGGTCGAAGGTATCGAGGCCGGCCTCGCGCATCAGACCCTGCTCGGCGTGACCGGTTCGGGCAAGACCTTCAGCATCGCCAACGTCATTGCCCAGGTGCAGCGCCCGACCTTGGTGCTGGCGCCGAACAAGACCCTTGCGGCCCAGTTGTATGGCGAGTTCAAGGCGTTTTTCCCGAACAACGCGGTGGAGTATTTCGTCTCCTACTACGATTACTACCAGCCCGAAGCCTATGTGCCATCCTCGGACACCTTCATCGAGAAGGATGCTTCGATCAACGACCATATCGAGCAGATGCGCCTGTCGGCGACCAAGGCCCTGCTGGAACGCCGCGATGCGATCATCGTCACCACGGTGTCGTGCATCTATGGCCTGGGTAGCCCGGAAACCTACCTGAAGATGGTGTTGCACGTGGACCGTGGCGACAAGCTCGACCAGCGCGCCTTGCTGCGCCGCCTGGCCGACCTGCAATACACCCGCAACGAGATGGACTTTGCCCGCGCCACCTTCCGCGTGCGTGGTGATGTGATCGACGTGTTCCCGGCCGAATCGGACCTGGAGGCGATCCGCATCGAGTTGTTCGACGACGAGGTGGAGAACATTGCCGCCTTCGACCCACTCACCGGCGAAGTGATCCGCAAGCTGCCGCGCTTCACCTTCTACCCTAAGAGCCACTACGTCACCCCGCGCGAGACGCTGCTGGAGGCGGTGGAGGGGATCAAGGTCGAGTTGCAGGAACGGCTCGAATACCTGCACAAGGCCAATAAGCTGGTGGAAGCGCAGCGGCTTGAGCAGCGCACTCGCTTCGACCTGGAGATGATCCTCGAACTGGGTTACTGCAACGGTATCGAGAACTACTCGCGCTACCTCTCCGGGCGGCCGGCTGGCGCGGCGCCGCCGACCCTGTACGACTACCTGCCGGCCGATGCCCTGCTGGTGATCGATGAATCCCACGTCAGCGTTCCGCAGGTCGGGGCGATGTACAAGGGCGACCGTTCGCGCAAGGAGACCCTGGTGGAATACGGTTTCCGCCTGCCGTCGGCGTTGGACAACCGGCCGATGCGCTTCGACGAGTGGGAAGAGGTCAGCCCGCAGACCATTTTCGTTTCGGCGACGCCGGGGGCGTACGAGGCCGACCATGCTGGACGGGTGGTCGAGCAGGTGGTGCGGCCGACCGGCCTGGTTGACCCGCAGGTCGAAGTGCGTCCGGCGACTACCCAGGTCGACGATCTGCTCTCGGAAATCCACAAGCGCGTAGCGGTGGAGGAGCGGGTGCTGGTCACCACGCTGACCAAGCGCATGGCCGAGGACCTCACCGACTACCTGGCCGACCACGATGTGCGCGTGCGCTACCTGCACTCGGATATCGACACGGTGGAGCGGGTCGAGATCATCCGCGACCTGCGCCTGGGCACCTTCGATGTGTTGGTGGGGATCAACCTGCTGCGTGAGGGGCTGGACATGCCGGAGGTATCGCTGGTGGCGATCCTCGATGCCGACAAGGAAGGGTTCCTGCGCTCGGAGCGGTCGTTGATCCAGACCATCGGTCGGGCGGCGCGTAACCTCAATGGCCGGGCGATCTTGTATGCCGACCGGATGACCGGTTCGATGGAGCGGGCGATCGGCGAGACCGAGCGGCGGCGCGACAAGCAGATCGCCTTCAACGAAGCCAATGGCATCGTGCCCAAGGGCGTGGTCAAGGACATCACCGACATCATGGAAGGCGCCAACGTGCCGGGCTCGCGCAGCAAGAAGCGCAAGGGCATGGCCAAGGCGGCCGAAGAGAGCGCGCGCTACGAGGCCGAACTGCGTTCGCCGGGGGAGATTGCCAAGCGCATCAAGCAGCTGGAAGAGAAGATGTACCAGCTCGCGCGGGACCTGGAGTTCGAGGCGGCGGCGCAGTTGCGCGACGAGATTACCCAGTTGCGCGAGCGCTTGATCACCGTGTGAGGGCCTCATCGCCGGCAATCAGTGCGCCTCACCCGCCTTAACCCCCTGCGGCAGCTTGCGCGTCAGCAACACCGCGAGCATGCTGATCGCCAGGCCGATGCCGACAAAATGGAAGGCATCGTTGTAGGCCATGATCATCGCTTGCTGATGGGTGATTTCGCTCAGCTTGCCCAGCGCCGCGGCCTCGCTGCCGAGCTTCTCGGTCAGCAGCGCCAAGCGCTCTGCCACCTGTGGGTTGGTCGGCACGATCGCCTCGCGCAAATAGTCGAAATACACCTTGGTCCGCGCATCCAGCAGCGTCGCCAGCAAGGCAATGCCGATGGCCCCGCCCAGGTTCCTGAGAATGTTGAACAGGCTCGACGCCGAGCCGGCATCCTGTGGCTGAATGTACGCCGTGGCGATCAGCGAGATGGTCACCATGATCATCGGCTGGCCCAGTGCGCGAATGATCTGGATATGGTTGAACTGGGTACCGGCAAAGTCCGGGTTGAGCACTCCCGAGCTGAAACTGGCCAGGCCGAACAGGCCAAACCCGAGTGTGCAGAGAATCTTTGGCGAGATTACCTTCATCAGTTGCGGCACCAGCGGTATCAGGAACAGCTGCGGAATCCCCATCCACATGATCACTTCGCCGATCTGTAGCGCGTTGTAGTTCTGGATCTGCGCCAGGTACAGCGGCAATAGATAGATCGAGCCATACAGCCCGACCCCCATTCCCAGGCTGGCGATGCTCGACAGGCCGAAGTTGCGGTTCTGCAGGATGCGCAGGTTGATCAGCGGGTTCGGCTTGGAGAACTGTACGATCACGAAGGTGATCAGGCTGAGCAGGGCGATACTGCCCAGGCTCACGATCAGCCCGGATTCCAGCCAGTCCTTGCGGTGGCCTTCCTCAAGAAACACCTGCAAGCAGCCCAGGCCCACGCCAAGGCTGACGATTCCGGCGTAGTCGGTGCGCTTGAGCAGTTCCCAGTGCGCTGCCTTCTTCTCCAGGCCATACATCAAGCCGGCGATCATGATCAGGCCAGGCGGAACGTTGATGTAGAAGATGTACTCCCAGCCCCAGTTCTCAGTCAGCCAGCCGCCCAGGGTCGGGCCGATCGACGGGGCGAAGGTGGCGGTCATGGCGAACATGGCCATGCCTTTGGCGCGGTGGTGCTCCGGCAGCTTGATCAGGGTCAGGGTGAACGCCAGCGGAATCAGTGCGCCACCGGTGAAACCCTGCATCGCCCGGAACACGATCATGCTTTCCAGGTTCCAGGCCATCGAACACAGCAGCGAGGAGGCCAGAAAGCCCAGCGATACCCACACTGCCAGGCGCCGCGCCGAGAGCAACTGCACCAGCCAGGCGGTCAGCGGGATCATGATGATCTCGGCAACCAGGTACGAGGTGGAGATCCATGAGCCTTCTTCCAGGGTCGCCGACAGCGCGCCCTGGATGTCCTTGAGCGACGAGTTGGTGATCTGGATGTCGAGCACGGCCATGAACGCGCCAAGCATCACACTCATCACTGCGATCCAGTCGCGCCGGCTCGGTTCGCCGGCGGGACGGATCAGCGGGTCACCGGCCATTGTCGCGGATATCGACGGTCGCGGTCACCGACATGCCTGGGCGAATCTTGCCGTGCAGCGGGTTGTCGGCGGCAAATGTCAGTTTGACCGGAATGCGCTGCACCACCTTGGTGAAGTTGCCGGTGGCGTTGTCCGGTGGTAGCAGGCTGAACTGCGCGCCGGAAGCGGCGAACAAGCTGTCGACGCGGCCTTCGATCGGGGTGTCGGGGTAGCTGTCGAACCGCAGCTCGGCTTTCTGCCCCGGCTGCATCTTGCCGATTTGGGTCTCCTTGAAGTTGGCCTGCACCCAGATGTCCTGGTCGGGAACGATCGACAGCAGGTAAGCGCCGGCCTGCACATATTGCCCGGTGCGTGCAGCGCGCTGGCCGATCATGCCGCTGATCGGCGCGCGAATCTCGCTGCGCGCCAGGTTCAGCTCGGCCTGGGCCAGGTCGGTGCGGGCGGTGGCGATCTGGGCGTCGAGGCGCTTGATGTCGGCGCTGAGGGCATTGACCTGCTGGCGCTGACCCTGCAGGTCGGCCTGGGCCTTGCTGACCTGGGAGCGGGCGACGTGGCTTTCGGCGGAGAGGGTGGTCACCCGCTCTTCGGAAACGAAGCCGGGCTTGCGCAGCGCCTGGGCGCGGTTCAGGTCGAGCTGGGTGCGGCCGAGGGTCGCCTGGTTGGCCGACACCTGGGCCTGGCCGGCAGCGATCAGGCTGGCCTGCTGGGTGAGCCGACTTTCGGCCTGCATGCGCTCAGCTGCGCGGGTCTCCAGGGCGGCGCGGGCGCGCTCGACGGCGAACTGGAAGTCGTTACCTTCAAGGCGTACCAGCAGGTCGCCCTTGGCGACGTGCTGATTGTCCTCGACCAGCACCTGCTCGATGCGCGCGCCGAGCTGGCTCGACAGTCGAGTGATTTCGCCCTGTACATAGGCGTTGTCGGTACTCTCGTAGAAGCGTCCCTTGAAGTACCACTGCGCCAGAAAGGCCAGGGCGATCAAGACGACCAGGGTCAGAAAAATCAGCAGGCGACGCTTGAGTTGGGCAGGCATGAGGACGATCGTTCTAAAAATGTAAGCAAATTTAACAAGTTTTGGATCCGCTGGCACAAGTGACGATCGCGCCCATTACTGGAGCCGGGCACCTTCACCCTGTTAACATCCAGCCTTTGTTTCATCTCTTGTTCGAGACTCCCATGACCACCGTTCGCACGCGCATCGCGCCTTCGCCTACTGGCGATCCCCATGTCGGCACCGCCTACATCGCCCTGTTCAACTACTGCTTCGCCAAGCAGCACGGTGGCGAATTCATCCTGCGTATCGAAGACACCGACCAGTTGCGTTCGACCCGCGAATCCGAACAGCAGATCTTCGACGCCCTGCGCTGGCTGGGTATCGAGTGGAGCGAAGGCCCGGATGTTGGTGGCCCGCACGGTCCGTACCGGCAGAGCGAACGTGGTGAGATCTACAAACAGTACGCTCAGCAACTGGTCGACCTCGGTCATGCCTTCCCGTGCTTCTGTACCGCCGAAGAGCTGGATCAGATGCGTGCCGAGCAGATCGCGCGGGGTGAAACCCCGCGTTACGATGGCCGTGCCCTGTTGCTCTCGCCTGAAGAAGTGGCGCGCCGCCTGGCCGCTGGCGAGCCGCATGTGATCCGCATGAAGGTGCCGAGCGAAGGCATCTGCGTGGTGCCTGATCTGTTGCGTGGCGATGTCGAGATCCCCTGGGATCGCATGGACATGCAGGTGCTGATGAAGACCGACGGCCTGCCGACGTACTTCCTGGCCAACGTGGTCGACGACCACCTGATGGGCATCACCCACGTTCTGCGCGGTGAAGAGTGGCTGCCGTCGGCACCCAAGCTGATCAAGCTGTACGAATACTTCGGCTGGGAACAGCCACAGCTGTGCTACATGCCGCTGCTACGCAACCCGGACAAGAGCAAGCTGTCCAAGCGCAAGAACCCGACCTCGGTTACCTTCTACGAGCGCATGGGCTTCATGCCGGAAGCGATGCTCAACTACCTGGGCCGCATGGGCTGGTCGATGCCGGACGAGCGCGAAAAATTCTCCCTGAGCGAAATGGTCGAGCACTTCGATCTGTCCCGCGTCTCGCTGGGCGGGCCGATTTTCGATATCGAGAAGCTGTCCTGGTTGAACGGCCAGTGGTTGCGCGACCTGCCGGTGCAGGAGTTTGCCGCGCGCGTGCAGCAGTGGGCGTTCAACAGCGACTACATGATGAAGATCGCCCCGCATGTGCAGGGTCGCGTCGAAACCTTCAGCCAGATTGCGCCGCTGGGCGGGTTCTTCTTCGAAGGCGGGCTGAAGCTGGACGCCAAGCTGTTCGAAAGCAAGAAGCTCTCCGGCGACCAGGTGCGTCAGGTGATGCAATTGATCCTGTGGAAACTGGAAAGCCTGCGTCAGTGGGAAAAAGAGCGGATCACCGCGACCATTCAGGCCGTCGTCGAGGCACTGGAACTGAAGCTGCGTGATGCCATGCCGCTGATGTTTGCCGCGATCACTGGCCAGGCCAGCTCGGTCTCGGTGCTCGATGCGATGGAAATCCTCGGTCCGGACCTGACCCGCTTCCGTCTGCGCCAGGCGCTGGACCTGCTGGGTGGCGTGTCGAAGAAGGAAAACAAGGAGTGGGAAAAGCTCTTGGGCACGATTGCCTGACACTCGCTTGAGCAACTGATCGCCGGCAATGCCGGCTCCAGCAGGGCAGGGCGTACCATTGCCCTGTGTCGGAGTCGGCCTTGGCGGCGATGCTTTATCGGGCGCGCGGCCCAGCAAAATCGGGCTTTTTCCCGTCAGAGACAGGTAAGTGTTTGTTATCTCGGAAAAAAATTTTGAATTTTGTTGAAAATATATTTGACAGGTTCGCCATCCGATCTTAATATGCGCCCCGTCCACAGCGATGAACGAAACGAAGCGCGAAGCACCCAGCCAAGCGATTCAGTTCAAAGCGACATTGTGGGGCTATAGCTCAGCTGGGAGAGCGCCTGCATGGCATGCAGGAGGTCAGCGGTTCGATCCCGCTTAGCTCCACCAATTTCCAGGTTTGCAGTCGGTAATATTGACTGCAAGCAGATCAGGCAAGCAGCCTGGTCAATTGGTAGAAGGGTTGCGTCCCCTTCGTCTAGTGGCCTAGGACACCGCCCTTTCACGGCGGTAACAGGGGTTCGAGTCCCCTAGGGGACGCCAGTTTTATACATGCGATGTCGAAAGAGGTCGCAGCGTCGCGAGACGAAAAATCTGGGGCTATAGCTCAGCTGGGAGAGCGCCTGCATGGCATGCAGGAGGTCAGCGGTTCGATCCCGCTTAGCTCCACCAATTTTGCCAGGGTTCGTGAAAACGGATCTCTACGAAGGTTACAAGTCCCCTTCGTCTAGTGGCCTAGGACACCGCCCTTTCACGGCGGTAACAGGGGTTCGAGTCCCCTAGGGGACGCCATTTTATCCGCTCTGCGGAATTTCAAGGCTCATTCGATTATTGAATGAGCCTTTTGTTTTTTCCCGCCAAAAAGTTTTTCCCTTGCCGCGACCAGTGGCAGGGGAAAGTGCTTGCGAATAAATATTACGCTGATAATATTGCGATCATAATATTTGGAGGCGAGCGATGAACGACAAGAAGGCCCGAACCCGCGAACGCATTCTTGATGCCGCGCGTAGTGCGCTGATTCTGCACGGCCCCGCCGAGCCCAGCGTTGGCCAGGTAATGGGCGCTGCTGGGCTCACCGTCGGTGGGTTCTACGCGCATTTCGAGAGCAAGGACGCGCTGATGCTCGAAGCCTTCAGCCAGTTGCTGTGCGAGCGTCGTGCCCTGCTGCGGGAAGTCGATCCTGCGCTCAATGGCGAAGCGCGGCGGGCGCTGGTGGCGGCCTTCTACCTGTCGCGCAAGCACCGCGACGCCACCGAGCACGCCTGCCCGCTGCCGACCTCGCTGAGCGAGATGAGCCGCTTGCCTGACGACTTCCGCCAGGTGCTGGCCGAGCATATCGAATTGATGACGGCCGAGCTGGCCGACAGCCCCGAAGACGCCGACAAGGTGCTCGCCGACCTTGCCCTGATGGTGGGTGGCCTGGCCCTGGCGCGGGCCCTTGGCAGCGACGAACTTTCCGACCGTGTGTTACGTGCCGCCAAGTCGGCGGTGATCTGATCGAGCCTTGTGCACTGGAGCGAAGCGATGAATACCTTGAGCTGGATTCGTGGCGTCAATGGCACCTTGGGCCATCTGCTTCCCGAGCGTGTCGCGCGCAAGATGCGTCGCGCCTTCATGACCCCGCGTACCTTGCCACCGCGTGATTGGGAGTTGCCGCTGCTGGCGCGTGCCGAACGCATCACCTTGCGCTTCGGCCTGTCGGCCTTGCGCTGGGGGCAGGGCCCGACCGTGCTGTTGATGCACGGTTGGGAAGGGCGTCCAACGCAGTTTGCCAAGTTGATTGAAACCCTGGTCGATGCCGGCTATACCGCCGTGTCCCTGGAGGGCCCGGCGCACGGTCGTTCGCCCGGCAATCAGGCGAATGTTGTGCTGTTCGCCCGGGCGCTGCTGGAGGCGGCGGCCGAGTTGCCGCCGCTGAAGGCCGTGATTGGGCATTCCATGGGCGGTGCCAGTGTACTGCTGGCGTTGCAGTGGGGGCTGCGTGCCGACGCCGTGGTGAGCATTGCCGCACCGGCCCGGCTGATTGGCGTGCTACGTGGCTTTGCCCACCATCTGGGCCTGCCGGCGCGGGCTCGGGCGGCGTTCATTCGGCAGATCGAGCGCGAAGTCGGTGTGCCGATCATGCGCCTGGATGTCACTGGCTATCAGTTGGAGATGCCCGGCCTGATCGTGCATGCCGAAGACGACCGGCTGGTGCCTGCCGGAGAAGCCCGAATCATTCACGATGCCTGGTTCGACAGCCGCTTGCTGATGCTCCAGGAAGGTGGGCACCAACGGGTGTTGGCCGATCCGCTGGTGATCGATGGTGTTCTGGCATTGTTGGGGCGGAACGCTCAGCCGGCTCTGCAATTGGCCGGTAATTCAAGGTGTTGAGCTGGACGCCAGGCGGCTATGCGAAAGTGACTTGATGAATGCTTCGTCCAGCGTGCTGGCGCCAAATTGTTTTAGATAGTCTTTGCTACAGTTGAAGGTTGCAAACGTGGTGTCGATGATGGAATGGAATATATCGCAATGGTTTGCTATCTCTTCAATGTAATGGGATGAAACAAGCACGGTCACCCCTTGGTCTGCAGCTTGACGCAGGCACTGCCATATATAATAGCGAAACTCGGGATCCACCCCCGCAGTGGGTTCATCGAGAATGATAAGCTCGCAGGGTAACAGCAGCAAAGATAGAGTGAAAAAGCACCGGATCTCACCATAGCTGCAAACTGCAGGCTTTCTTTTGCTTGTTTCACGGTAACGCTCACCAATTTGGCTCGGCCATTCTGCCAGTTTAGCGTTGATGTCCGCATTTGAAGGTGGCGCAGTACAGGAAAGGGCAGATAGTAATTTAAATATCTCATCCATGCGAAGAGAGGTGGGTGTCGAAAGTGTCTGCGAAAGATAGAGTTGAGTCGTGGCGGAGTTTGATACTGTTCCATGCTGTGGGGGTAGCAGCCCGCACAGCATGTCGAAAAAGGTTGTCTTGCCCGAACCGTTTGGGCCTAGCAAGCCGGTAAGTTTGCCCTTTTCGATGTCCAGGGATGCGTCGTTGAACAGTTGCTTGTTTCCAAAATGGTGGCTGATGTTTATTACGCTGAGCAGGTTCATCAATAGCGGCTCCAGACAGGGTGAATGCGCAGGTATTTATGGAGAAGCGAACCGCATGTAAGTGTAGAAAAAATAGCGCCGCATACGATGAGCGGCAGATTTGAAGGGGCACAGATAAACGTCTGTGCCAGCCTCAAGGGATTGACAAGGTTGAGTGTCGAGAGTGTGCTTTCTGTCGTACTGCTAAGGTAACTTAGCGATAGCATAGTGAAAGAAATTATTGAGAATAGCGTGCTGGCTGTAGAGAACTTCAAGGGTAAGAGTGCTATTAATAGGCCGGCACAAGAAAAATAAGTGTAGCTAATAAAGAATCGAATGATGAGGTTGATGAATTCCATTGCTGAGTAGTCGCCAAAAGCAGGGCGTGTAACCAGATAAAAAAGGCTAGCATAGCAAAGCGCGATAAGGGCGTAACCAGTGATGTGTGCAGCAAGGTAGAGTGCGATTGAGGATCGATTATAAATAAAAGAGCGAATAAAGCCGCTTTCGCGCCGGCCAATTAAATAAAAACTACAGCCGAACAAGGCAGTACTTAACGCAATGTAGGCATAAAACCAGGAGGCGACGATTATGTAATGTCCTTCATGCGGTGGTCGGTTGTCCGGCGCAATCGCCATGAAGTGGAAAAATATACAAGGTGAGACAATGCTCCAAAGTATTGCTGTTGGTTCTTTTAGCTGTTCTTTGAGTAATATAAGGAGGGTGGAGTGGAGGCGGTGTAGAAGGTTTTTATATCTCGCATTCATGGGAAAGGCACCATTGTAGACTGCCTTGATTTTATTATTTTGTCGCTGAAGCCATGGGAGTAGCTATTTTCTGTGTTTATGTTTGCTGCGTTGTTCATGTGTAGGAATATGTTTGGAGATAAAAATTTGCAGGCGTAAAAATCATTTCCGTTTACGCTCGTGCTGTTCATGTATAGGTAGTCGTGTAGGTTTTTTGCGGTAAGTGCGGATATTAGGTTTTTCAGTGTGAGTGGGTGTGAGGTTCTGTTAGGTGGCGGGGCCTCAGTAATGTTATTGAATTGTGCTGCGGTGTGCTCGCTGCTGCAGGTCAGGAAGTGCCTTAAGTATTCGTCTTTTATTGTTTCATTTTTCGAATCGCTTCTATAGAAAAGATTCATGAAGCGATATGTCTGCCAAAGCTCAAGTATGGATTTTTCGAGGGCGGCTCGTCGATTCTTAGCGTAAGACATGCCTGCACAATACCTTACAGCGCGTCCAGTGACGTCGCTGCTATAAATAGCTATTATGCACGTTCCTGGGAAATCACTATCGCTGATGTCGAAGGCCTGTAGCGTCCCGGCGCTACTTAGGTGTTTGAACGTTGCGCCGCACTCTGAATGCTTGAGTAGTTTATCGATCTCAATGGGCTTAAGGATTTTTTGGCACGTATTGGTTAGCCAGAAGCGTGTTAGGAATTGTCTTTCCAGGGACTCTTGAATAGCGCCTTGGATTGAATGTTTTGCGCTCCAGTGTAGGCTGCATCCACAAGTATCTCTGTTCGGGTAATAGTTGTTGTCGCTGTCGCCGGTCACTGGTGTGAGTGAGAGGCAGACGCTAGGGATGAAGCAGGGTGACCAGTCTTTGGTCCGCCAGGCTTTTGTGAGTTGAAAGGCGTGTGCTCTGATTTTTTCTTTAGTGGTTTCTGTGCGGCTCGTCTGGAGGAAGGCGCTTACGAATTCATTGGCCTCCGCAGAGGTTAACGCGTCTTGCAGAGTGCCTGACTTCTCTCTGGCAATGTCCAGATAGAAGTGGCGCCGTTCAATGAATTCGCCCATGGCGGAGGCAATCGACTTGCTCCCCCAGCCAACGCCGGATCCGTGAATTTGCCATTTGCTTCCAGTATCGATAGAGGATGGAAGGCTTCTGAGTGCGTTGGGTTGGAAAAATAGATAATCAGGGTGATTTGAATGCGCAACTTTGCTATGTATTTTCACGCGTGCTGTCCTATAAGCTGTATGCAGAGCTCCAGCCTCCAACAGAGCGTGGCGATACCCTCGATATCGATATTTGAAAAGCGCTTTGGGTAAATACATGAAATAGATTGACGCGATCGAAGGGCTGCCGATGTCCTGTTTGGTAGGCAATAATGTGTCGTGTAGGTGTTCGGCGGCGAAGCAGTTTTGGATGCTCTCTAGCTTTCTCGAACGAGGGAGTAAGTGATAAACGTGAGAGTTCGGCCAGGCGGATTGTGCGTTCAGATCGCAGCAAAATAGTTCAACGGGGTAAAGTGCCCCAGCACTAGGGTATCCACGTTTGTAAGGATGGTCCGGTCGAGACACCAATGGTGAGAGGATGGCGCGCAACGTGTCGACTGGAATGGCGTAGTCACTGAATTTTTCGCAAGATGCTTTGCGATGCAATGGTTGTTTCGATGTAAGTGGCGAAATTTCATTGGGCTCTGTGGTGTCACAGTGATCCGGATACAACAGTAGTTCGTTGCCGGTAAGCGTGATCAGATCGTTGTCTTTTAAATGGTGCAGTGTGCTGATGTGTCGGGTTGTCTGGTGAATCAGGTAGTTTCCTTTGCAGTGAAAGTTTAATGTATCACTCATGACGTCGGCTTCTGTAAATTTTATGCAGTAGTCGTGCGGAATGCTCACGGGTTCATCCTCAAGCATTGACACATTCCAGGTCTGAGCTTTTCAGCGTTTCGAATTCTATCGATTGCACAGAATGCGCATGGATTCCCGATAGCTGGTATGAAGGGCTGGCTGAGATGGTACTTTCCCTCTATGAAATACCCTGGAATAATCGCGCTTTCGGGGTTTTTTGTACAAAATTTGAAATAAAAGTCTCTGGCGTTGCTTGGGTGTAAGTCGAATGTTGCGAGAATAAATAGCTTTCTTTCATTTTTTGGGGACGACGTTGTGCTCGTCGAATGAGCAGGTCTCCAGGTTTATGCTATCTGAAAATATTCCTTTGGCTTGGCTTATTGGTTCGGTATCAAAATATAAGGTTTCCTTACGATAGTAGGGTGCTTTTGCTGCTCGCTGAATCGTTACCGTGTCCAGCAAGAAATCTAAGGCGATTCTAGGTGTGTCAAAGTGGTTCGCTATTATGGTGTCTAGCTGCTGCTCTGCGATTGATTGGTTTTTAAGGGTTGCAAGCTCGGATAGCAAGGATTTGATAGGTGTTTCATTTGGCTTGGTTATTCCAGATTTCGTGAGTAGGAGAGTGTCCGGTTCGAAGTTCAATAGCTCATAGTTATTAATTTTTATTGGCATGGCGGATTTCTCGTGCCACGTGCCCAGCTAATTGGCGAGGCACGTGGTTGATGGACGTTTTATACGGGTTCGTAGTTCACAGAATTGCTACCCCCGCTGCATCCACCAGAGCCACCGCAACCACCTGCACCTCCTGATCTGCCAAAAAACTCCATATCAATTTGGTGCTGTATGGAATGGTCAAGTGCAAGAAGGGTTTCGCCTAACACACTATTTTCGCTGTTCATATCTTACGTCCCTTTTTGCTTTCTCCGTGATTGGGGTTCGGGATTTTTATTTGAATAGGCGTTCCAAGTCAAAGGTAGTGGTGTTTAACCAGTTGTTTTGGTTTTGTGGGAAATTGGTTCGTAAAATCTTTCAGTCTTTTCTGGTTGTTTTGTCTGAAATGTATTTGAAGGTCTTTTGTGTGACGTGGCTCTCTTAATTTTGTGGGATCTTAATTTTCTACCTAGTGGGAATTATTTATTTTTACTGTAGGTTTTTTCCTTGCTCCATGAGGATTGGCTAAAGTTAATTTTCCCTTCACACGAAGAGTTCCGACGAGTGGTAGGTAACGCTACGTTGGTTCATTCGGATGTCGGCCTATGGGGAGATAATAATACAATTTGTAGTCTATCGCTGGGGTGGCCAAGCATCCGTTACACTCTGCCCATTCATCACCGATTGGAGCGGACATGAGTTGGGATCTGGCAACGCCATTCGTCATCGACCTTCGCGTCGCTGCCGACGACATCGACGGCCTCGGCCACGCCAATAACGCGGTCTACGTCACCTGGCTGGAGCGCTGTGCCTGGCGCCATTCGCAGCGCTTGGGCCTGGACCTGGCAGAATACCGGCGCCTGGACCGGGCGATGGCCGTGGTTCGTCACGAAATCGACTACCTGGCCAGCGCCTACGAAGACGACGAGCTGCAATTGGCGACGTGGATCGTCGATTGGGACCAGCGCCTGAAGATGACCCGGCATTTCCAGCTGGTGCGGCCCAGCGATGGCACCACCTTGTTGCGCGCGCAAACCACCTTTGTCTGCATCGAGTTGTCCAGCGGCAAGCCCAAGCGCATGCCTGCCGAGTTTCTCGAAGGCTACGGCGCCGCCTTGCTCGACCCGTCGGCGTGTTGAAGCCCGGTATGGGCGAGAATACGCTCGACGATCTACACCACCGAACAACGTGAAGTATCGAAACTCAGCGCCCGCTTGTGCAGCGCTTCATTATTGCGGCTGATCCCGGTGAAGATCCTTGATCTCGCCGGCCAGCGCATTGTGGTGCCGACCCGGGAAACCCCGGTGAACCAGATGATGCTCGGCCCGTGTGGCCTTGCCTGTTGCTCGTTATCCATTGTTCACCCTGAGTGCCCGCGCGCGATGGCGCAGGTGCAGTACGTCTCGCCGGCAAAGTAAAGATCATCCTTCGCCGCAGCCCTTTGTTAAACTGCCGGCTTTTGCCGCAGGCCTTCTTCCCATGCAAATTGCCCTGGCCCCGATGGAGGGGCTGGTCGACAACATCCTGCGCGACCTGCTGACTCGGGTCGGTGGGGTTGACTGGTGCGTTACCGAGTTCATCCGCGTCTGCGACCGGCTGTTGCCGCCGTCGCAGTTCTACAAGCTCGCCCCGGAATTGCGCCAGGGTGCGCAAACCGCGGCCGGCGTGCCGATGCGGGTGCAACTGCTCGGTTCCGACCCAGGATGCCTGGCGGAAAACGCCGCGCTGGCCTGCGAGCTCGGCGCGCCGGTGATCGACCTGAATTTTGGCTGCCCGGCCAAGACGGTGAACAAGTCCCGCGGTGGCGCGGTGCTGCTCAAGGAGCCCGAGCTGCTCCATACGATTTTGTCTGAAGTGCGCCGCGCGGTGCCGGCGCACATTCCGGTCACGGCGAAGATGCGCCTGGGCTTCGACAGCCCGGACGGCGCCATCGATTGTGCCCTGGCGCTGGCCGAAGGTGGCGCCGCACAGCTGGTGGTGCACGCGCGCACCAAGGTCGAAGGCTACAAGCCGCCGGCACACTGGGAATGGGTGGCGCGGGTGCAGGACGTGGTCAAGGTGCCGGTGTTCGCCAATGGCGAGGTCTGGACCCTCGACGACTGGCGGCGTTGCCGTGAGGTCAGTGGTGTCGAGGACATCATGCTGGGTCGCGGCCTGGTCTCGCGCCCGGACCTGGCCCGGCAGATCGCTGCGGTGCGCGATGGCGTCGCCTTCGAGCCACTGAGCTGGCAGGGTTTGCTGCCGTTGATCCGCGAGTTCTGGGCCCAGGTCATCGCCGAGCTGACCCCGCGTGCAGCGCCGGGGCGCCTGAAACAGTGGGTGGCGATGCTCACCCGCACGTATCCCGAGGCGGCCGAACTGTTTGTCGAGCTGCGCCGCGAGCAGGACTGCGAGCGGATCGGCCGCTTGCTCGGGATGCCGTTGGTCGAGGCGGCCTGAAAAAATGTGTATGGGCGTGCTTGAAATCGTCCGGGTGGTCCTTATCTAGGGAGTACGCGATGCCGAAGTCGGGTCGCGTTGAACACCAACTCGCTGATAACTCAGGAGATTTACCATGACTACCGCATTTTCTCTGGCTCCACTGTTCCGTCATTCCGTTGGTTTCGACCGTTTCAACGATCTGTTCGAATCCGCGGCACGTAATGAGTCGGGTAGCACCTACCCACCCTACAACGTGGAAAAACATGGCGATGACCATTATCGAATCGTCGTTGCGGCGGCCGGTTTCCAGGAGCAGGATCTTGATCTGCAAGTGGAGAAGGGCGTGTTGACTGTCACTGGCGGCAAACGTGACGGCAGCGGCGAAAGCGTCACCTACCTGCACCAGGGCATCGCCCAGCGTGCGTTCAAGCTGTCGTTCCGCCTGGCCGACCATATCGAGGTCAAGGCCGCGGGGTTGGCCAACGGGCTGCTGAGCATCGATCTGTTGCGCATCGTGCCGGAAGACGCCAAGGCCAAGCGCATCCCGATCAACAGCGACCAAGCGGCGCTGAACTGATCGAAGAAAGGGCACCGTGAGGTGCCCTTTTTTGTGCCTGATTGTTGAGCGACAGTGCCCCCTGAGCTTGGGCGTTTCAGTAATCCGCCGGCGCCTGCAGCAACATCGCCCGGAACTCGTTCAGCGGCAACGGCCGGCTGTGCAGATAGCCCTGGTACAAATGGCAGCCCAGCCGCTCCAGAAACTCCAGCTGCTCGCTTAGCTCGACCCCTTCGGCAATCACTGCCAGGTCCAGGCTGCGCGCCATTGCCACGATTGCCCGGACGATCTCCGCGTCGTTCGGGTCCAGCGGTGCGTCGCGCACGAACGACTGGTCGATCTTCAACGCATCCACCGGCAAGCGCTTCAGGTAGGTCAGTGACGAATACCCGGTGCCGAAGTCGTCCATCGCAAAACTCACGCCGAACGCCTTCAATTCGCGCATCTTGCTGATGGTGTCCTCCAGGTTCTGGATCACGATACCCTCGGTTATCTCCAGCTTGAGCATCGCGTAGGGCAGGCGGTAGTCATCCAGGCTGCGCCGCACCCGCTCGACAAAGTCGTTCTGGCGGAACTGCCGGGGGCTGATGTTCACGCACAGGCTGAAGTCCTCGGCATCGATCAGCCCGTCCTGCAACATCCGTGAGCAGGCATCGCAGGCCTCGTCGAGAATCCAGCTGCCCACTTCCAGAATCAGCCCGCTTTCCTCCAGCACTTGAATGAACTGCGCCGGCGGCTGCTGGCCGAGCAGCGGGTGGTGCCAGCGCAGCAGCACCTCGGCACCGACGATGCGGTTGTCCCGCGCGTCCACTTGCGGCTGGAAGTGCAGCGCCAGTTCGCCTCGGGCCAGGGCCATGCGCAGGTCGCTCTCCATGCGCAGGCGCTCGCTGGCCGCCTTCTGCATGGTGGTGTGGAACAGTTGCGTGGTGTTGCGCCCGGAATCCTTGGCCCGGTACAGGGCAATATCGGCCCGCTTGAGCAAGTCGGCCGGGGTCGAGCCATGGTCGGGTATCAGCGCCACGCCGATACTCGGTGTTACCTGCAGGCGTTGGCCGTCCAGCGACATTGGCTCGGCCAGCAGCTCGCGCAGGGTATCGGCCAGTTCCCGAACCTTGTCGGTGACCTCCTCGCGGCTGCCTTCCAGGCCGCTGAGCAGCACCACGAACTCGTCGCCGCCCAGGCGCGCGACGGTGTCTTCCATGCGCACGCTGGCCTCCAGCCGGGCGGTGATGATCTTCAGCACGGTGTCGCCGACCGGGTGGCCGAGCGAATCGTTGATGTGCTTGAAATGGTCGAGGTCGAGGAACAGCAGGGCGCCGCGCAAATTGTGGCGCTTGAGCAGGGCAATCTGCTGGCTCAGGCGGTCCATCAGCAGCGCGCGGTTGGGCAGGTTGGTCAGCGGGTCGTGATAGGCCAGGTGACGAATCTGCGCCTCGGCGTTCTTCAACTGGCTGACGTCGCGGGCGGTCAGCAGCAGGCAGTCGGCCTCGTTGAGGGTGATCGGCTCCACCGACACTTCCAGGGTGAGGATTTCCCCGCGCTTGCTGCGTCCGAGCATCTCGCGGTGATGAATCCGCCCGCGCTCCTGCACTTCGGCCAGCAGCAGCGTGTGCTGCTTGTCGTCGGCCCACAGCCCGATATCGTTGGCGCTGCGGCCGAGTACCTCGTCGGCGCGGTAGCCGGTAAGGCGGCAGAAACCGTCGTTCACTTCCAGATAGCGGCCACTGTCGCGCTCGGTGATGGTGATGGCGTCGGGGCTGGAGTGGAAGGCCATGGCGAACTTCTCTTCGCTGGCCTTCAGGGCTGCCTCGGCGCGCTGCTGCTGGGTGATGTCGCGCAGGGTGGTCACGCTGCAGGTCTGGTTGTCGACCTTGATCGGCCGGCTGGAGATCACGCAGGTCAGCGCCTGGCCGTCCTGATGGTTGACCACCACGGCCACATTGTTCAGCGCCTGGTCGCGGATTACCTGTTCGATGCGCCGGGCGCGCTCGGCCGATTCGGCCCACAGGCCGATTTCCTCGGCGGTGCGGTTGAGCACCTGCTCGGCACTCCAGCCGAAGGTCTGGGTAAACGCCGGGTTGATCTCGATGAACTGGCCGGTGTCCTGGCGGGTGACGCAGATCGGGTCGGGGCTGACCTGGAACAGGCTGGCGAATTTTTCCTCGGAGCTGGTCAGGCGTTGCTCGCGTTCGACCTGGTCGGTGATGTCGAGCAGCGTCCCGGCCATGCGCAGCGGGTTGCCCTGGGCGTCGCGATATAACCGGGCGCGGCTCTCTATATAGCGTGAAGTGCCGTTCTCCAGCTGAATCCGGTAGGTGATCTGGTAATTGCCGGCTGGCCCTTCGCGCAGGCTGCGGTAGGCCTGGCGCATGGTGCTGCGTTCCTGCTCGGGTACGCCTTCGAAAAACGCTTCGAACGATTCGTGGAACGGCACTGGCTCAAGTCCGTGCAACTGCGCGGCGCGCGCCGAGCCGTAGAGCATGCCGCTGGGAATGTGCCAGTCCCAGGTGCCGAGTTGTGCCGAGTCCAGTGCCAGGTCGAGGCGTTCCTGGCTGTCCTTGAGTGCCTGTTCGGCACGTTTGCGCTCGCTGGTGTCGACGAAGGTGCTGAGCAGGTAGGCGACACCTTCCAGCTCGATGGTCTGGGTGCTGAGAATGCCATCGTGGACTTGCCCGCTGCTGGCGCGAAACTGCACCTCCAGGGTGACCGGGCCCTTGGTGCCGCGGGTGGCTTCCAGCACCTGGTGGCGCTGCTGCGGGTTGACCCACAGGCCCAGTTCCAGGGTGGTCTTGTCGGTGATCTGGCTGGCCGGCCAGCCGAGGGTCTGCTCGAAGTGCTGGTTGACCTCGTAGATCATGCCGTCGCTGCGCCGGGTGAGCAGGACCACGTTGGGGCTGAGGTGGAACAGCGTGGCAAAGCGTTTTTCCGAGTTGATCAGTGCGCTTTCGCGCTCGCGCTGGCGGGTGATCTCGCGGATCACCCCGATCATCTGCGGTCGGCCGTTGCGGTCCTTGCTCATGCTGCCGTTGATTTCCAGCCAGTGCAGGCTACCGTCCGGCCAGCGGATGCGGTGGCGCAGGGCCTGCTCCACCGGCTCGCCATTGAGCACCGCGTGGAACGCCTGCAAGGTGCGGGCACGGTCTTCCGGCGGTAGCAAGTCCAGGTAATCGAGGTCGTTGGGCAGCGGCTGATGCGGGTCGAAGCCGAACAGCGCCTGGGTGCCGCGCGACCAGTTGATGCGGCCGCTGTCAACATCCCAGAACCAGGCGCCCAGGCGCGCGCCGTTCAGGGCCGCCAGCAGTTGCGGTGCGTTCTCCCAGGTTTGCTCCGACTCCTGGGGGTCTGCCGCGTGGATTCGGGGCAGGCGCGGAAAACGGTTTGCTGATTTGGGCATCGATTACCAGACCTTTGGCGGATAACACTTCCTTGGGATCGGGCCGGCCGTGGGCGCTGACGGGCGGTCCTACTGTTCTCTCGCATGGCTGTCGAGCAGTGCCATAAACGCTCTGGCCGCATTCGATAACGTTCGTTCCGTGTGCAGAATGTAGCCTAGCTGGCGCGACAGCTGTATGCCCGGCAAGGCGATGGGTGCAACCTGCTCATCGAGCATAGTCCGCGGCAGCACACTCCAGGCGAGGCCGATGGACACCATCATTTTGATGGTTTCCAGGTAGTTGGTGCTCATGGCGATGTTCGGCGTCAGGCCCTGGGCCTCGAACAGGCGCTGGACGATATGCCGGGTAAAGGTATTGCCGCCGGGAAACACCGCCGGGTGGTGACCAATGTCGGTCAGGTTGACCGCACCCTTGCAGGCTAGCGGATGGCCCGGGGCGACGACGAAATCCAGCGGGTCGTCCCACACCGGCACGGCGCGTACCAGGTGATGCGGCTCCGGCGCCAGGGTAATCACGGCGATTTCGGCGCGGCCGTGGAGAATTTCCTCGTAGGCCACTTCCGAGTCGAGAAACTGGATATCCAGCGCCACGGCCGGGTACTGCCGGGTAAAGGCCCGTAACAGCGGCGGCAGGCGGTGCAGACCGATATGGTGGCTGGTGGCCAGGGTCAGCCGACCGCTGACCTCGCCGGTCAGGTTGCTCAGGGCCCGGCGGGTGTCGTCGAGCACGTTGAGAATCTGGTAGGCGCGCGGCAGCAGGGCGCGGCCGGCCTCGGTCAGGCTGACTTCGCGGCCCAGGCGGTCGAACAGCCGCACATCGAGTTGTTGCTCAAGCCCGGCAATGCGTTTGCTGATGGCTGGCTGGGTCAGGTGCAGGCGCTCGCCTGCGCCGGAAAAGCTGCCGGTTTCGGCAATTGCAATAAAGGCATTGAGGTTTGCCAGGTCCACTACTCGTATTCCTTTCGGTTATCCAAACCATAAAAATTATGAATTTGAGTTATTCAATCTAACCCCATAGCATCCGCCATACAAGCCAAGGGGTTATTGGCATAGAAAGACGCTGATGAGGAACAGTCTGATGGCCGGCAAAACGCTCTACGACAAGCTTTGGGATTCGCATTTGGTCAAGCAGCGCGACGATGGTTCGGCGCTGATCTACATCGACCGTCACATCATTCACGAAGTGACGTCGCCGCAAGCCTTCGAAGGCCTGCGCCTGGCCAACCGCAAACCCTGGCGCATCGATGCCAACATCGCCACGCCTGACCACAACGTGCCGACGACCCCGGAGCGCAAGGGCGGTATCGACGCCATCGTCGACCAGGTGTCGCGCCTGCAGGTGCAGACCCTCGATGAGAACTGTGACGAATATGGCATCACTGAATTCAAGATGAATGACGTGCGTCAGGGGATCGTGCACGTCATCGGCCCGGAGCAGGGTGCCACCTTGCCCGGCATGACTGTGGTCTGCGGCGACTCGCACACCTCCACCCACGGTGCCTTCGGCGCCCTGGCCCATGGCATTGGCACTTCCGAGGTGGAGCACGTGCTCGCCACCCAGTGCCTGGTGGCCAAGAAAATGAAGAACATGCTGGTGCGCGTCGAAGGGCAGTTGCCGTTCGGTGTCACCGCCAAGGACATCGTCCTTGCCGTGATCGGCAAGATCGGCACCGCCGGTGGCAACGGTCATGCCATGGAATTTGCCGGCAGCGCTATTCGCGATCTGTCCGTCGAAGGCCGCATGACCATCTGCAACATGTCCATCGAGGCCGGTGCGCGGGTCGGCCTGGTGGCCACCGACGAGAAGACCGTTGCCTACGTCAAGGGCCGTCCGTATTCGCCAAAAGGCGAGCAGTGGGAGCTGGCCGTCGAAGCCTGGAAAGACCTGGTCTCCGACGCTGATGCCGTGTTCGACACCGTGGTCGAACTGGACGCTGCACAGATCAAGCCGCAGGTCAGCTGGGGTACCTCGCCGGAAATGGTCCTGGCGGTTGACCAACGCGTGCCGGACCCGGCCGCCGAAGCCGACCTGGTCAAGCGTGGCTCGATCGAGCGCGCCTTGAAGTACATGGGCTTGAGCGCCAACCAGGCGATCACCGACATTCAGCTGGACCGCGTGTTCATCGGCTCCTGCACCAACTCGCGGATCGAGGATCTGCGGGCGGCGGCAGTGATCGCCAAAGGCCGTAAGGTTGCCGCTACTGTCAAGCAGGCCATCGTCGTGCCGGGCTCGGGCCTGGTCAAGGCGCAGGCCGAGCAGGAAGGCCTGGACAAGATCTTCCTCGAAGCCGGTTTCGAGTGGCGTGAACCGGGCTGCTCGATGTGCCTGGCGATGAACCCGGACCGCCTGGAAAGTGGCGAGCATTGCGCGTCCACCTCCAATCGTAACTTTGAAGGGCGCCAGGGTGCCGGTGGGCGTACCCACCTGGTGAGCCCGGCGATGGCTGCCGCTGCAGCCGTGACGGGGCGTTTTGTCGATGTCCGCGAGTTGATCCAAGGGAGCGCAGCATGAAAGCCTTTACCCAGCATACCGGCCTCGTCGCACCACTGGACCGTGCCAACGTCGACACCGACCAGATCATTCCCAAGCAGTTCCTGAAGTCGATCAAACGCACCGGCTTTGGCCCGAATCTGTTCGACGAGTGGCGCTACCTGGATGTCGGGCAGCCGTACCAGGACAACAGCAAGCGCCCGCAGAACCCGGATTTCGTGCTCAACCATGCGCGCTACCAGGGGGCCAGCGTGTTGCTGGCGCGGGAGAACTTCGGTTGCGGCTCCAGCCGCGAGCACGCGCCGTGGGCGTTGGAAGAGTACGGTTTCCGCAGCATCATCGCGCCAAGCTATGCCGACATCTTCTTCAACAACAGCTTCAAGAACGGCTTGTTGCCGATCATCCTCAGCGATGCCGACGTCGATGAGCTGTTCAAACAGGTGGAAGCCAATCCGGGCTACCAACTGACCATTGATTTGCAGGCGCAGACCGTCAGCCGTCCCGACGGCAAGGTGCTGGGCTTCGAAATCGATGCGTTCCGCAAGCACTGCTTGCTCAATGGCCTGGACGATATCGGCCTGACCTTGCAGGACAGCGAGGCGATTGCAGCGTTCGAGGGCAAGCACCGGGCGAGCCAGCCGTGGTTGTTCCGCGACGCTTGAGCGAAGTGTCGGCCTGATCGCCGATAAGGCCAGCGCCCACAGGGGGCTGGCCAGCTCTGCGGGCGCTAACCTTGCAACCGCGAGGTACTGGAGAACCTCGGCACCCACCCCAAAGCCTATACCAACAGTGCCGTGCACGAGCTCGGCGACCAAGCCGCGGCCCACCTGGGCAATCCCGCACGCCCGCAGCACGCCGACCTGCCCTACCTCGGCGGCGAGGTCGGCCACCTGCGCCACGCCCTGCTGCCGCACCTCGCCGACGTGGTCGGCCACGTCCTGTCGCAGCTGGCCCCGCTGGTCGCTGC